>NZ_CACVCE010000010.1:0-62398 GCF_902729445.1 Magnetospirillum sp. LM-5 | reverse complement strand
TGCCCTATAGAAGGTGTTCTGGGCTCGGCCCGCCTGCAGATCCAGGAAGCCCAGCACCAGCGACCCGGCCAGGCCGATCATCGAGGTGGAAAACGCCGTCCCCATGCCGGCCAGGGGCCGTTCCAGCCCGGCCTTCAAGGACTCGAACATCGCCGCCGGGTCCTGGCCCGACACGTCCATCGCCCGGATCACCTCGCCGACCGAGCCGATGGTCTGCGACAATCCCCAGAAAGTGCCCAGCAGGCCCAGAAAGATCAGCAGCCCGACCATGTAGCGGGCCAGTTCGCGGCTTTCGTCCAGGCGGGCGGCGATGGAATCCAGCAGCGAGCGCAAGGCCATGGCCGACAGGCTGATCCTTTCCTGCCGTTCGCCCAGCATCGACGCCATCGGCGCCAGCAGCCGCAATCGCCCCGAGGTGACCGGCTGGCCGCGCTGCCAGCTTTCAACCCAGGCCGCTTCCGGCCCCAGCATGGCGACCTGGCGCAGATTCAGGATGATCCCGATCAGCAAGACGCCGAAGATCAGTCCGTTGAGCGCCGGATTGTACGAATAGGCGGTCAGGATTCCTGGCCATAGCATGGCGGCGACGCCCGCCACCAGGGCCAGAAAGATCATCATGCGCGCAAGATAGGATTTTGGACGGGTCATCGTCGGGGCCTCCTGATCCGGGCCGTTCACCGTCGACCCGGATTGTGGCCAAATTGGGGCGGCCGGCCGGCAATCAACCTTCGGACAAACTCCCCCTTGACGACCCCCCGTCCCTTTGGGTACACATGCGGCCTTCCCGGTGGCGGGTGTAGCTCAGTTGGTTAGAGCGCCAGGTTGTGGTCTTGGATGTCGTCGGTTCGAATCCGATCACTCGCCCCATTCCCCCCTTGTTGATGAATTATAAAACGCCCAACAGGGCGCCCAGCTCGTTCAGGCTGTCCAGCCGGCGGTAACGGGGGTGGTCCGTCGGCGGCTCGGCCCGTTCGTGGGCCCAGGTCATGGCATAGGGGACATGGATCGCCGCCGCCCCCACCGCCAGCACCGGCAAGATATCGGACCGCACCGAATTTCCGATCATCACCGAGCTTTGCGGCCCGTCGCCATGGCGAGCGAACAGCGTCCGGTAGGTCGCCTCGTCCTTTTCCGAGACGATTTCCACCGCGTCGAACAATTCGGCCAGGCCTGAGCGGGCCAGCTTGCCTTCCTGGTCGAACAGGTCGCCCTTGGTGATCAGCACCGTCTTCAGCCCCAGGGCGCGCGCCGCGTCCAGCCCGGCCCGGGCGCCGTCCAGCAGATGGGCCGGATGGGCCAGCATGTCCTTGCCGCGATCCAGCAATTCCTGGATCACCGCGTTGGGCACCTGGTTGCCCGACACCTCCAGGGCCGTCTCGATCATCGACAGCACGAAGCCTTTGATGCCATAGCCGAACAGGGCCAGATTGGCGATCTCGGTGGCCAGCAGCTTCTCGGCCAGATGGTCGGCCGGGCAGAAGGGCGCCAGCAATTCGGCGAAGCGCTGCTGGGTCGCCCAGAACAAGGGCTCGTTGTGCCACAGCGTGTCGTCGCCGTCGAAGGCAGCCAGGGTCAGCGCGCTCACAACGCCGCCCCCAGCCGCTCCAGCTCGGCCTGGGTGGCGGGCAGGCCAAGCCGCAACAGATTGGGCCTTCCAGCGAAGGCGCGGACCAGGATGCCCGCCCGGCCCAGCCGGTCATAGATCATCCCCGCCTGCGGGTGGGCGGCCAGCCGGAACAGGCTGGTGCCGCCGACCACATTCAAACCGGCCCGGATCAGCACCTCGTCCAGGCGGTCGGCCATGTTGGCCAAATGCGCCCGCGTCGCCTGGGCCCAGCCATCGTCGGCCAGCGCCTTGGCCGCCACCGCCAGCGCCATGCCCGACACCGGCCACGGCCCCAGCCGTTCGGTGAGACGAGCCCCCAGTGCGGCCCCGGTCAGGGCGAATCCGAGCCTGAGACCGGCCAGGCCATAGAACTTGCCGAACGAGCGCAACACCACCAGACGATCCGACGCGCTTGCCGCCACCGACCGGTCGGGAGTGACCTCGCCGAAGGCCTCGTCGACCACCAGCAGGCGGCAACGTTCGGCCAGGGTCCGCAGATGGGCCGGCGGGATAAGGCGGCCGTCAGGATTGTTGGGATTGACCACGACCACCACCTCGCCGGCATCCGGCAAGGAATCGATCTCGGTGACTTTATGGCCGGCCAGCGACCAGGCGCGGGCATGCTCGCCATAGGTCGGGCCGACCACCGCGACCGCCGATGGGGCCTGCGAGAAGGCCAAGGCCAGGATCAGCGCCGAACTGCCGCCGGCCATCACCACATCGGCCGAAGGGCAGCCGAAGGCGTGGCGGGCCGCGGCCCGGGCCGCCTGTTCCTCGGGCTGGCCCGGCAGGCGGGTCCAGGCGGTGGCCGGCAGGTGGCCGACCGGATAGGGCCAGGGATTGATGCCGGTCGACAGGTCCAGCCAGCCGGCGGCGGGCTTGCCCCAGCGGGAATCGGCCGCCGCCAGGTCGCCGCCATGGACGGGAAGGTCTAGCGCCATAGGTCCAGCACCGCCTCGACGGGTTCTTCCTTGAACGGGCGACGGTGAGCGGCGCGGGCGCCGTCCAGGAAGACCGGCAGCAGCACCTCGGCCAGGTTATCGCGATCGATGCCGTCCTGGACGATGCCGCGATCCTTCCATTGCGGATGACGGGCGATTTCGGCCGGTTCCAGCACCGGCTCGAAACAGCAATCAACCGGGGCCAGCAATGCGACCCAGGCATCGCGGTCCTTGCTGCGAAACAGGGCGTCGAGGTCCGAGATCAGTTCGTTTTGCGGCATCGGCTCGGACTGACGGGTGATCCAGTGCGGCCGCTCGACGGCGATGCAGAAGCGTTCCCAGAACTTTTCCTCGATGGCCGCCAGGGCGACGAAGCGGGAATCGGCGGTCTTGTAGATGCGATAGAAACCGGCCCCGCCATTGATGATGTCGTCCTCGCGCCCGACATGGCCGAACCGCTTGGCCGCCGTCAGCACGCCGCCCATCCACGACAACGCCGCTTCCGACAGCGACAAATCCAGCCGCGCCCCCTTGCCGGAAACGCCCCGGCGGACCAGGGCCGACAGGATGCCGATCACCGCCAGCATGGCGCCGGCATGGTCGGCCAGCGGCGGGAAGGTCATCACCGGGCGGTCGGCGGTGCCGCTGGCCCACAAGCCGCCGGTCAGCGCCACATAGGTCAAATCATGGCCGGCCACCGGCGCATGCGGTCCGGTCTGACCATAACCCGACAGCGAGCAATGGATCAGGCGGGCATTCAGTTCGGCCAGGCGCTCGGGGCCGAAACCCAGCCGGGTCAGCACGCCGGGGCGATAGGCCTCGACCAGCACGTCGGCCTTGGCCAACAGACCGGCCATCGCCTGTTTACCCGCTTCGGTCTTGAGGTCGAGACGGACGATGGTCTTGTTGCGGTTGGCCAGCTTGTAAAAGGGCGTGGTGCCGTCGGCATCGACCGGCCCCATGGTCCGCATCGGGTCGCCGATCGGCGGCTCGACCTTGACCACCTCGGCGCCCAGGTCGGTCAGCCACTGGGTGGCAAACGGACCGGGGATGTACTGGGTCAGGTCAAGGACGCGAATCCCTTGCAGACATTCGGCAAGCATCTGGTTCCCCCCCTGCCCTAGACCGACCACGAGGGCTTGCGCTTTTCCAGGAACGAGGCCACGCCTTCCTTCGCCTCGTCACCCTGGCGGCAATCGGCGAAACGGTGCGCGATCAGCCGCATCAGATCGGGGCCGGTCTCGGCTTCCGACAACAGGCGGATGGCTTCCTTCGAGCCGGCGATGGCGGCCGGCGCCCCCTTCAGGCAGGATTCGACGATGCGGTCACGCGCCTCGGCCAGCTTGTCGGCGGCCACCACGGCGTGGACCAGGCCGGTATGGAAGGCCTCGCGCGCGTCGAAGCGCTCGCCGGTTAGCCAATAGCGGCGGCTGGCCCTGGCCCCCATGGCGGCGATCACCTGCGGCCCGATGATGGTGGCTTCCAGGCCCAGGCGGACCTCGGTCAGGGCGAAGCTGGCTTCCTCGGCGGCGATGGCGATGTCGGCGGCGGCCACCAGACCGACGCCGCCGCCCAGGGCGGCCCCTTGAACCAAGGCGATCACCGGCTTGGGGCAGCGGTCGATGGCATCGACCATCACCGCCAATTGCATGGCGTCGCGCTGGCCATCTTCGCGGGACTGGTCGGCGCCACGCTTGACCCAGCTGACATCCAGACCGGCGCAGAAGCTTCTGCCCTCGGCTTCCAGAACGATGACGCGCACCGCTTCGGCGACGCCCAGCTTCTGGAAGGCCTGGGTCAGGTTGGCGATCAGGGAATCGTCCAGGGCGTTATGGACCTGCGGGCGGGTCAGCCTTAGGGTGGCGACCGCGCCCTCGACCTTCACAAGCAATCCGTTCTCCATGACGTTTCCCCGTTGCCGTTTCCGGCAGGATGCCGTGTTCCGGGGTAATTGTCATGCCCGACCAAACGCTACTCCACCAGATCCCGGTAAGCGTGCCAACTGGCATGGCCGACCAGCGGCAGGGTCACCACCAGGCCTACGAAGAACAAGGACAGGCCGAACAGGGTGAAGAAGGCGATCAGCCCGGCCCACAGCATCATCGGCCGGAAATTGTGCCGCACCGTGTCCAGGCTGGTCAGCATGGCGGTCATGGCATCGCATTCGGGGCGATCGATCAGCATGGGGATGGCGATGGCGGTCATGGCGAACACCGCCAAGGCCAGCGCGCCGCCGGTCACGGTGCCGACCACCAGGAACGGAACGCTTTGCGGCGACAGCATGATGGCATCGACCAGATGGTCCAGCGAGGGCGGGGCCGAGCCGAAGAACAGCATGAATTCCAGCATCGCCAGCCGCACCCAGGCCAGGAAGGCGATCAGCAGGAACATGCCGACCAGGGCGATCTGACTGCCGTTGCGCCGCAAGGCGCCAATGGCGTCGCCCAGACTGACATTCTGCCCCACCGTCAGGCGGCGGCTGACCTCGTACAGACCGACGGCCGCCACCGGGCCGACCAGGGCGAAGCCGAAGGCCAGCGGCAGGATCAGATAGGCCATCTCGATCTGATCCAGGAAGAACAGCAGCAGGAAGCCGATGGCGGTGAAGACACCGCCGTAAAGATAGCTGACCCCCGGCACGGTGCACATATCCAGCCAGCCGGCGGACAGCCACCGCCATGGATGGTCAAGCGTCACCGCTTTCAGATGAATGCCGTCGGTCGAATGGGTATCGCTGGCGCTGATCATGGCACGTCCTCCCTGCGGGATTTCCCCTTTGCAGAAGAGTTGGGAAGCGCACAGCCGGGATTAAAGGGGTGGCCCTACTTTCCGCAGGTGCACCCGCCGCCGCAATCCTCGTCCTTGTCCTCGGCTTCGGCCTCGGGCTGGTCGTCGGGGCGGAAGATGGCGCCCTGGTAGATGCGGGCGACCCGCTCGTCCAAGGTGGCGGCGATGTAGTTGCGGCCCTGGTCGTCGGCCAGCATCTCCATGCCCAGGCGGCCCTGCTCGATGGCGGTGACCACGTCGATCTCGCTGGTGTCGAACGCCTTGGCGATGGCGCCGATCAGGGCGTTGATCTCGTCGAACATCTCGCGGTTTTCCATCGGAACCTCCTTGGCGGGTGCCGCCTTATAACCGACAGCGCGGGCGAAAGTCACGCGCGGGAAGCGCTTGCGCCCGATTGCCCCGGCTGGTTCAATCGCGACATGAATCACACCCCGCCCCGCGCCCTGCTTCTCGACATGGACGGCACCCTGGCCGACAGTCTGGGCATCATGCGCTTGGTGTTCGCCCGTCTGATGGCCGAACTGGGCCTGCCCGACACCGACCAGGCCTTCGACAGCCTGAACGGTCCGCCCTTGTGGCAATGCGCCAAGATCCTGGTGGCCCGCCACGGGCTGGGGCTCGAGGCCGCCGCCATCCATCGCCGCTGGCTGGACATCCTGGACGAGGAATATCCCAACGTGCGGGCCATGGACGGCGCCCGCGAATTGCTGGACGAGGCCCACGCCCGTCACTGGCGCTGCTGCCTGGTCACCTCGGCCGGGCGCGCCATGGCCCGGGAATGGCTGGCCCGCTCGGGCCTGGCGCCCCTGGTGCCGCTGGTGGTGGGCGGCGACGACGTCGCCCGCGGCAAGCCCCATCCCGACCCCTATCTGGCCGGCCTGGCCCTGACCGGCGCGGCCGCCGGGGACTCGCTGGCGGTCGAGGATTCGCCCGCCGGCGCCATGGCCGCCCTGGCCGCTTCCATCCCCACCTGCCTGGTCGGCAGCCACCAGCCGCTGCCCGATGGGGCGCGGCGCCTGGCCTCGCTGGCCGAGGTGCGGGATTTGCTGGTCAGCCGGTCGCAGCCATGACGATAATCATCCGCGCCGAACGCCCGCCCGCCTGAAAGGAGCCGCATGCTGCCCCATGTTCCCGAGGCCATTGCCATCGCCGGCCGCCTGATCGGCGCGACCCATCCGCCCTATGTCATCGCCGAACTGTCGGCCAACCACATGGGCGACATCAACCGCGCCTTCAAAATGATGGAGGAGGCCAAGGCGGCGGGCGCCGACGCGGTCAAGCTTCAAACCTATACCGCAGACACCATCACCATCGCCCATGACGATCCCAGCTTCGTCATCCAGGGCGGCCTGTGGGACGGGCGCACGCTGCACGACCTTTACCAGGAAGCCCAGACCCCATGGGACTGGCACCCGGCCCTGTTCGCCAAGGGGGCCGAGTTGGGGCTTGCCGTCTTTTCCACGCCCTTCGACCCCACCGCCATCGACCTGTTGGAAAGCCTGAACACCCCGGCCTACAAGGTGGCGTCGTTCGAGCTGGTCGATCTGCCGCTGATCGCCCGCATGGCCGCCACCGGCAAGCCGATGATCATGTCCACCGGCATGGCCGGCCTGGGCGAGATCGAGGAAGCGGTCGCCACCGCCCGCAACAACGGCTGCTACGACCTGATCTTGCTGCATTGCGTGTCGGGATACCCGACGCCGCCGGCCGACGCCAACCTGCGCACCCTGCCCCACCTGGCCGCCGCCTTCGGGGTCCAGGCCGGCCTGTCCGACCACACCATGGGCGTCGCCGTGTCGGTGGCCGCCGTGGCGCTGGGGGCTACCGTGATCGAAAAGCACGTCACCCTGGCCCGCGCCGATGGCGGCCCCGACGCCGCCTTCTCGCTGGAACCGGCCGAACTGGCCGAACTGGTGCGCGGCACGCGGGCCGCCTGGGAAGCGCTGGGCCGCGTCACCTATGACGTCGAGGCGTCGGAAACCGGCCTGCGCCAGTTCCGCCGCTCGCTTTACGCCGTCGCCGACATCGCCGCCGGCGAGGTGCTGACCGAGGCCAAGGTCCGCTCGATCCGGCCGGGCTTCGGCCTCAAGCCCAAATACCTGCCCGACATCCTGGGCCGCACCGCCCGGCGCGCCATCAAGCGCGGCGAGCCGATGGATTGGGACATGGTCAGTTCGAAGGCGGGATGATCAGGCGCGGATGTCCAGCGACGCCCCGGTCTTCAGATAAGTACCGGTGGCCGACCTGGACAATTCGTTGAGCGAGCTGGCCAGCCGGGCGGTGAAGCGCTGGCTGTTGCCCAGTTCGTCGGACACCGCCGCCAGCAGCTCGCGCCGCGAGGTCGCCGTCGTCAGCGCCGCCTGGACCGTCGACAAGGCCGCCTCGATTCCGGACTCGGTGGTCAGATCCAGCTGCGACACCCCCAGTTCGCGGGCGGTCAGCGGCTGCACCGTCACCGCGATGGTGCCGTTGGGCGAACTGATGCGGACATTGGTGGTGGGGGTGCCGATCAGGTTGGTGCCGCCCGCCGACGACAAATCCACCGCCTGATCGATATTGGCGGCCGTCTGGTCGGCCTCGGCCTGCAGGGCGAAAACATTGGTGTCGCCGCGATAGCTGGGCACCGACAGGCCCCGGGCCTTCTCGACGGTGTCCTTCAGGTTGGTCAGTTCGGTAATGACGGTGTCGGCGCCACCGACGGCGGCCGACAAGGCCAGCCGCCCCTCGCCCAGATTAAGCCCGACAGGGGCCTGGGACGAGGTGCCGGACAGGCCGCTGACGCCCTGGTTGAACCGGCGCAGCCCAGCGCTCGCCGCGGCGTCCAACACGCCGACCGGCCGACTGACGAGCCCCTGTCCGTATCCAATCCCGCTGATCATGAGCGTTTCAGCCATGGGGAGGCCGGAATTCTACCGACCCGATGAAGAAAATATTAACACAATCAGGGACCTAGACACAAGGCCACCCCCAAGATTCCCCTGGCGATCGCCCTGCCCCCGTGCTAGGCTTTGGATAGGAGCAATCTTCGACAGAATTGTCGATCTCGTCACCCGCTGCGGGACGAGGAGGTGCAGAATGGCTGGGAACTCGGTACAATTCTCTCTCTACCAGAGCATGGCTGATCGCGCGCGCTTGAATCTCAAGCTCGGCTCGGCGCTGCGTATGGAAGAGGAAATACGCCGCATCAACGAGAAGTACGACGGCTCGAAGGAAAGCGACATCGAGCGGCAAGTCGAGAAGTTGAGCGAAAAGGCGATCAACGTCTCGGACTATCTGTCGCGCGCTCAGACCGCGCTGAAGAAGGTCGACGACATCCGCGACGAATTGATCTACATGCGGACCAACGCCGATTCCGCGGCCTACGAGGCATTCGACCACAATTTCAGCACCCTCAACCAATATGCCGGCGTGCGCTATCACCAGCCCGACAGCCTGATCGCCAATCCGACCAACGGATTGGGGCAATGGTCCGATCGGGTCGATCAGGTCGATGGCGGCCACGGCACGGTGATCTCGGTCGATCGCAAGTTCATCGGCAACGATTACTCGATCGAACTGTCCGACGGCAAACGGCTCAATCCCAGCATCAAGACCTATGCGATGGAAGCCGATGACGGGACCAGCCTGGAATTCTCGAAATTGTCGGTGACCTCGCTCGACACCGGGACCGGGGCCATCACCTTCCATTATGACGATGGCGGAGCCGGCGTCGATTATACCGGCACGCTGACGCGCGGCGGCGGAACCGTGCTGAACGCCTGGCTTTACAACAATTTCGCCACCCAGGCCGACAAGGACCGGGCCGCCACCGACATCTCGGCCGCCCATCTGGTGGTCTCTCGGGCCGAGCGCGCATTCCTGAACGACGAGGCCGGCCTGTCCGCCGCCCGCACCACCATGAAGGCCGAGGTCGATGAACTGAACAAGCAGTTCGCCGCCGTCGCCGAAGAGAACCTTGATGCCAAGCAGGCGGAAATCAAGGCCGCCAAGGCGCGCTTTGGCTTCCTCAACAATTCGCTGGCCCTGACCCAGGGCACCGCCTCGACCTTGATCCAGCAGTTGTTGATGACCGACTGGGGCGTCAAGAAGCAGTCCATGACCGACATCATGTATCAGGCCTATGGCTATTGACGGCCTGGACGCAGGGAAATCTTAATGCTTTGACAGCCAGGATTCGCGGGCGGGAGGATGCGCAGGACGCACCACCGCCCGTTTTCCATGACCCGTAGGGGGAGTCACTCGTGAAAAAGTCCTTCGCTTCGCTCAGTGTACTTTTGCACGTTGATTCAAAAGGAGAAAAATAGGCTTGGGGCGGCCCTGCGCCTATTTTTCATGTTTGACGGCCGCCTAAAGGCGGGAAAAGACCAAAACCCGCGCGGAGAGCTTGCTTGAGCACGGGTTTACCCAACAAAATCGGGGAAAAGTACACCGAGGCGAAGCCGAGGGACTTTTTCACGAACAACAGGGGATGACCGGTGCCGATTCTCAATACCTTCCGCCGTGACCTCGGCGACAAGCTCAAGGGCAAGTCCATCCTGGTGACCGGCGGCACCGGCTCGTTCGGCCACCAATTCGCCCGCACCGTCCTGGAACGCTATGACGTCCGCCGCCTGATCATCTTCTCGCGCGATGAGTTGAAGCAATACGAGATGGCGCGCGAATTCCCGGAAAGCCGCTATCCCGCCATCCGCTATTTCATCGGCGACGTCCGCGACCGCGAACGGCTGATGATGGCGCTGCGCGGCGTCGATATCGTCATCCACGCGGCGGCGCTGAAGCATGTGCCGGTGGCCGAGTACAACCCCACCGAATGCCTGCACACCAATGTCTGGGGCGCCGAGAATTTGGTGTGGGCCGCGCTCAACAACGACATCGAGGCGGTGATCGCGCTGTCCACCGACAAGGCGGTCAACCCGGTCAACCTGTACGGCGCCAGCAAGCTGGCCGCCGAGAAGGTCTTCGTTGCCGCCAACAATCTGCGTGGCACCTCGCGCACCCGCTTCTCGGTGGTGCGCTACGGCAACGTGGTCGGCTCGCGCGGGTCGGTGGTGCCGCTTTATCAAAGCCTGATCAAGCAGGGCACCGACCATCTGCCGATCACCGACGACCGCATGACCCGTTTCTGGATCACCCTGCAGCAGGGCGTCGATTTCGTGCTGTCGTCCTATGATCTGATGACCGGCGGTGAAATCTTCATCCCCAAGATCCCGTCGATGCGCATCACCGACCTGGCCAAGTGCCTGGGTCCGAACCTGCCGCACCGGGTGATCGGCATCCGCCCGGGCGAAAAGCTGCACGAAGTGATGATCGCCGAGGAAGAATCCCGCACCGCCTTCGAATATGACGACCATTTCGTGATCCAGCCGATCATGCGGTTCGTCGAGACCGACGCCCCGGCCGCCGGCGGCAAGCCGGTCGCTGAAGGCTTCCGCTATGCCAGCGATTCCAACGATTGGTGGCTGAGTGAGGGCGAGCTGCTGGGAATGATCAGCCGCATGATGGTATGAGCCCGCCATTCCTGCCCTATGGGCGGCAGCTGATCGAGGATGACGATCTGGCCGCCGTCGCCAGAGTGCTGCAGGGTGATTTCCTGACCACCGGCCCCGAGGTCGCCGCCTTCGAGGCCGATCTGGCGGCCCGCTGCGACGCCCCCCACGCGGTAGCCTGCGCCAACGGCACCGCTGCCCTGCATCTGGCCGCGCTGGCCATGGGGCTGGGGCCGGGCGACGCCGCCATCGTACCCAGCCTGACCTTCCTGGCCACCGCCAATTGCGCCCGCTATGTCGGGGCCGAGGTGGTGTTCGCCGATGTCGATCCCGTCACCGGATTGATGGGGCCGGACCACCTGGAACAGGCCTTGTCGCGGGTGGGCTCGCTGACCCCCCGCGCCGTGCTGCCGGTGCATCTGAACGGACAGTGCGTCGATCTGGAAGCGATGGCGCCCTTGGTCGCACGTCACAATCTGGCGGTGATCGAGGATGGCTGCCACGCCCTGGGCGCCCGTCAGCGCCGCGGCACCGATTGGGATGCGGCGGGCAGCTGCCGGCAATCGACCATGGCGGTGTTTTCGTTCCACCCGGTCAAGACCGTGGCGATGGGCGAAGGCGGCGCCGTCACCACCCGCGACGAGCCATTGGCGGCCCGGCTTAAGCTCTTGCGCAGCCACGGCATGAGCAAGGATGCCGGCGCCTTCCTGTGCCCCGACCAGGCCTTCGATTCCGACGGCCAGGCCAATCCCTGGTATTACGAAATGGCTGCGCCCGGGTTCAATTACCGGGCCAGCGACATCAATTGCGCCCTGGGCCGCAGCCAGTTGGCCAAGTTGGACCGTTTCACGGCCGAACGCGCCCGCCTGCACGGGCTGTACCAGCAGCGCTTGGCCGGCCTCGCCCCACTGGTTCGTTTGCTGCCCGAGGTGCCATGGTCGAAGCCGTCCTGGCACATCCAGGTGGTCCATATCGATTTCGCCGCCGCCGGCACCAGCCGGGCCCAGGTGATGCGGGCCCTGGCCGCCGACGGCATCGGCACCCAGGTCCATTACCTGCCGGTCCACCGCCAGCCCTATTACCGCCAGCGCACCGGCCTGCTGTCCCTGCCCGGGGCCGATGCCTATTATTCCGGCTGCCTGACCCTGCCGCTGTTCGTCGGCATGACCGACGACGACGTCGCGCGGGTGGTTTCGTCGCTGGCGCGCATCCTGGGGGGTACGTCGTGATCGCCGTCCTGGGCCTGGGCTCGATCGGGCTGCGCCATGCCCGCAACCTGCTGTCGCTGGGCGTCCGGGTGATCGGCTATGACCCGTCCGAGGAACGCCGTTCGATGCTGGCGGCCGAAGGCGGCCTGCCGGCGGTTCATCGCGACGAGGCGCTGGCCGCCGCCACCGCCGCGGTGATCGCCTCGCCGTCGGGGCGCCATTTCGAGGACATGCGAGCCGGCCTGGATGCCGGTTGCCATCTGTTCGTCGAAAAACCGCTGGCCCACACCACCGAAGGCCTGGCCGCCCTGCTGGACCAGGCCGAGGAATCCGGCAAGGTGGTCGCCGTCGGCTTCAATTTGCGCCACCATCCGGCGGTGCTGCAGGCCCACCGCGCCATCCGCGAGGGCCATCTGGGCCGACCGCTGTGGGCCAGGCTGGAACTGGCCGACTATTTGCCCCATTGGCGGCCCGGCACCGATTTCCGCCAGGGCTATGCCAACGACCCCAGGACCGGCGGCGTCATCTTCGACATCGTCCACGAATTCGACCTGGCCGCCTTCCTGCTGGGGGTGCCCGAGGTCAAGGCCTGTGTCGCCGCCCATACCGGCACCCTGGGACTGGAATCCGAGGACCTGGCCGACATGGTGCTGGTCCATCCCGGCGGCGCCCAATCGCTGGTCCATGTGGATTTCGTCAGCCGGCCGCGGCGCCGCCACACCCTGGTCTATGGCACCGAGGCGGCGATGCATCTGGACCTTGATGCCCGCAAGATGAGCATCGTCCGTGGCGACGGCGTCGCCCTGGCCGAGCACCAATTCCCCGGCGCCTATGCCGACGATTACCTGGACGAAATGACATCGTTCCTGGCCTGCTGCCGGGGCGAGGCCCAGCCCTCGTGCCCCGGCCGCGAGGCGCTGGACGTCCTTGACCGCTTGATCACCGCCCGCCGCATCGCAGGATTGCCGTCATGAAGACCATCGCCATCATCCAGGCCCGCCAATCCTCGACCCGTCTGCCCGGCAAGGCCCTGATGGACCTGGCCGGCAAGCCGGTCATCGCCCATGTGGTCGCCGCCGCCCAGGCCATCCCCGGCATCGACCGGGCAGTGGTCGCCACCACCGACCAGCCGGCCGACGATGCGCTGGCCGCCTGGTGTACCGCCCATGGCGTGCCCTGCCATCGCGGCTCGGAAGAGGACGTGCTGGACCGCTTCCTGCTGGCCGCCCGCGCCGAGCAGGCCGACATCATCATCCGCCTGACCGGCGATTGCCCGCTGCTCGACCCGTGGGTGGCGGGCTCGGTGGTGGCGCTGCGCGCAGCCCGCAAACTCGATTATGCCAGCAATATCGCGCCCGCCACCTGGCCCGATGGCCTGGATTGCGAAGTGTTCACCCGGGCCGCGCTGGAAGCGGCCGCCGCCGAAGCCAATCGCCCGATGGAGCGCGAACACGTCACGCCGTTCCTGCGCGATAACCGCCACCGTTTCCGCCAGGAATGCGTCATCGCGCCGCTGCCCGGCCTGCAGGCCGAGCGCTGGACCCTGGACGAGGATAAGGATTTCGAGTTCCTTTCCGCCGTCCTGGCCCGCCTGCCGGCCAAGGCCACCCCGCCTTCATGGATGGAGGTGTGGGCGGTGTTGGAAGCCAACCCGGACCTACGCGATATCAACCGCAAGATCGTCCGCAATGCCGGCTTCGCCAAGACGCTGCGGGCCGAGAAGGCTCCGGCCTGGCGGGGCGCCAAGGTCTCGGGCGAGTTGCTGAAGCGGGCGGAAAAGGTCATCCCGCTGGGCAGCCAGACCTTTTCCAAGAGCCACATCCAGTATCCGGCCGGCGCCCCGATGTTCCTGACCCACGGCCAGGGCGGCCGGGTGTGGGACGTGGACGGCAATTGCTATGTCGATCTGGTGTCCGGGCTTTTGCCGGTGGTGCTGGGTTATCAGGACCCCGACGTCGATCAGGCCATCCGCAGCCAATTGAACAACGGCATTTCCTTAAGTCTGGCCACCGAACTGGAAACCGAACTGGCCGAGCGCCTGGTCGAGATCATCCCCTGCGCCGAAGCGGTGCGGTTCGGCAAGAACGGCACCGACGCCACCAGCGCCGCCATCCGCCTGGCCCGCGCCTTCACCGGCCGCGACCGGGTGATCGCCTGCGGCTATCACGGCTGGCAGGATTGGTATATCGGCGCCACCGTCCGCAACAAGGGCGTGCCCGGCGCCGTACGCGAACTGACCCACATGGCGCCCTATGGCGACCTGGACGCCCTGCAGGCCCTGTTCAAGGCCCATCCCGGCGAAATCGCCGCCCTGATCATGGAGCCGATGAACGCGGTCGAGCCCGCGCCTGGCTATCTGCAACAGGTCAAGGACATCGTCCACGCCCACGGCGCGCTGTTGGTCTTCGACGAGGTGATCACGGGCTTCCGCTATGCCCTGGGCGGCGCCCAGGCCTTGTTCGGCGTCACCCCCGACCTTGCCTCGTTCGGCAAGGCCATGGGCAACGGCATGCCCATCTCGGCGGTGGTCGGCCGCGCCGACATTCTGCACGAGATGGAGAACATCTTCTTCTCGGGCACTTTCGGCGGCGAGACCTTGTCGCTGGCCGCGTCGATCGCGGTGATCGACAAGATGAAATCCCAGCCGGTGATCGAGCGTCTGTGGCAGATGGGCGACCTTCTGGCCACCGAGACCGAAGCGCTGGCCGCCAAGCACGGCCTGTCGGACGTGGTGTCGATGGTCGGCAAGGCGCCGTGGAAGATTTTCGCCTTCAAGCCGCATCCCCAGGCGCGGGTCGAGGCCATGAAGACCTTGTTCTCGTACCATGTGATGCAGAACGGCGTGCTGCTGCTGGCCAGCCACAATCTGTGCTTTGCCCACACCGAGGACGATCTGGGCGTGGTGCTGCGCGCCTATGACACGGCCTTCGGCCGCCTCGCCGAGGAATTGGCCACCGGCAAGCTGGAAGAGCGCCTGCCCTGCAAGGCGGTCGAGCCGATCTTCAAGGTGCGGTGACGGCGGGGCTCGTCGCGCTTTCACGCGTCAATAGGTCGTGCCCTCGACGGTCTGCAGGCCCTTGGTCCATTCCGGCTCGGGGCCGCCTTCGACCATGATGCGGGCTTCGTCCATCACCTGACGGCCATCGACCAGCATCTCTTCGTGCAGGGCCTTGAAATCGTCGTAGAATTGCAGCGTGACGGCTTCGCGGGTCGCCGGGTCCTCGACCCGGTTGAGGAAGAAGCAGGCCAGCTTCATCATCGCCATGGTCGAACAGGCGAACATCGAGCCGATACGCCGGTAATCCGGGCTTTTGTGCAGGTCGCGCACCAACGGCCACACCAATCCATGGAAGTCCATGAAGCTCAGCTTCTCGGCCTTGGCGCGGTCGATCAGCGCCAGGATCGCCTCGCTGAACGCGTCCACCTCGGCCACGAAATCGGCCATGTCGAAGCGCTCAAGGAACTCGCCGGCCTTGAAAAGGCGGGAATTGTCCCGAATCGAGGCCAAGATCGCCGCACGATCGAGAACCGGCCCCTTGAGCACCAGCCCCTCGGGCACCAGCGGCAGAGCGCCTTCGATCAGGGCCCCGTCCGAGCAATTGAACGCCTTGATCGAGAAGCCCCTAAGCTTCTGCTCGATCATGTCGCGGCTCCAATCCAGGGTGGTGTCGGTTTCCACCTCGCCGCCGAAATTGCCCGGCACCGTGATGGTGGCCTTCGCTTCCTCGACCTTGTGCTTTTCGGCGGTGTAATAGGCGGTGTCCTTGGAATGGTGCGTCTTGGAATCGCGCCAGCCGCAGTCGAAGCCGAAGAAATACATCTCGCCGAAGCCCAGTCGCGCCGCCACCGCGACCGCGGTGTTCGACACGTTGGGACCCACCGCCGACATGATCGGGATGCCCTCGGCCAGACATTTGGTCGAGACCGAGCTGTCGCGGAAAAAGAAATAAGCCTCGTCGAAAAAGGCCATCACCCGGGGATTGACGGTCACCGAGGCGATCAGCTTGATGCCGTCGAACTTGTCGCCGGGAAACAGGTGCCGGTTCTTTTCCAGGATGTGATCCAGGAAGTCCTTCACCGCAACCACGTTTTCCAGCTCGACATGGTAATCGGGGATGATGCCGTGCTTCAGGCAGATCTGCAGCGACGAGCCGCACGAGAACACCACCGCATGGTCGCGCCATTCCTTGACGGTGGCGATGGCCTCGTCCACCGACGGGCCCGAGGCGATGATGAAGGCCGGAACGTCGGTGCGGGGGCGGAACGAGCCCTCGACCAGGTAATAGTCGCATTTGTGCAGGTTGGTGATGGCGTTGCGGATCATCTTGCGTTCGTCTTCGTAATATCCGCGCGCCATGATGTGGCGGGGAAATTCGTTGACGGTGCGGCGATAGGCTTCGTCCAGCGCCCATAGCGGGTAATGGCGGAAGCAATAGACGCCATCCAGCAAGACGGTTCCGACTTCGGTGATCAGCGCGCCGATCTCGCCGGCCAGACGCCCGGGCTGCTCGGCGACGAATATATGAAGCTTGGTCTTGCGCGCTTCACACAATTGATGAATTTCCTGCCAGTCGATGGCGTGGCAGGACATATCAAGGAACTCGCCGACCACTTCGGCGATGACCACATGCTCGACATCGACCGCCTCGATCAGCGACTTGAGGTGGTAGCCCAGCCCGATGCCGAAGATCAGCATGAAGCCGGTACGGACCACCGGCGCCGCCGGGATGACGTCGAGATTGTGCATGGCCATGGCGCGACGCAAATTGATATAGGACGCGCGCGACACCAGGCTGTCGGAACTGAAGGAATTGGCGTCGTAGCCGACGCGGGCGGGCTTGGCCAGGAAGGACTGGACCTGGGTGACCACGATGTCGCGGGCATCGCCATTATAAAGGCGCTGATCGACGATCTGGATGTCGGTGGGAACGCCATCGGTCAGGATCGGCCGGATCGGCCCGGTGTCTCCGGTCAGCCGGCGGGCGAGATCCGGATAGGTCTCGCCCAGAAAAGCGACATTGGCGGCGTAACGATCACCCACCGGCATTCCTGCCCCCCCCCTTTAGCCGACAGGCTGCTCGGCGAACAGCCCGTCGAGATGGGCCTCGAGACCGCTCACGAAAGCATCGACGTTGAACGGCGCCGAGGCGTCGATGGCCGCCGCCCCGGTGCGGCGATGGTTGGCCAGACGGTCAAGGTCCGACGCCCAGCGGCCCGCCAGGTCCACATACTGGTTGACGTCGCCGGCCACCATGGTTTCGCCATGGCCGGTGGCACGCACCGACGCGGCGAAGCTGGCGGCTCGACCGGTATTCATGATCACCACCGGAATGCCGGCGCCCAGGGCCTCGCCATAGGTGAAGACCGGAAGCGACGGGAACGGCGCCAGGGCGACATCGACCTGGCTCCAGAACTCGGCCGTGCTGGACGAAATGATGTCGATGCGGTGGGCGACACCGAAATTGCCGAACAGTTCGACCAGGTTCGCCGTGTGCTTGGGCTGCGAGAAATGTCCGTCGTCACGCAACGCCAGAAGCGCGTTGGGGTGGGCTTGCAGCACCAGGCTCCAGGCCAAGGCGACGTCGGGATTGAAGTCGGCCAGCGACACGTCGGCGCCGAAGGTCATGGTGCCCTCGTTGGCGGCGGCAGGCAGGCCGGCGGTGATGGCCCGCTCGGCGTTCAGCAGATAAGGCCCCATGGGCAGGCCGGAACCGGCCAGCGTCCCATGCGCTCCGGGCAGCATCGCGCCGGTCGGCATGTTCAGCCACGACAATTGGGCGCGGGCGGCGTTACGAACGTAAAGTCCGTGATGGGCCGGCGCGGCCAAGCCATCGCAATCGATCAGGATATCGACACCTTCGCCGCGCACCAGCGCGGCCAGGGTCAATTCGTCCAACTGGCTGATCTCGCGCCAGCGCAGGAACGAATTGCGGAAGGCCAGGTTGGCATTGTCGGCCAAATCGCCGGACCCGAACCCGATGACGTTGAAACGAGCCCGGTCATGGCGCGCGGCGATCCGTCCGATCATGAAGCGAACCGCTTCGTCGGAGACGTTCGAACACAAATAACCGACGGTCCGCCGCCCGCCGGCGGCCAACGGCGGCAAGGGTCGCACCACCTTGGGGATCTTGGCCATCACCAATTTGCGCCAGGATTCCAGGCAGGCCTGGTGACGGCGGCCTTCGGCATGGGGATGGTGCTCCCACGCTTCCAGCGCGGCCGCGTGAATGGCGATCGATGACGGAGCCCGCGCCATCGCCAAATCGTGACACGCCAGGGCGGCGTCGCGGTCGCCGGTGGCCATCAGGCTGCGCGCCAGTCGCGACAGCAAGGTGGCCGATTGGCCGCCCAGAGTCTGCACGCTCCGCAGGACGCCGATGGCTTCCTCGTGGGCGCCGTCTTCCTCGAGCAGGGCCGACAGGAAATCCAGAGCATCGATGTCGTTGTTGGTGAGCGACAGGTGCTGTTCGACCAGGTTGCGGGCGGCCGGACGCATGCCGTTGCGCAGCGCCAGCTTGGCGCGGCGCAGCAACGGGCGTTCGCCGATATTGGCGAAGGCGTCGGCGAATTTGGGGAATTCCGGACCGAACAGACGCTCGAGAACGTTGCCGACCTTGCGGGTCGAGGCGACCTTGGCATGGAACAAGGCGTCGGTCAGGCGACCGACCAGGCAATTGAGAACCGCCAGCACTTCGTCGATGTCGCTCGGCACATTCGGCTGCTCGGCCACCCGCTCGAGCAGCAGCAGCGAGCGGGCCCAATCATCCTGGCGATAGGCGACGGCGGCCATGACGCAAACCGCGTCCACCTGATGCTCCGGATTTTGCAGATTGCGCTCGGCGATGTTGAGCGCCTCTTCGAGATCAGAATGGTCAAGCGCGGCGCTGGCCTGCGCCAGGATGTCGTGGGCAACCATTAAACTCTCCACTGTCTGGAAGAACGATCAGGCGCTGAAATCGGCGCTTCCCGGAGGCGCGGCGGGCGGTGTCTCGCTCGACGCACCCTGGTCCGAGGGCGTGGTGAACAAGCCGGCGGCGATGTTCCGGTTGATGGTGATCAGGATTTCGGCCTTGGCCGGCACCGGCTCGGCGATGATATCGACGGTGGTCTTATCGACGAAATTGCACAAGGACAGCATGTTCAGGCGCAATTCCATCGGGACCTCGGTGTTGGGCGAGGTCAGTTCGGCCTGAAAAATGGTCCACAGCCGCCAATTCAGACGAATCGCCGCCAGAAAGGCCCCCGGCTCGGCGTCGGGCCGCTGAGAGTCGGCGATCCGGCGCGCCGCTTCGGTCAAAGCCCATGCCTCGGTCAGGCGGGGATTCCCCGGCGCCGGAATATTGGAATAGCGGCCTTGGTTTGGCGGATAGCTCATCATTCCTCCTTGGCGCACGTGCCCAGCGCGTCTTCTGGAATCCGTGATACCACCAATGAATTAACGGTTTGTGAAAGCGCAATAGCGCCAAAAAAGGAAAAGGCGGAAGAAGACAACATGCCTTCTTCCGCCAATCCTAGAACTGACGACTACTTCGGTTAGATTAGCCGAAGAGCCTCAGGATACCTTGGTCCTGCTGACCGGCGAAGGACAGCGCCTGGATGCCGAGCTGCTGACGAGTCTGCAGCGACACCAGGTTGGCACCTTCTTCGTTCAGGTCGGCCAGGGTCAGCTTGTCCGCGCCTTCCTTCAGGGTATTCACATACGCCTTGGTGAAGTCCAGACGGGTCTGGAGCAGGGCGACGTTGGTACCCAGGGTCTTGCCGTTCGAACGCACGGTGGTCACCGCGCTGTCCATCTTTTCGATGATGTTGTCGAACAGCGACACGCTCGCGGAAATCGCCGACCAACCAGAGGTCAGACCGGTCACCGCGGTAGCGATCACCGTGGCACCGGCGGCGGTGAAGCCGACCATCGCCGAGAAGCGGTTGTCGGTACCACCAACGTCCAGAATGGCCGAGGTCTTTTCCGAGAACTGCACCTTCAGGTTGGCGCCGGTCGCGTTGATCAGGTTCAGGCCCTGGAACGAGGTATCGTTCGACAACGCGGTCAGCTGGGTCGCCAGGGTGTTGAACTGCGAGGCCAGATCGACGCGCTCGGCGGCGGTCGAGGACTTCGCGCTGAGCAGCACACCCTTCATCTGCACCAGCAGCTTTTCAACCGCTTCGAGACCGCCGATGGCGGACTTGAGGCTGCTGATGCCCTGGTCGATGCCTTCCTTGCGGGACGTCAAGTCGGCCGCGCGGTCGGACAGGGACTTGGCCTGGAAGTAGTTGACGGCGTCATCAACGGCCGAGCCAACGCGCAGGCCGGTGGACAGACGGCTGTTGGTCCTGTTGACCAGATCACCGGTCTTTTGCAGGGTCAGCAGGTTGGTACGGATGGAGCCGGAGAGTGTTACGTTTTCAGCCATGGCACAATCCTTTCTGGATTAGCTATTTGCCTTGAGAGCTCGGGCCCAGCTTTGCCGGGTCACTCGAGCAGAGAACCGCAGCAGGTCTCTGCTCGGTTACTTAAAACTATACCCCAACGCCCTTCCGTCCGCAATGGGTTTTCGACAGAATTTCAAGCAGCCCGCGAAGCCCCGCCAAGGCGCAAAAACCTTAACAATTCATAAACCACCCTGCAGCATGGCCACGGACAGTGTTTTGCCACAAACATATCCAGCCTGGACCCACGGTTACTGCTGAGCCCGCTAAAAACCCCAAGTCATCGGGACGACCCATGCGGAGATATACTATGGATTCATCGACATGATCTCTTTGCCGACCTGCGATATCAGTTCCGACCAATCGCCGCTTTGCGTTTGACGGAACAGACGAGCCGACGGATACCAGGGGGAATCACTCCGCTCCTGCATCCACAGAAAGCCGTTACTGGGCTTCGACAGCAGGACCCACACCGGCTTGGCCATGGCGCCGGCCAGGTGCACGACGCCGGTATCGACCGAAATCACCAGATCCAGCGCGGCGATGGCGGCGGCGGTATCGGCAAAATCGGCCAGCCGCGGGGAAAGGTCGGTGACGGCGTCTCCCAGTTGGGCGACCTGCCCCGACTGGGGTCCGACTTGCAGCGAAAACAGGCGACATCCGGCGATGGCGGCCAACGGCGCCATGTCGACCGCCCGGCACGAGCGGACCCGGTTATCGCGCCGGCTTTCGCCGCCGGCCCAGACGATGCCGACCTTCAGCCCAGCCTGACCGGCGACGTCGGAGAAATCGGCGGCACCGGCCGGGGCCGACAGATAGGGGCCGGCCCGGCCCACCTGATCGATCGAGAGCCCCAGGGCATGCACCAGGCTCATCATCGGAAGAGCGTAATCGGTCTGCGGCAGGGGATGGCCCAGGGCCACCACCTCGATCCGGGAATCCAGGGTCGACATCAGACGGGTCAGCCCGGCCCGGCATTCGAACACCACCCGGGCGCCGCGATCGGCCAGAAGGGGCAGGAAACGACAGAACTCGATGGCGTCGCCGAAGCCTTGCTCGGCATGCACCAGGATCGAGCGGCCGGCCAGATCCTCGCCTTGCCACACCGGGCGGCCCAGATCGCGCACGAACGGCGCGAAGGTCGGCATCTTCCAGCGCCACTCATATTCCCGCCAGCCGTCGGCCCATTGGCCGGCCTGCAGCGACACCAGCGCCAGGTTCCAATGCAGGTCGGGCGCGTCGGGGGCGCGGACCTGATATTCGCGCAAGATCGCAGCGGCCTCGTCCAGGCGCTCAAGATCCTTGTAGGCGCTGGACAGGTTGACGGCAGCGGCGACGAAGCCGGGATCAAGCTCCAGCACGGTGCGGAAGGCCTCGACCGCCTCGGCCGGCCGGCCGGCCGCCAGCAATGCGTTGCCGAGATTGTAATATTTTACCGGGGCCGGGCTGAGCTCGATGGCCCGCCGGTAAAGCTTGACCGCCTCGTCCAGCTCGCCGGCGGCCATCTGGGCGTTGGCCAGATTGTACCAGGCGTCGGAATAGTCGGGCTTGAGGGCGATGGCCTTGAAATAGGCCTCGGCCGCCTCGGACGGGCTGCCCAGCGCGGCCAGGGCGTTGCCGAAATTGTTGTGCGCCTCGGCCATGGCGCCGTCGATGACGATGGCGTTGACCGCCGCGTCGGCGGCCTGGTCGGCACGCCCCAGCGCGCACAGGCAACTGGACAGGTTGCTGTAGGCTTCGGCGCTTTGCGGATGCAGGGTCACGGCCGCCTGAAAACAGGCGGCGGCTTCTTCCAGCCGGCCCTGGGCCTGAAGCGCGTTGCCCAGGCCGACATGGGGCGCGAACCAATCGGGCGCCGCCGCGATGGCCTGGCGGGCCAGGCTTTCGGCAAAGGCCGCCTCGCCGCCCATCAGGGACAGCACCCCCATCAGGTGCAGAGCGTCGGCATTGTTGGAATCGGCCTCGAGCACCCGGCGATAGCACCGTGCGGCATCGCCCAGCCGCCCCTCGGAATGGGCTAATATCCCGGCCTGCAGTTCCGCTTCCAAATTCATCGCCCGCCATCCGTCCGTTCGGTTACGCCGGTATCGTCGGCAGCAACGCTTCAAGGTTGGCCCGCATCGAGGTCTCCGCCTTGAAGCGAGCGAAAAGTTCGTCTGTCCGCGTCCGCCGGGCCGAATCGTCGGCCATCAGGGCAAGGCACGTCGCCGCCAGGTCGCCATAATCGGCGGGAACCACGTAGCGGTAAAGGCTGGACAATGGGCTGACGTCGAAGGTCTCCGCCACCACCAGGGTCCGGCACTGCAAGGCGGCGCAGATGCGCGACGGCGACATGTAGCGCACGACGTCGCCCCTGCGCATGTCCAGCACCATCTTCGACCGTCCCAGCATATTGCGGCGGATGAATTCCGGCATGTCGCCGAAGGTCGCCTGCACCCGGGCACCCGCCTCCAGCAGGGTCTGCACCACCGGCGCCCGCCAGCCGTTCAGCTTGCCGTACAGCATGACGTCGATGCCCTGGTGCAGGACGGGCCTTAGCTCCAGCGACGGGCAATGGCCGAAGGGCAGGAAATGGGCGGGCCGGCAATCGGGGAACAGCCGGGCGTAATCATCGACCGGCACGATCGACCAGATGAAGTCGAACACCCCCATGACCCGACGCATGTTGTCCAGCCGGCGCTGATCACCCTTGGCGCCCATCGAGATGGTGTCGGACAGGTCCTCGGTGCCGATCAGGCCGACGATCAGGTCGCGACCATACTCGGCGCGCGCCGCCGCCAGTTCGTCGATCAGGCCGGTATCGGGAAAATACTCGAACATCACGTTGACCCACGGCCGGGGCAGCAGCTGCGTGTATTCGAACTGCACCTGATGACCGCCCTCGACCAGGCCGGCGGAAATCGGCCCGATGATGTCTTCCAGGCTGGCCAGCCCGGTGACGTGGTGATTCTTCAGGTAGAAATTGAACTGCATCCCGGCGCCATCCCATGGTGACGGGCTCGATTGTGGCGCCCCTTCCTTAACAACTTGTCTACCAATTGCCATCTACCCTTGCCTCCCGCGCTGGGAGAGACTTCCGCCGATGCCCACCGACACGCAGCCCCTGTTCGAGTCCGCGCTGGCCGCCTGGAAGGACGGCCGCCCGGCCGAGGCGCGGGCGTTGCTGGCGGAACTGGCCGACGAGAGCCCTGATTCTCCCGATGTCTGGCTGGCTCTGGGCCGGGTGTGCCTGCACCTGGGCGACGGCATGGCGGCCTTCGCGGCACTGTCCGAAGCCGCCATGCTTGATCCCGCCAGCCCATCCATCGCGCTGGCCCTGGCCGAGGCGCGATGGCGGACCGGCGACGCCCCGGGCGCGCTGAGCGCTCTGGCCGGCCTGCCGCCCACCGACGAGGTCGCCGCCGCCGCCGCCGCGGTGCTGATCGGCCATGACATCGCCACGCCCGAACTGGCCGACCTGCTGCGGCTGGCGGCCGACCTGCTGGCCCGCCGGCAGGATTGGACCAACGCCGCCACCGTCTTTCGCCGATTGACCGAAGCGACCCCCGACGATTCCGCCGCCCATTGCGACCTGCTGGCGGCCGAGCTGACCGCGTCGGGCCTGGTCTTGGCCGAGGTGGCGGTGATGTCGCCGTCGCAATTGGTCAGGCTGCGCCGCGCCATCGCCGCCTTTCGGGCCAGTTGCCGGCTCGCCCCCGAGCGGCCGGCGCTGTGGAACAATATCGGCACCATGCTGGCGCACCTGGAATCGCGCAGCCTGGGCTTGATCGGCGCCAAGGCGGCGGCGGCCCATTGCCTGACCCGCTGGCTGGCGCTGGAACCGGACAACCGCACGGCCCGGGCGGCGGTCGCCGATATCTTCTATTCCCGGCGCCGCATGGATCAGGCCGCCGCCGTTCATTTCGGCCGCCTGATCCCGTCGGGCCCCGGCTGGGAGGAACAGCCGCTGGACGACTTCCTGGAACGGCTCGACGCCACGCTGGCCGACATCGAGCGTCATCTGGCGGCGCCCCCCAGCGCCCAGGCGATTTCGGCCATCGGTCACGCCCTGGCCGGACTGGGATTGTCGAAGGAAGCGTCGGCGATGTTCCATCGCGCCCACCAGGCCGAGCCCCTTGATCCCGGCCACCGCGTCGCCCTGGCCGACATGCTGGTCCGCCACCGCCTGCTCAACGACGCCGCCGCCTTTTATGCCGGCCGGCCGGCGGTGGCCTATCCGCCATTGGTCGCGTCGGCGCCATAAGCGAAGCCTTAACCATTGTGCGGGAATCCTGATTGGCAGAAAGCGGCGCCAGGCCGCACCCAAGAAAGGGATAAGAACGCGCGCCATGACTGAAACCGTCACCCCCTCGCACCGTCACCCCGACGGCGGCAAGATTCACAGCCTGGCCCAGTTGGCGACCGTCGCCGAGCAGCTGCGCCGCGACGGTCGTACGGTGGTGTTGTGCCACGGCGTGTTCGACCTTTTGCATCTGGGCCATGTCCGCCACCTGGAAGCGGCCCGACGCGAGGGCGACGTGCTGATGGTCACCATCACCGCCGATGCCTTCGTCAACAAGGGCCCCGGCCGGCCGGTGTTCGGCGAGCACCAGCGCGCCGAGATGCTGGCGGCACTGGCCCATGTCGATTATGTCGGCATCAATGACGCCGCCTCGGCCGAGACGGTGATCCACGCCATCAAGCCCGGCGTCTACGTCAAGGGCTCGGACTACAAGGATTCCGAGACCGACGTCACCGGCAAGATCGTCTCGGAACGCCGGGCGGTCGAGGATCATGGCGGCCGGGTGGTGTTCACCAACGAGCTGGTGTTCTCGTCCTCGTCGCTGATCAACAATTACCTGGATGTCTATGACCCGGCGCTCAAGGATTACCTGGCGGGGCTGCGCCAGCGCGACGGCCTGGCCCAGGTCCGTCAGATGCTGGACCGCGCCCAAGGCTTGAAGGTCCTGGTGGTCGGCGACGCCATCATCGACGATTACCAATATGTCAACGCCCTGGGCAAGTCGCCCAAGGAAAACATGATCGCCACGCTTCACCGCGACAGCGAGCAATTCGCCGGCGGCTCGATCGCGGCGGCCAACCATGTCGCCAATTTCTGCGCCGAGGTCGAGGTGGTCACCGTGCTGGGCCGCGCCGACAGCCACGAACAACTGATCCGCGATTCGCTGCTGCCCAACGTCACCCTGACCGCCCTTCATCGCGACGGCGCGCCGACCACCCGCAAATGCCGATTCATCGACAACGGCATGCGCAAGCTGTTCGAGGTCTATTACATGGACGACACCCCGTCGTCCGGGCGCCAGGAAGCCGAGTTGGTGCGAGTCATCGCCAACCGCGCGCCCAAATACGATCTGGTCATCGTCACCGATTTCGGCCACGGCATGATCACCGCTCCGGTCATCAAGGCCCTGGTGGACAATGCCCGCTTCCTGGCGGTCAATACCCAGACCAACAGCGCCAATACCGGCTTCAATCTGGTCACCCGCTATCCCAAGGCCAATTACGTCTGCATCGACGCCCCCGAGGCCAAGCTGGCCACCGGCGACCGGTACAGCGATATCGCCACCATCCTCAGCAAGCACCTGCCGGCCCGCATCGATTGCAACCGCATCACCGTGACCATGGGTCACGAAGGCGCCGCCACCTGGGCCAAGGGCAAGAAGATCAACCGCGTCCCCGCCTTCACCAAGCGCGCCCTGGACACCGTGGGCGCCGGCGATGCCTTCCTGGCGGTGACCTCGCCGCTGGTGGCGGTGGGCGGGCCGATGGAACTGGTCGGCTTCGTCGGCAATGCCGTCGGCGCCATCAAGGTCGGCATCGTCGGCCACCGCCGCTCGGTCGGCCGCATCGAATTGATCAAGTTCGTCGAACGTCTGTTGAAGTAAGGAAGCAATCAATGGCACGTCCGCGACATGGCCTGGTCACCGGCGGCGCCAGCTCTGTCGGCAGCGCGCTGGCCTAGAAGGAAAGACGGTGCTGATCGGCCTGGACCTCGACAACACCCTGATCGGCTACGACCACGCCTTCCTGGCCGTCGCGGCCGAAATGGGGCTGGTCGGGGCCGATTTCACCGGGACCAAGGCGGACATCCGCGCCGCCCTGCGCGCCAGACCGGGCGGCGAGACCGACTGGCAGCGCCTGCAGGGCCAGGTCTACGGCCCACGCATCGACCTGGCCGAAGCGATGCCGGGGTCTTGCGATTTCATCATCCGCGCGCGCGCCCTGGGCCACGATCTGGTGATCGTCAGCCACAAGACCCGCACCGGCCATTTCGACCCGACCGGCACCGATCTGCGCCAGGCGGCACTGGGTTGGCTGGAGCGGCAGGGCTATTTCTCGCGGCTGGGCTTCGTCCGTGACGACATCCATTTCGAGAATGACCGCGCCGCCAAGCTGGCGCGCATCCGCGCACTCGCCCCGGCGATCTTCGTCGATGACCTGGCCGAACTGCTGGAGGATCCCGACTTCCCCGCCGCCACCCGCGCCATCTTGCTGGACGATTGGGCCAGCGTCAGCGCACGGGTGCTGGCATGAACGTTACCCAAGCGCGGGACCTGGCGGCTGGCCTGCTGGGCCGGCCGGTCGATGCGGCTCAAGCGGTGGGCCGCGGCGGCAACAACCGCATCTTCGCCATCGATGCCGGGACCGAACGGCTGGCGCTCAAATCCTATCCCCCCCAGGCCGAGGACCCGCGCGACCGCCTGGGCCAGGAATGGCAGGCGCTTTCCTTCCTGGCCGGCCACGGCTTGCCGGTGCCCCAGCCGGTCGCGGCCGATCCGGCCCGTCATGCGGCCCTGTACACCTGGATCGACGGCCGCCCGCTGGAACCGGCCGACGATGCCGTGGCCGCCATGGGCGCCTTCTTCGCCCGCCTGCAGGCCTTGCGGGGCGCGGCGGCGGACATGCGCGAGGGCTCGACCCCGGTCTTCGCCGCCGAACAGGCCGAACGACAATTCGCCGAGCGGCTGGCCCCGCTGGCCGGCACCCCCGCGCTGGCCGCCCATCTGGCCGACATCCGGGGAAGTGCCGAGCGCGCCTTTGCCCGCGCCAGGGCATGGCTGGGCGCGGGCTTCGCCACACCGTCGGCCCGCGTGCTCAGCCCGTCGGATTTCGGCCGGCACAATATGCTGGCTGCGCCATCGGGCCTGGCCTTCCTGGATTTCGAATATTTCGGCTGGGACGGCCCGGAAAAAGCCATCGCCGACGCCATGCTGCATCCCGGATCGGCCTTTTCGGCACCCGAGCGCGACCGCCTGAAGGTCCTGATGCTGGCGGCCTTGCCCGACGATCCCGGCCTGGCCCCGCGACTGGAGGCGATGATTCCGCTGTTCGGGCTGATCTGGTGCCTGATCTTGTTGAACGAGTTCCGCCCCGATCGCCGCGCCCGCCGTGGCCTGGTCGAAGGCTCGGCCGAGGCCCGCCTGGCCGAAAGCCGGCAATTGGAAAAGTCCCGATCCCTGCTCTCATGGTTGGAAGATGCCCATGACCTCGCCCCCGCTTGACGACCGCTCGCGCCATCTGCGCCGCCTGGCCATCAGCGCCATCAAATCGGCCGGCATCCATTTCGGCGCCACCATGTCGCTGATCGAGATCCTGCGCGTGCTGTATGACGACATCCTGCGCATCGACCCGAAACATCCCTCGGACCCCGACCGCGACCGCTGCATCCTGTCCAAGGGCCACGGCGTGCTGGCCCTGTACGCCATCCTGGCCGACAAGGGATTCTTCCCCCCGTCCGAGATCGCCACCTTCTGCGCCGTCGATTCCCGCCTGCCCGGCCATCCCGAACATGGCCGCCTGCCGGGCATCGAGGCCTCGACCGGGGCCTTGGGCCACGGTCTGTCGATCGGCCTGGGCATGGCGCTGGCGGCGCGCATCCAAAAGCGGCCCAGCCGGGTCTTCGTGGTGATGGGCGACGGCGAGACCAACGAGGGGTCGGTATGGGAAGCGGCGATGAGTGCCGCCAAGCACGGCCTGGACAATCTGGTGGCCATCATCGACTACAACAAGCTGCAATCCTATGGCCCGGTCGAGCAGGTGCAGCCGCTGGAACCCCTGGCCGACAAATGGCGGGCGTTCGGCTTCTCGGTCACCGAGGCCGATGGCCACGACCCCGCCGACCTGAAGCGGGTGCTGGGCGCCCTGCCGGTGGCGGCGGGCAAGCCCAGCCTGGTGATCGCCCACACCGTCAAGGGCAAGGGCCTGAGTCTGGCCGAAGGCGTGGCCGACTGGCACCACAAGCGCAAGCTGACCGAGGCCGAGACCGCCGCCATTATCGCCGAGCTGGGAGGAATGTGATGCGCAAGACCTGTCTGGACATGATCCACCGGCTGGCGCTGACCGATTCCCGGGTGGTCTATATCGGCTCGGACCCGTCGGCCGGCACCTTGAAGCAGATGGCCAAGGACGTGCCCGACCGCTTCATCATCGAAGGCATCGCCGAGGCCAACCTGATCGGCATGGCCGCCGGCATGGCGATGGACGGGCTGATGCCCTTCGTCCACACCATCGCCACCTTCCTGACCCGGCGGTGCCTGGAACAGGTGTCGATCGACGTCTGCCTGCACGATCTTCCGGTGCGGCTGGTCGGCAATGGCGGCGGGCTGGTCTATGCGCCGCTGGGGCCGACCCACACCGCCATCGACGATCTGGCGCTGATGTCCGCCCTGCCCGGCATGGCGGTGGTGGCGTGCGCCGATGCCGACGAGATGACCCGCCTGATGCAGGCCAGCCTGTCGTGGCCCGGCCCCCTTTACATCCGCCTGGGCAAGGGCGGCGACCCGGTGATCTCGAAGCCAGGGAACGGCTTCGAGATCGGTCGCGCCATCCCCATGCGCGAGGGTTCGGATGTGTTGCTGGTCTCGACCGGGGTGATGACCGGGCGCGCCCTGGCGGCGGCCGAGATGCTGGCGGCCGACGGCATCGGCTGCGCCGTGCTGCACGCCCACACCGTCAAACCGTTCGACGCGGCCCAGACGGTGGCGCTGGCCCAGGGCAAGCGATTGGTGGCGAGCGTCGAGGAACATTCCCGCATCGGCGGGCTAGGCGCAATGGTGCTGGATGCGCTGGCCCAGGCCGGCCCGGTGCCGCCGACCTTGCGCCTGGCCCTGCCCGATTCCTTCGTCCACCAATACGGCTCGCAGGACGCACTGCTGGAACGGTTCGGGCTGCAGCCGGCGGGCATCGCCGCCAGCATCGCCCAGGCTATTCGAAAAAGATGAAGCCCCAATCGCCGCGATAGCCGGCCTGGCCGAACAGCCAGGCCCATGATTGCGGGTCGTGGAACGACCGGCAGGTCAGCTGCCAGTACAGCAGATTGGCCTTCTCGCGCTCGTCGCGGAAGGATTCGACCATGACGTATTTGGCGGTTCCCGGGCACACCCGCTGCAATTCGCCCACAGCCCGCCACAGATCGGGCAGGTTCAGATTGTGCAGGCAGCCCAGCGAGACCACCGCGTCGAATTCACCGTCGCCGTAAGGCAGGCTGGCCGCGTCGCCGACGGTCAGGAACGGCTTGATCTCCGGCTTGGCGTTGTCGATGGCATAGGCGCTGATATCCAGCCCGGCAACCACCAGCCCCGGCACGACCTGGGTGAATTCGTACAACAAAAAGCCCTTGCCGCAGCCGACATCCAACAACCGCATGCCCGGCTTCAGGTTCAGATGGCGGGCCAGTTCCTCGGCCACCGGGCGCCAGCGTCCGTCATAGCGATAGCCGCCATAGCCGAAGCGGCGCTCGCCATCCCAGTAATCCTGGCCCCATTGCTGTGCCTTCGCCGCGCATTCGGCCTTGTCGGCCTCGACCACCCGGGCGACGTAATCGCGCTTGGTGCTGCTGTGCAGCGTCTGGATGAAGTTGAATTCGGCCATCAGACGAACACCGTGTGACCCAGGTCCTGCGACATGTAATCGACCAGCGCCAAATTCTTGCCGTGGGCGACGCAATGATGGCGGCAATGGACCGACGGATCGACGGCCTCCAGCGCCCGCTTATTGTCGTCCGAGAACCAGAAATCCTTGAAGCTGCGGTCCTTGATGGACCCCAGCTTGCCCGACTGGGTATAGGCCTTGTCCTGGCACAGATAGACCGTCTGGTCGGCGCCGATCACCGTCAGGAAACGGGCGAACGGGCAGGAATGATAGGGCTTGTCGAAGCTTTCGGCCATGCGGTGGACATGGTTCAGCACCTGGAAGCGATCGTCGGCCAGTTGCTGCGCCAGGGCGATCTGGCGGGCGGTCTCGGCGGCGAAGCGTTCGTGATAGGCATTATGTTCGGCAGCGTCGTTGGCGGTGACGGCCCCGGCCAGCTTGACGTGGTCGGCGCCCAATTCCTTGAAGCGGGCCGCCAGTTCGGCGACATGGGTGTGGTTGACCTGATCGATGATCAGGCTGACGCCCAGCACGCATTCGGTGCCCGAGGCCTTGAAGGCCCGCATATTGTCCATCACCCGGTCGAAATCGCCCGGCCGGGCCGAGCGCGAGGCGGTATAGGATTCGTTGTCCCAGGCATCGATGGACACCCGGACCCAGGTGGCGTGGCGGGCCAGCGCCTCGGCCACCCGTCCCTTCAGGTTGACCCCGTTGGTCAAGGTCGCCACCGACACCCCGCCTTGGGCCAGACGGTCGATGGTCTCGGGCAGGGCCTTGTGCAAAAGCGGCTCGCCGCCGCCCGAGAAGGTCACCGCCTTCACCCCCATGGCGACGATGTCATCGGCGATCTCGAACAGCTTGGGCGTCGGGATGGTATCCTTCTCGTCCATGTCTTCGCCCAGATGCAGGTTCGAATTGCGATAGGCGCAATACCAGCAATCATGGTTGCAGCGATTGATCGGCTTGATGCGGACATGAACCGGCGCCGGCACCCGGCCTTCAGAAACCGCGTCCAGGCGGTCGCGAAAGCGCAGGAACTTCAGTTGGGAATAGACTTCCATGACGACTTCTCCGCACCAGACCCATATGGGATCATTCGCCCGGTAAAGAAAGGGTTTGCGCCAGCACCATGCGCACCGCCTCGACCGAGGACGGCGCGGTCCGCCCGCCGGTCGCGGCCAGGGTCGCGTGGGCCTGGATGAAGTGGGCCGGCACCCGCTCAGAGGCGGAAGTTTCGCGAACCTGGCCGCTGCCGACACTTTCGGCCATCAGCCGGGCCATGTCGGCATAGGTGATGTCCTGATCGCCCGACAATTGATGGATCCCGGACAGGCGCCCGACCAGGATGTCGGCGGCCAGGGCGGCCACCTGGTCCAGGGTGACCGGGGCCAGCACCATGTCGGCGAAGGCCTCGACCGTGCCGCCGGCCCGCAAGGTGGCGACGAAATCTTGGACCAGCGGCAGATGGGGCGACAGGACCTTGCCCAGCCGCAGAACCGCGCCGCCGGCCGCCAGCGCCACCCTCTCGGCCTCGGCCTTGACGCGGCCATAGGCGTTGGCCGGACAGACCGGGGCGTCGGCCGGATAATGGGGCCGGTCGCCCGCGAATACCTGGGTCGTCGACAGCACCAGCACGAAGGGCACCCGCCGGGCCAGCGCCGCAACCGCCGTGACATTGACGGCGCGGGCCAGGGCCTCGTCGGCCTCGCACCCCGCCAGCGAGCCGATGCCGGCCGCCACCAGGGCCGCCGACGCGTCGGGCACCTCCCAGGTCGTGGGCGGCTTGGCCAGGTCCAGCGACGGATGGCGGCCGGCCCGGCGCGAGGTGGCCGCCACCGCGCAGCCGCGCCGTTCCAGCTCGGCCGCCACCGCCCGCCCGATGGCGCTGTCGCCGCCCGCGACCAGGATGGTCATGACGCGCCCGTGATCAGGCGGGGTTCGGGCAGGCACACCAGAAAGGCGCCGCCCGCTTCCAGATAGGCCTGGTTGGCCACCACGATCGGATCGGCGTAGCGCCAGGCGAACACCAATGTCAGGCCGGGTCGCCGCTCGATCAGCGCCGTGGGCGGCAGAACCGCCAGGCGATAGCCGGGGCCGACCAGTTCCGGGTCCTTGTTGGCATCATCGTCCACCAGGAAGTCGATCTTGCCGGCCAGGTCGAACTGGGCCAGCAGGGTGCAGGTGCCGACCGAAACGCCATAGCCGGCCACCCCGCCCCCCATCGCCCGCACCCGGTCGATTTCGGCGTGCAAGGCGGCGGCGGTCGCCTTGATCCGATGGTTGAAGGCGGTGAAGAAGGCCGGGCTTTTGATGCCGCGCCGCGCCTCGTCGGCCAGCATCGCCGGCACCGAGGCCTCCATCCGCCGCGGCCCGCCCTGGCGCTGGACGGTGACGCGGATCGATCCGCCCTTGGTCCAGATGGCGGCGACGTCGATCACCTCCAGCCCATGGCGGGCGAACAGCACCGATAACGGTGTCAGCGCGAAATAGGATTGGTGCTCGTGATAGACGGTGTCCAGCAGCAGCCGCTCGATCACGTCGGGGCCGTACTGGGTTTCGAACACGAACACCCCGTCGGGGGCCAGAATGGTGGCGATTCCACGGGCGACGTCGTGCAGGTCGTCGATATTGGCGATGACGTTGTTGGCCAGCAAGATCGCCGCCGGGCCATGGCTGTCCAGCAGCTTGACGGCCAGCGCCTCGCCGAAGAAATCGGCCAGGGTCGGCACGCCGCGCGCGGTCGCCTGCTCGGCGATGGCGCGGGCCGGGTCGATGCCCAGCACCGGGTGGCCCTGTTCGGCGAAGGCGGCCAGCAAGGTGCCGTCGTTCGAACCGAATTCCATCACCAGCGAGCCGGGGCGCGGGCGAATGCGGTCGATGGTTTCCCGCGCATGGGCGCGGAAATGCTCGGGCAGGCCCAGCGAGTTGGTGGTGCGATAGGCGTAGTTGCGATAATTGAGGTCGGCGCTGACGATGGCCGGAACCTGGACCATGCCGCATTGGCGGCACAAGGCCAGGGCCAGCGGCACCGGCCTTGTGAAGGCCGGGTGGGTCTTGTCGGTGCCGGGCAGGCAGAAGGTGGGGGTGGCGGCGGCCATCGGCGCCAAGGGCGCCACGATCACCGGGTCGGGGGCGTCGCAGACCCGGCAACTGGTGCGCAGGCGATAGAGCTGTTCATCCACGGGCGGCAACCTTTTCTGGGTTCATCGATAACACCGGACTTTGTCCGGCGCGGATCAGCCACTATGTCACAGGTGGGACAGGGGATGCAAAGCGGCGCCTTCGACGATCACGCCATCCGCCATCTCGGTTGCGCGATTAGCGCAGCTCCAGCGAGCCGACATGCCGGCGATGGAAGTCAATCATGTCGCCGTAGCGATCGAGGAAACGCGAGCGGCAAGCGTGAAAGAATTCTCGATCGTGTTCGGTGATCTTTTCGATCCGGCGCACGATCGCGGGATCAAGGTCCCCCAGCTTCGGCGGTGAGCCCGACGCGGCGCGGCCCCATTTGGGAACGCGCTCGGCCCCCAGCAGGGACGCGAGAATGAAAAGCGATTCGTCGAAGAACTCGGTGATCCCCAGGAAATCGACATGGCGGTCGGCAGCCGCCAGCAGATCGGCCACGCTCCACGGTTCTGGGCGCGCCGGTTCCAGCGCGGTGATCCAGTGGCTCAGCGTGTCCATCTCGCGATCGGCCAGCCGGTCCACCCAGTCGCGGAGCGAGATTCCGGCCTCGATCTCATCCGACACCCAGGGCAAACCCTGGCCGCGATGCTTGGCCTGCCAATAGTAGTTGCTGACCACCCGTTGCACCGGATCGCGCACCATGGCGGCGATGCGAGCGGATGGCGAAACCAGCGGGCGGATCGGCATGGGAACGTGCCAGTGGACCAGGGCAATGTCGTGACGCTGCGCTTCGTCCAAGGCCGCGAAGGATTCGCACGCGTCCCTGGTGATGCACGCGAGATAGGTGCCGGCCTGCAACTTGTCGAGGGCGCCGACCAGGCTTGTGCCCCCCGACTCGCTGACGTGATAAACGACGACCTGCCTGGCCGCCCGCCAGCCCGAGGCCTCGCGGGCCCGCCCCGCCAAAAGCTCCGACGGTGGCAACGCCACGAAGTGGCCATCGGCGAACGAATCGCCCCCAGAATCGCGCCCGTCCCACGCCGAGCGTTCGTGCAAGCGATGCAACTTGGCGGGAAGACGGGGATCATCGGCCAGGTCGGGGCGATGGCGACGAAGCTGGCCCATGGCGTTCGCCGCCGCGTCCAGATCGCCGGTCAGAGCATGGATCCCCGCCCGCACCGCCACCGCTTCGAAATGCCGGTCCGGGCCGACCAACTTGCGACAGGCGACGGACTCGGCGCTATCGCCGTCGCCCAACGCCACCAGGCGGACAGCGACGGCGAAGGCGTTCGCCGGGTCGTCCAGCCACGGATCATCCCGTTCCCCGACGACGCGCAACACCCCAAGGGCTTCGATCCGGCGTCCCTCGCGCAGAAGGTTGTCGGCGACGTCAAACAGCGACTTGGCAGTCTCGTGCGGGGGGGAGTCCGCAAGAATCTCGTGCGCCTTGGGTCCCAAATCGAGCGCCGCCAGCGCCGCCGCGTAATAAAGCGCGACTTGTCCCGGCGCAGCCGCCAGCCCATTGAAGGCGAAGGCAAGGCGTTGCGCCGCTTCGGATACCCGGCCTTGCAGCAAACTGACGATTCCGCCCAGAGCGTTGGCGTCGGGATGATCGGGGACCAGGGCCAGAACTGGGTCGAGGATAGCGGCGGCCGAGCGATGGTCACCCGATTTCAGGGCGGTGCTGGCCTCGCCGACAAGCTCTAAAACCGCGTCGCGCATTCTGCGCCTTCATGTGAAGTTTTCAAACCGAGCGGTGATGATACTGACATCGATAAGCGCAGTACAATTTGTTTTCCGGCCCCTTCCCAGGCTGAACCATCTTGAAAGGATGAGGACCGGGATGGTCACGATTCCCCTTGTGCGGACGCGATAGAGCTGTTCATCCACGGGCGGCAACCTTTTCTGGGTTCGCGGGTGACACCGGACTTTGTCCGGGGCGGATCAGCCACTATGTCAAAGGCGGGACCGAGGATGCATAGCGGTGAAATTTTTAACCATCGCCTGCTAGACTGATCTCCCCTCAGAAGGGGGCGACCTGATTCAGGAGAAGCCTGAGATGCAGCTGGAAAGCGTTGAACACCCGACGATCGTTCGCATCGAGCTGACCAACCAGTGCAATCTCAGCTGCCCCCATTGCCGGCATCATGCGCTCGAGAAGAAGCAGACCGGCAATTACCACGAATACTATAGATCCGAGATTCAGATGACCCACGAGCAGGTGGACAGTCTGGTCGACGAAATTGCCGAATGGCGCCCCTCGGTGACACTGAACGTCGCCAACGAGCCGCTGGTCGCCACCACCTTCCGCCACGCCGCCGAACGGGTGAAACAGAAGGGCCTGGCCGGCACCTTCAACACCAACGGCCTGTTGATCGACGAGGATCTGGCCCGTTTCCTGGTCGATATCGGCTTCGATTCGGTCAATGTCAGCGTCGATGCCGCCACCCCCGAGACGCTGAAAAAGGCGCGCGGCTTCGCGCGGCTGGACAAGCTGGTGGAAAAGGTCGAACTGCTGCTGAAGGTCCGGGGCGCCAAGCCGTTGCCGCGCGTCGGCGTCACCTTCGTCGAGACCGACTACAATTACCAGGAAATCCCCGCCTTCCTGGAATTCTGGAAATCGCGCGTCGACCTGATCCGCGTCACCGGCTACATCCAGGACCTGCGCCCCGACATCGAGCGGATCAATCCGACATTGCATCGCGACATGCTGCCCGAGCGCATTCCCTGCAAGCAATTGTTCCGCGACATCGTCATCCGTGCCAACGGCGACGTCACGCCCTGCGTGGTGACCTCGGAACAGCCCGACATCGTGGTGGGCAATATCTTCCGGGACGGTGGCGTCCGGGCGGTGTGGAACTCACCCCGCTTCCGCGAACTGCGCGAGTTGCACAATGCCGGTCGCTGGGACGAAACCGGCTTTTGCAAGAACTGCGACTATTGGGTGGAAACGCAAGGGTACACCGAGGCCGTCAAGGATGGCTTCCTGATCCGCACGCCGTCACCCTACACCACCTTCTACAACGTGCTGGACCGACTGGGCAGTTGGAACCGCGACCTGCACGACCGCCAGGGCATGGGCAAAGGCTAGGACCATGGAGTACCGCATCAACGTGTGGGCAACCCGCCTGGGCGAGAAGGAAGTCGCCAACTTCGCCCAAGCGGTGACCGACCGTCATGTCGGTGAAGGCCCGCTGACCGCCCGGTTCGAGCGCCAATTCGCCAATCTGGTCGGTACCCGCCATGCCGTGGCGACGCCGTCCGGATCGGCGGCGCTGATGCTGGCGATGCTGGCCATCGACATCGGCCACGGCGACGAAGTCATCGTGCCGGCCGCCACCTGGATCGCCACCGCCCATGCCGCCTCGTTGCTGGGCGCCAAGGTGGTGCTGGCCGACACCGAACCGGGCCGCCCGGTGATGAACCCGGACGCCCTCGAGCGGCTACTGACCCCCAGAACCCGCGCCATCTTGCCTGTTCACCTGGGCGGGCGCGGCGCCGATATGGCGGCCATCCTGCGACTAGCGGAACCACGCGGCATCGCCGTGATCGAGGATGCCTGCCAGGCTCTTCTGTCACGCCAGGGAGCCAAGGCCCTGGGTACCTTCGGCGGCATGGGCTGCTTTTCGCTGGGAGTGGCCAAGCTGCTGACCACCGGCCAGGGCGGCATGGTGGTCACCGACGACGACGACATGCTGGCCCGGATGAAACTTGCCAAACTGCATGGCGTGCGGGCCGACGGTAACTGGGAGACCTATACCAGGCCAGGCATGAATTTCAAGTTCACCGACCTGGCAGCCGCCGTCGGGCTGGCGCAGTTGCAGGTGGCCGAGGAACGGGTCGCCCATGTCACCGCCATCCACCGCCGCTATGCCGACGGCTTGACCGGCCACCCCCACATCCAGGTCTGCCAGGTCCATCTGGAGGACGGCGAGGTCCCGTTGTGGACCGAGGCCGAAACCACAGATCCGGCCGGGGTGATCGCCCACCTGGCCGCCGACGGCATCCAGAGCCGACGGGTCCACCCGCCGCTGAACCGGGCGGCGCATCTGGATTGCCCGGCCCCGGTCCCGCATGCCACCCGGCAGGCCGAGACTATTCTGGTCCTGCCGTCGGGACCGGCCCAGCCGCTGGCCAATGTCGATATCGTGATCGAGCGTCTGTGGGAGTACCGCCGGTGACAGCCCACGCCATCGAGAACTATCTGGTTGGCCGCATCAGCCCCGGCGAGACGCTGGAGGATTTGCTGCGCTTCCCGCGCTTTTTCGAGATCGAGACGGTCAACGCCTGCAACGCCCGCTGCCCGATGTGCACCATCGACGATTGGAACCGCCATTCGCCGACCATGACGGACGATCTGTTCGCCAAGATCGCCGCCGAGATCGGCGAACACGCCGCCACGGTCCGGAAGGTCAGCCTGTACCGCGACGGCGAGCCGCTGTTGGACAAGAAGCTGGCACCGCGCATCGCCCTACTGAAAGACAAGGGGGTACGCCAGGTCGAGATCAGCACCAACGCCAGCCTGCTGAACGAGAAACGCGGCCGGGCGATCCTGGAAGCCGGCCTGGATTCCGTGCTGCTGTCCATCGACAGCCTGAACAAGGAGGTCTACGAATCGATCCGCCGCGGCCTGGTGTTCGAGGAGGTCCTGGAAAACGCGCGGTCCTTCATCGCACTGCGCGACCGCATTCGGCCGGCCACCCGCATCTGGGTGCGCATGGTCCGCCAACACGGCAATGCCGACGAATGGCCGTCCTTCGAACGCTATTGGCGCGACCACCTGGCCGCGACCGACCGGGTCAGCTTCCACAATTACCACAATTGGGGCGGCCAGCTTCCCGGCTTCACGCCGATCGCCGCCACCCACGAGCCTCACTTGCCCTGTATCGCCCTATGGTCGCTGATGCCCATCTTTGCCGATGGCAGGGTATCGCTGTGCAACGTCGATTATAACGGCAAGTATCCCGGTGGCTCCGTCGCGACCCAGTCCATCGCCGAATGCTGGCAGTCCGAGGTGATGCAGGCCCGCCGCGCCCTGCATGCCGGGGGACGCAAGGCCGAAATGGATATCTGCGCCGATTGCAACGTCTGGGACGCGCCGTCCGACCGCGACGATCTCGCCAAACTATCGGCCGAGCAATCCGCCTGACAATCCGAACCGGGCCGGATCGGCCTGATAGAGAGCCGGAAAGGCCGGCGCCCCCTTGCGGGCAAGTCGGTGCCGGTTTCCTGTGATTGCCACCATATCCCATTCGGGTTTCCAACGCTCTGGTCGTTCACGAAGCTGACACCATTGTCGCGCTAGACTTGGCGACCGATCCGTCGAAGCCGACGGTCGGCGTCACCACCACGGAGCCAGAAGGGCGATATTCCATGAAGATCACCTTCGTCGACCTGACCCATACAGGCCGTTACGTCCATGCCATCAACTTCTCGCTGGGCATCGGCTATGTGGCGGCGCATGCGATCCGGGAACTGGGCGACGTCGAGACGGCCTTGTTCAAGTATCCGAATGACCTCGCCGCCCATCTTCAGGACCACACGCCCGACATCCTGGCCTTCTCGAACTACATGTGGAACGAGTCCCTGCACCGGGCCTTCGCCGAGCGGGTTAAGGCGGCGCATCCGTCGGTGGTCACCATCTTCGGCGGGCCGAGCTTTCCGTCTTCCGCCGCCGAGCAGCGGGCATTCCTGGCCGAACGGCCCGACATCGATTTCTACATCGAGGGCGAGGGGGAACTGGCCTTCACCGCCTTGTGTCAGCGCCTGCGCGAGGTGGATTTCGACGCCCGGGGACTAAAGCGGGCGCGGTCCGACCTGCCGAACGCCCGTTATCTGGTGGACGGCGAACTGGTCGCCGGGCCGATGGCGCCACGCATCCTTGACCTCGACGACACGCTGCCGTCGCCCTATCTGACCGGCCTGCTCGACCCGTTCTTCGACGGCAAGCTGACGCCCATGGTCCAGACCTCGCGCGGCTGCCCCTATTCCTGCACCTACTGCCACGACGGCGTCGCCTACATGAACAAGACACGTCGTTTTTCCCAGGGCCGCATCGAGCAGGAGCTGGATTACGTCTTCGCCCGAACCAGCGTCCCCTCGATCACCCTGGCCGATCTCAATTGGGGGATATTCCCCGAGGATGTCGATACCGCCCGCTGGATGGCGGCAAAGAAGGCCAGCCATGGCTGGCCGCGCAACATCGGCTCGGCCACCGCCAAGAACCAGAAGTCGCGCATGCTGGAAATGGCCAGGGTGCTGGGCGACAGCCTGGCGGTCGGCGCCTCGGTCCAATCGACCGACCCCGAGGTCCTGCGCAACATCAAGCGCGCCAACATCAGCGTCGACAGCATCGTCGAGACCGCCATGGAAGTCCGCCGCACCGGCAGCCGGACCTTCAGCGAGGTCATCTTGTGCCTGCCCGGCGACACCAAGGACAAGCACCTGACCTCGATCCACGACATGATGGATGCCGGTATCCAGGACATCCAGACCTTCCAGTTCATCCTGCTGCCCGGCACCGAGGCCGCCGACGCGGCAAGCCAGGAGAAATATCGCTATGTGACACGTCACCGCGTCCTGCCCGGCTGCATCGGCCGCTACGATATCCTGGGCGAGACAATTTTCGTGGCCGAGACCCACCAGGTCTGCGTCGCCAACGCCACCATGAGCCACGACGATTACCTGGAATGCCGGGACTATCACCTGACCATCGCCATCTTCAACAATGGCGGTCTGTTCGACGAGGTCCTGGGCCTGGCCGAAAGCATCGGTATCAAGCGCTCGGCGATCATGCGGCGCATCCACCGGGCGGCATCCGCCGCCACCAGCCCGCTGGCCGAGTTGTACCGCCAATACCGCGACGACGAGGCGCGCAACTTCCATCCCGACCGCGAGACGATCCAGGCCTTCCTGCGCACGCCCGAGGCGGCCGACGGCTATATGAGCGGCCATTACGGCAACAACCAGATCTTCTGGTGCAAGACGGCGGCGGTGTTCGACAAGTTCGACGAGCTTGCCGCCATCTGCTTCGACGCCATCCGCGAGATGGCCGCCGATCATGACGGACTGGTCGCCCAATTCATTGCGGACTTGTGGAATGTGGTCATGGCGCGAAAGTCGAACCTTTTGGATGTCGACCGCGTCTATGAATTCGAGGTGACGTTCGATTTCCAAAAGGCGGCGGCGAGGAACTATCTGTGCCACCCGAAGGACACGCGCCTTGACCGGCCGCGCACCTGCACGATCCGCCATTCCGAGGAAAACCGGCGCATCATCACCAGCTATTATAACCAATATGGGCGAAGCGCCGACGGGCTCAGCTATTTCCTGCATCGCGACCGCATGCACGCTTTGTTTCGCCAGATCGCCGACATCGCGTAAGGCGACCTAATGGGGGGGAAGACATCATGAAATGCGTCATCGTCGCCGGCGGACGCGGCACCCGACTGGGCGGGGAAACCGAATACCGCCCCAAGCCGATGGTCGAGATCGGCGGGCGGCCGATCCTGTGGCACATCATGAAGACCTACAGCCATTACGGCATCGACGATTTCGTCATCTGCCTGGGCTACAAGGGCGAGGTCATCAAGGATTACTTCCTGAACTACCGCCAGCACGAGGCCGATCTGACCATCGACCTTGGCCGCGACGAGGTCCGCGCCCTGGCCGAGACGAGCGAGCCCTGGCGGGTGTCGCTGCTGGAAACCGGCCTGGACACCCAGACGGCCGGGCGGCTGGCGCGGATCGCCCGGCATCTGGAGGGCGAGACCTTCTGCTTCACCTATGGTGACGGCTTGGCCGACGTGCCCATCGACCAACTGCTGAGCTTCCATCGCCAGCATGGCCGCAAGGCCACGGTGACGGCGGTGCGCCCGCCGGGCCGGTTCGGCCGGCTGGACGTCGATGGCGACCGGGTGCGGGGCATGGCGGAAAAGCCGCCCGGCGACGGAGACTGGATCAATGGCGGCTTCTTCGTGCTCGAGCCGTCGACCCTGGGCGGCATCGAAGGCGACGAGGTGGCGTGGGAACAAGGCCCCATGCAGGACCTGGCCGCACAAGGCGAGATGATGGCCTTCAAGCACCGGGGCTTCTGGCAGCCGATGGACACCATGCGCGACAAATTGATGCTCGAGGATTTGTGGGCGACCGGCCGGGCCCCTTGGAAGGTCTGGGTTTGAATTCTTACCAACCGTGAACTCTGGATGTCACCCCATGCGCGAAGCCGATCTCAGCCTGTTCACCGAGGAAACGCTGACCCAAGGGTGGAACCGCGCCCGCATCTACGAACAGCAGATGCGCCTGGCCGTCGCCCGCGCCGACGAACGCGTCGCCCAAGGTGAGAAGCCGCAGCCCATCGCCAAGATCGGCTTCCTGGTCCATCGGCGCACCTGCGCCATGCATTTCATGACCACCTGGCAGCACTTGCCCAAGGACAGTTTCGACATCGTCCTGTTCGACGATGGCTACGAACCCGACCTGTTCGAGTTCATCGCCGAGCTTGGCCTGTCGGTCGCCTTCTGCGAGGACCTCGCCAACGGATTGTTCCAGTACGTCTCGGGCATCTCGCACCGCGACCTGCCGGTGTGCAAGCGACAGGGCTATAGCATGGTCGGCGACCTGACCCGGCTGTTGAGCTATGGCTTCTCGAAAAGCCGGGCCTGCCCGTTCAACGACACCGCCGCCCAGTTCATCGTCCAAGGCGACGAACAGGTAGCGCAATATCGGGGCGATTACCCCGACACGCCGCAATTGGTGGCCGGCTATGCCCGGCTCGACGGACTGGCCGCCTGCCAGGCCGACAAGGAAGCCATCAAGGCCAAGTACCGGCTGGACCCGGCAAAGCCGGTGGTGGTGTGGATGCCGACCCATTCCGGCCCGCTGACCGGGGCCATCACCCTTTATTCCCGCGCCCTGATGGCGATGACGCCGCATATCAACATCTTGCTCAAGCCCCATCCGGAATCCTTCCACGAGCCGCCCGACTGCCATTATCTGCGGGCCCTGGTCGAGGATGGAAACCTGCGGGTCATCCGCGATCCCGACGACGAGGCCGAAATCTTCGCCATCGCCGACATCGTCCTGACCGACCTGGGCGGCACCTTGTTCGGAGCGATCTATGCCGGCAACGACGTGGTGGTCACCGATGTCGGCCGCCCCGACGAGATCTCGGCCTTGGAGCGCGAAATCTGGCCACATACGCCGATCTTGACCCCCGACACCATCGGCGAGCTGGTGCGGCTGGCCTCGGATCCCGGCGCCTTCGCCGCCCAGCGCCCGGTCATGGACAGCCTTCGCCAGCGGCTGTTCGCCGCCGGCACCGAGGGCCAGGGCGGCCGACTGATCGCCGAGATGCTGCAAAGGCGCTTCGCCGCCGCCATGGGGCGCTAGGTGCCGCGCCCGGTCCTGCTGTTTGGTGCCGGCGGCAATCTGGGGTCCGCCCTGCATCGCCGCCTGACCTCCGAGGCCGCCAGCGTGACCGCCTTGCCCTGGTCGATGCTGAAGGACTCGCCCCCCCTGCCGCTTGCGGGCGTCGAAGCCTGCGACATCGTGTTCGCCAACGGCCTGACAGATTCCGGGGCCCCGCCCGAGGCACTGGACGAGGCCAACCATGCCGGCCCCTGCCGGCTGGTCGAGGCGACCATGGGCAACCCGGCCATCCGCTATCTGACCATCGGGACGGTGATGGAACATGCCGAGCGCATGGAAGCGACCAATGCCTATGTCGCCTCGAAGACGCGTCTGGCACAGCGGTTGCGCGCAATGCTGCCGCCCCAGCGCCACCTGCATGTGCGCCTGCACACGCTGTATGGCGGTCGGCCGGCGCCCCACATGTTCCTGGGCCAGATGATCGCCGCGCTGGCGACGGGCCAAAGCTTTCGCATGTCGGCGGGCACGCAGTGGCGGGAATATCACCATGTCGATGACATCGCCGCCGCCCTGGCGCATTTGCTGGCGATGGAGTGGAGCTTCCCCGCTGGATTGGACCTCAGCAGCGGCGACGCGATCCGGCTGCGCGAGCTGGCCCAGGCCGCCTTTGCCCGCTTCGCCATCCTGGACCGCCTGCAGATCGGCGCCCTGCTCCACCCCGAGGCCGAGGAGAACCGCGCCAGCTTGCCGCGCTCGCCCGAAGCGCTGCTGGGCGGGTCGCGCAAGGCGCTGGACGGGGTGCTGGACTGGATCGGGTCGGTGCTGAAGGCTTCTTGACGGGCGGACCAGGGATGCTATTCCTGGCGAACAGCGAACGGGGACGCGGGACATGCGAAAAGTCATTTTCACGACGGCGGTGTGGGGCAAGGAATACACCTTCCACTTCGTCAACTTCACCCTGCCCTCGTTGATGGCGCCCGGCAACATCCCGGCCATGGCCGCGCTGGCTCCGGTCGAGTTCCACATCTATTCGCCCCGCGCCGACAGCGACCGCATCGAGCGCTCGCCGGCCTATCGGCGCCTGTGCGAGGTCGCGATTCCCAAGTTCATCGTCATCGACGACGACAGCATCCGGCAGGCCGCCGGCGACCAGAACCTGTCCTACAAGATCATGGTGCAGACCCATCACCATCTGATCGCCCACGCCTGGGAACAAGACGCCGCCATCTGCAGCGTCTATCCCGACACCATCCTGGCCGACGGCTCGTTTCGGACGGTGGCCAGGCTGGCCCAGGCCGGCAAGCGATCGATCCACAGCGCAGGAATCTCGCTCAACATGCACAGTTTCGTGCCGGCCCTGATCCGCGCCGAAATCGCCGCCGGCCGGGACCAGGACCTGCTGGCCGGCCGGCTGGACCTGGCGCCTCGGGACACGATCCGCCTGGCCATGGGCCATATCCACGACCATTCCGCCGCCCACATCCTGGGCCAGGACGGCTTCACCCAATGGCCGTCGCAGATGTATTGGCCGCTGGACGGCCATGGCCTGCTGCTGCGCTCGTGGCACCCGACGCCTTATTTCGTCCATCCCCGGCGGGACGGGTCGAACTTCACCTTCGGCATCGACGGCGATTTCGTCCGTCTGGCCGTCGATTACGAGGATTGCGCGGTGGTCGAGGATTCCGACGACTTCCTGATGCTGGAACCGATGCCGTTCAAGCGCCGCCGCAACGACAAGCCCTGCGTCAACCACGCCAAGCCGTTCGACATCGCCAATTGGGCCATCAACAATGCCGACGACTTCCACCGCCGCTTTGTCCACAGCCCCATCTGGCTGCATGACGGCGCCGTACCCGATGCGGTGCGCGCCCGGGCCTGGACCGAGTCGCAGGAATTCCTGGCCCAAGTCTTCTCGACCATCACCGCCATCGAGCAATTTTCCGCCGATGTCGGGACCGGGTTCAAGGACCTGCTTGGCGCCCCTCTGGCCTGACCTGGGAATTCAGGCGGCGGCGGACCACGAAATCGTGGATGCGCTGCTCGAACAGATTGTGGGCGTGGAACTTCTCGGCCCGCATGCTGGCCACCAGCCGCACCAGCCGGCGCGGCCGGGTCAGATAGGCCAGTGAATAGAACAGCGACTGCCCGACCAGCCGAACCAGGGCCAGGAACCAGCCGGGGACATGATCGGCGTAGCAGGCGGTCGAGGTCATGTCGAACTGGATCAAAAGATTGTGGAAAAAGGTGTCGTCGATGCGGGCGATGATGCCGCGCCGGCGCAGGTCGTGGAAGATTTCCGAGCCGGGATAGGGGGTGAAGATGGCGATGTTGCAATCATCCGCCCCGATCAAGGCGCAGCGTATGGCATAAAGGAACGTCTTCACCACGTCGGACAAGCGCTCGTCGGGGAAGCCGATCACCAGATTGACCTTCACCGTGTGGCCGATCCTGACCGCCTGGCGGATGCTGTCGGTGACACGCGCCAGGCTGACCTTCTTCTTGATGGTCTTCAGCGTGCGTTCCGACCCGCTTTCCGGGGCCAGCACCACCAACCGGCAGCCGGCCTCGAAGATGGCCTGCAGGACCTCGTGGTCCATGGCCTCGGATCGGGTGCCCGACGGCAATTGCCAGGTGAAGCGCATGCCCCGCGCCTTCATCTGCCGGCAAAATTCCAGCACCCAATCCTTCTTGACGATGGCGGTCAGGTCGCAGAAATCGATGCTGGTGGCCTGGTAGGTGTCGATCAGCCACTGAATCTCGTCCAGCACGCCGGCCGGGTCGCGCATCTGATAGCGCGTCGTCCACATGCCGGGATTCGAGCAGAAGGTGCACTGATAGGGGCAGCCCCTGGTGGCCATGATGATCATGTTGCGGCCGGTGGCGATGCCGCCGGTCCAATTGTCGATGAAATAGTTGGTCACCGGCAAAAGGTGCCAGGCCGGATAGGGCAATTGATCGACATTGGCGATGCGCGCGCCCAGGCCGTTATTGACCACGGTGCCGTCGGGCCGGCGAAAGACCAGGCCGGGGATGTCATCCACCGGCTGGCCATCCAGCAGGTTGTGGACCAGGGCCAGCAAGGTGACGTCGCCCTCGCCGGCCACCAGATAGTCGATCTCGGGGCAATCGGTCAGCAGATAGTCCGCCAGGGCGGTGACGTGCTCGCCGCCGGCGACGATGATCAGCTTGGGAAAGGCACGGCGGATGCGGCGGATCAAGTCCCGCTGCTGCAGCCATTCCAGCGAGAACATCAACGACACGCCCAGGATGGCGGTGTCGGGCGCGATGCGGGCCAAGATGGCCTCGGTCGGCAATCCTTGCAGATTGCAGCTGCCGTCGGCCGAAGGCTCGATGCGCAAGATGTCCTCGCCGATGGCGTCGATGATGCCGACCGGATAGCCGGCCCGCTCGACCAGCGCCGCCAGATAGGCAACGCCGATCGGCGGCTGCACCGGCGCGCTGTAGGTGTTCTTGGACAGAACGGCAAAGGGCCGCAGCAATTGGACGCGGCGGGTCTCGCCCGGCGCGGCGGCATGGCGGGCCAGCACGTCGGACAGGGCGCGCTTGTCGGCCTTGACGGGCTGGGGATGGCTGTCCTTGTCCATGGCGCCCTATGATAGGCCGTTGGCCGGCGAACGCCAGCATTGCGGCTTGGCCGCCCGGCAAAGATACTGCGCCCCCAACGGCAGGCGGGCCAGCAATCCTTCCCACCGGTCCACCATCGGGCCGCGCCAGGGCACGAAGCCGAAATATCGGGTCGAGACCCCGGCCAACCCGGCCCCGGAAAGCAAGGCCCGGCTTTCGGCGGCCTTCAGCAGGATCGCCCCATCGTCCAGCGGGCAGGAAACGACGATGTGCCGGGTCACCGGGTTGGCCGGATTGTGTTCGACGATCAGCACGAATCCATCGACGGCGGCGACGCGGGCCATCTCGGCAGCCATGGCGGGGCGGGCCGCCACCGGGATATGGTGAAAGACGTTGACCGCGAAGACCAGATCGAAGGTTGCGTCGGGATAAGGAAAGGTGACGCCGTCATAGGCCTGGAAATGGCCGCGCGGGCACGCCTTGGCCGCCTGCTCCAGGCTGGCGGCGCTGATATCGGTCCCGTGCATCTGGGCCACCCGATCGATCAGGCGGCGGCAGATCAGCCCGATACCGCAGCCGACATCCAGCACCCTGGCGCGCGCCAGGCGATCGCCCCCCAGCACCTCGCCGATCAAGGCCGCCTTGCTGTCGGCCAACCGGTCGATGTCGGTGCCGAACCCGCTCAGGCTTTCGTTGACCTCGTGCCGGTAGTCGCCGGCATGACGGTCGAAGTCGGTCCCGGTCATTCGCCGCCGCCCGGCGAAGGCTTGGGCGCTTCGGGGTGAGGCACGATGACCATGGCGTTGCGGAAATCGCTGCCGGCCGGCCGGACCGTCTCGGCATGGGGGTCGATGCAGGTTTCGACGATGCTTAACGGGCGCTTGCGCAATTGCATAAAGATGCGGCCGACATATTCGCCCAGGATGCCGAAGAAGATGGCGTTCATCGCCGTGCTGACCAGGATCATCACCATGATGGTGGCGAAGCCGCTGGGCCATTGGCCGGGACCCGAGGTCAGCTTCAGCAGCAAATAGATTCCGGCCCCCAGGGTCGCCAACACCGAACAGACCGCACCGGCCAGGCTGGCCAGCCGCAGCGGAACGATGGAGTTGGTGACGATGGCATCGACCGCCAGTCCGGTCAGTCGGTTCAGCGGGAACTTGCTTTGCCCGCGTTCGCGCGCGTCGCGGTCATAGGCCACCCCCACCTGCTCCAGCCCGAGCGAGGCGATGAATCCCCGGATATAGGGCGAGTGATCGTCATATTGGCTCAACAGGTCGATGACCACCCGGTCGATCAGGCGGAAATCGCCGGCCTGGACCGGAATGGGATGCTCGGCCAGCCAGTTGAGCAGGCGATAGAACACCTCGCGGGCATAGCGTAGCGAGACAATTTCCTGGCGCTTGCGGCGTATCCCGTACACCACCTTGTAGCCCGCCTTCCACAGACACAGGAAGGTGGGGATCATGTCGGGCGGATCTTGCAGGTCGCAATCGAGCTGGACCGCGGCATCGCCCCGGGCCAGGCGGTAGCCCGACAGGATCGATCGCTGGAAACCGAAATTGCGCGAGAAGCGATAGGCCCGAATGCGGGAGTCCTGGGCCGCCATGTCCGCCAGCCGGGTAAAGGTGCCGTCTTCCGAATGGTTGTCGGTGAAGATCAGCTCGTAATCCCACTCGTTGGCCAGGTCGGCCATCACCCGGGCGACCTCGGCGCACAAGGGACCGACATTGTCGATCTCGTTATAGACCGGCACGATGACCGACAGCAGCTTCCGCCTGGGCGCCGCATCCGAAGGGGTCATGGATTGTCTCCCGTCATATAGGCGTCGATTTGCCGCAAGGTCATGTCGATGGCCGGCCGACCGTCGCGCAACACCGCACCATACCATGCCGCCGTGGCCTCGACCGACCGGGCCAGATTCAGGCGCGGCGAAAATCCGAAGGCTGCCCGCAGCTTGCTGCTGTCCAGGCACAATTGGCCGGCCTCGGCCGGCCCGCCATCGCCCTGCACCGTCAGCGCCGCCCCCGGCCAGCTTTCCTGCAGGCGGCGCGCCAGCTCGAGGACGGTCACATGGCCGTCGGGGTCGGGGCCGACATTCCATGCCGCCGACGCTTGCCCGTCGCCCGCCAGCAGCCGCTGGCCCAGCCGCAGATAGGCCTGCAACGCGTCCAGCACATGCTGCCAGGGCCGCGTCGCCGTCGGGTTGCGCAATATTGCCGGCTGCCCGGCCAGGAAGGCCTTGACCAGATCGGGAACCAGACGGTCGGCGGCCCAGTCGCCACCGCCGATGACATTGCCGGCGCGAACCACCGCGACGCCGATCCCTTGGGCGCGAAGAAACGAGTCCCGCCACGTCTCGGCCACCATTTCGGTGCAGACCTTGCTGGCGTTATAGGGCGCGCCGTCGCCCAGCGGGTCGGTCTCGGTGAATGGCCGTCCCCGCTCGTCGTTGCGATAGACCTTGTCGGTGGTGGCGACCACCACCCCCTTGAGGCCCGAAACCGAGCGAGCCGCTTCCAGCAGGTTGGCGGTGGCCATCACGTTGACGGCGAAGGTTTCCAACGGCACCGCGTGCGAGCGGCGGACCAGCGATTGCGCGGCGAAATGAAAGATCAGGTGGGGCCGCTCGGTGGCCAGCACCCGCCGGGTGGCGTCGGCATCGCGCAGATCAATGGCATGGGCGCACGCCACCGGCGGCGCGAACAGCGCTTCCTGGGCCAAATCCGAATCGGGGGGCAGGCTGACCCCCACCACCTTGGCGCCCAGCCGCCCCAGCCAGCCGCACAGCCATGCCCCCTTGAAGCCGGTATGGCCGGTGACCAGGACGGTAGTGTCCTTGTAGCTTTCGGCCAGGTGGCGCATCGAAGACAAGGCTCCCGCTAGTGTTGTGATTCTGAAATTCGCATGACATTGAGAATTACAGAATCACAACACAATTCAACAAATGAGTGTCCTGCTTATCCCCGGAATTCGCCATGCGAATTTCGGGGGCAGGACACTAGGTCATGGCCACGATGATCGCCAGGCTGACGATAAGCGGAAAGGCAAACAAGGTGGTCCAGACATTGTCGACCAGGCCGTGAGCGATGGAATAGGCCCAGATTTGCGGCAGCGGCATGCAGGCCAGCATCGCCACCGCCATCAGGCCGACCAGCGGCACCATGGCGGCCGGCAAGGTGGCGACCACGCCGATCACCGCCACCACCAAGGCGGCCAGCACGATCAGATGGCGCGGGGCCGGCATCGCCCATAATGGCTTCAACACCTCGCCCATGACCTGGATGAAGGATCGCGGCTTCAAGATCAGATAAAGCCGCAACAAGGTGTGGCGGTTCTTGCGCATGTATTCCAGGCAGACCTCTTTGATCAGGCGGCCGTAAAGGCCCCAGCGGGCCCCCAGCTGGAACGGACAGAACATCTTGTCGGGCTCTTGCAGGTCGCACGCGCGGGCGGGATCGGCCTCGACCCAGGCGCGGACGGCGAACACCCCGTTCTCGTCGTTGCGAACCGGGGCCTGGTTGGGCAGCCGGTTGGCGTTCCAGGTTCCCTCGTCCAGGGTGAAGCCCAGATAGGCGCCGTGCCAGCGCATATAGGTATTGGTGGCATAATCCGAGTAATAGACCCGGTGCATGCGGTCGCGGCGGCGCCATTCGACGGCGATGACCACGGCGATCATCAGGGGAATGGCCCAGCCGCCGCCGTTCCACAGGGCGTCCGGCAAGGGCAGCGGCGACGAGTACAGGCCGGCGGCCCAGACCATCACGGCCGGCAGCACCATCCAATTGCTGGTCGGGCGCGACGACACCGCCAGATGCAGGATCAAGGCCTGGACCACCACCAGACCGATCTGCAGCGGCGTGGCGGCCATGTCGATCATCGAAATGGCCATGCCGTGCAACGAGGGGATCATGGCGAAGGTCGACAGGAAGCGCTGGTTATTCTCGGACACGATTTCCGTGCCGCCCATGATGGTGGTCTTGTCCAGCATCAAGACGAAGCCGACCAAAGCGGTGACCATGACCCACAACACCCAGGGGGTGTCGAAGAAGGCCACGCAGCCGGCGACGACGGCGGCCGAAAAGATCAGGTAATAGCCCAGATACAAGGACAGGATGTTCTTGCCGAACAGCCGAAACGAGAACTTGATGTAGTCGATAATGCCGTTGTCGTGCTGGGTGAAGGAATGACGGCTGACGATGGCCTTTTCGATGGGAAGGGTCGCCGCGACCTTCAGCGCCTGGTCCACCAGCTCGGGCTCGGGATGATAGCCTTCCTTCCATTTCAGGAAGTCGAGCCCCGATTGATAAAGCGAATCGCGCACCTCGGTCAGGGCCACGTAGTTGTTGCCGCCGCGATAGACCATGTCGGACAGCACGATGGCGAAAGCCTCGATGATCCAGCCGACCGCACCGCCATCGAGCAGGCGGTGACGCTTCTGCTGGATGCCGCGCCAGAAGGCGTAGGTCACCAAAATACTTGCGATGACGATGGGAAGCCAAGGGGAGACGGGAAATCGCTCGATCATTACTCGCTCACGATGTGCGGGCGCCGCGAAATGCTTGCAGAAATTCGAGAAATTCTGCATGGCAAATCTTAAGATTTGATTTTTGGCCAGGTCTGGCGGCCCGGCACGGCCCAAACATAAGACCTAGCGCGGCGGCTGGGCGTCCCAATGATCGGCGCGCGGCAAGGCCATGCGGAAATCGGTGCCGAACAGGCTTTGCAGGGCCGCGCCGATGTCTGATGTCTGCAGCAATTCGGTGGTGTGGATCACCGGAAAGGCCGTCTCGAGATCGGCAGGGGTGTAAAGCGAGAATCCCTCGCGGGCGAAATGGACCTCGATCCCCCGGTCCAGGATTTCCCCGAGAAAGGCATAGTCGAAGCCGCCGCCATACAGAAACTGCTGCATCCGAAAGAAGATCAGGCCGTCGATCGGCATCATCTCTTTCAGCTTCAGGCGCAGGAAGGTCTGGTGCACCAGGGTCTCGAGGCTTTCCGTCAGGTAATAGGTCACCCGGCCGCCCTTCTGGGTGGCGGTGGCGCCGATAGCCATGTGCTGCAATTGCTGGGTCACCAGACTGGAGCAGCCAAGATCGAGCGAAGCATAGAAGGCCTTCATGGCACCATCCCTTGCGCGGCGAAAACCCTATTTCTTCGGCTTTTGCCAGTCATAGGCCAGTTCGGTCAGCGGCGACATTTCCAGAATCTTGAAATATTCCGGGTAGCCCTTGGTCCCATAGGGGGCGAAGGTGTTCTTGTAGCGGATGTTGAACGACCAGCGGGTCTGGCCCTCGGTGTTGGTGGGAACGGCGTGCAACAGCCCGGCCCAGAACATCACCGCCGAGCCATAGGGGACCGGAATCGGCTGGAAGCGGTCCCACACGAAGTTCTCGATCCGCTCGGGCGTCTCGGGCGAGGCCTGCAGCAGATCCATGCCCTCGCGGCTTTGGTTCTTGTCGAGAATGCACATCCCCTTGGTGCCGAAGCAATCCACCAGCGGCACCCACACCACCACCTCGAACGGCGAATTGGGTGGCGCGTCGCGATGGATCGGGGCGTTGTTGCCGTCCTCGGGCAGGTGAATGACCAGATTGGCCGATTTCTGCACGACGACGTCGGGGCCGATGATACAGGTCAAGGGATCGCGGAACGCCTGCCAGATCAGACGGCCGATATCGGCTTCGTCGTTGATTCGACGGATCAAGGCCAGGCGGAAGGAGTTCATTTCCACCGCCGACAAGCCGCGCCGATGGAAATCGTTCATGAAGGCCACCGGGTCGCCGTCATCGGCCAGACCCAACTCGTCCCGGGCAGCGGCGACCACCGTCGCGCGGACTCGATCCAACGATTCCTGGTCGGTGACCGGAACCAACATCATTCCCGTTCGGCGCATTTCTTGCGCGGATGCAGCAGCGTTCACCGCTTACCTCGTAAAGCCAGGGGTTCTTCCTGTCCGGAAACGACTATCCTCCAGCCGCACCGAATCGTCAACGGACACCCGCGCCCACTCACAAATCCTCGATGCCCTCGAACAGGTCGGCATACTTGTTCAGAAAGGATTGCGGCAGGAAGCTGTTGGCCCCGAAACCGCCGTCGGGAATGCCCAGGCGCTCGGGCAGGCTGTTGTAAAGCTGGCGGCGCCGCGCCTCTTCGGGGGTGTCGGGGCGGCCTTTGCCGGCCAGGCGGTCGATCATCTCGGCCACCGCGTCGGCGATGTCCTGGGAATCGTTGTTGACCAGTTCCATGCCCAGGGTGTTGTAGACCTCGGGGCGGAAACACTGGCCGTGTGGCTTTCGCCAGGATTCGGCGAAAGTCATCGGCCGGTCCTGGCCCTGCCATCGCATCAGCTTGGGCAGGAACAGATTGTTGTAGACCGGCCGGGCATAGGGCGGCGTCCAGTTGGTCAGCACGCCCTTGACTCCGAAACAGGGCGGCACATGCGCCAATCCGGACGAGGTGCCGATATAGAACCGGCAGGTGCCGCACAGGAAGACATCCATGAACTGGCTGCGCACCGGGCTTTTGGCGTAATCGACCAGACGATCGACCTGGAAGGGGATCGGCGCCGATTCCGGCGCGCCCATGCGCAGCACCCAGCCGCCCAGCGAGGTGATGTGCTCGATGGCTTGGCGATAGGTGGCGATGTCGGCATTGTTGGTGTTGGTCAGCCCCTTGTTCAACGGGTCGGCGGTTTCGCGCTTGAAGCCGTCGTCGCGGACATGCAGGCAGACATACCAGTCGCCGGGCTTCGGCCCCAAGGTCTGCAACTGGCGCCAGCCCTCGGCCAGGTCCTCGTCGGGCAGCGTCAACAAGGGTTTGCGCCCCTCGTCCTCCCAGCAGCGCAGGATCTGCGCGAAGGCGTGGTTGTTCCACACATGCTTGCCGTTGACCCGCATGGTGGCGGTCAGGAAATCCTCGAGCGGCGGCGACAGCGGCGTCAGGCGGGCGATTTCGTCCTTGTCGGTGATGATGTCGATGAAGGGCGCGAAGCGATCCAGCCAATAGCGGTTGACCACCTCGCTTTTGTCCAGCAGCATCACCGCCCGGCCCGGCGGCAGCATGCCCAGCTCGCGGCCCTTGATGTAGATGTCCAGCGTGCCGATGATCCCGATGCTGGTCAGCAGGTTGGGAACGTTGTAGATGCCCGAACTGATCGAACTGTCGCCCATGATGAAGCGCAGGCCGACATTCTCCAGCCCCTCGTCCTTGACCCGCTGGTCGCGGATGTTCTCGCCGATGATGAACATCTCGTGGCCTTCGTCGCTGAGGCCCAGTTCCATCAAGGTAACACCGGCCAGATAGGCCAGATCCAGCCGCCCACTTTGGGCCGCCCAGCGCCAGTATCTGGCGCACCGCTCGCGCAGGGCGCCGGCCAGGGGGCTGGCCAGGGCATCGACGTAAAGATGGCGATAGCGCAGGCCCAGCCGATAAAGCCGGTCGGGATCGCTGTCGGGCGCCGGTTCCCCGTCGTCGAACAGGCCGATCCGCGAGCCCGCCTCGATATGCTCCAACGCCTCGTCATAGGCCTGGTTCTGGATCAGGAAATTGATCAGGACCGTTCGCAGATTGGCGTTGGCGGGGACCTGCACCACCGCTTGGCGCAGCGCCTCGATGGCCGGGGCAAGCCGTCCGGCGTTCAGATGGGCCTGGGCCTGGTCGATCAGTTGGGCGACCGGGGCCGGAAAGTTGGTCATTGCTGCACGCTCGCCTTGGCTGTTGCGGGGCGCTGGCTTCAGCGTCCGCACAGATGGTGGCGAACCAGGCGTTTCAACATGGTTAACCGGGCCGGGCCAGACTGCCGTCGTGACGCAGCACCGTACCGGCCGGCACGTCGTCGAACGCCGCCGCCCCCGACACCACCAAGGCGCCGTCGCCGATCGTCACCCGTTTGTTGACGGCCGCGCAGATACCGACCACCGCACCGTCGCCGACGGTGACGTTGCCGCCCAGATGGGCGCCGTCGGAAATGGCGCAATGGCAGCCGACCCGGCTGTGGTGGGCGACACTGGCGCCGGCCAACACGCTGGTCCCGTCACCGATCTCGGCCAAGGGGCCGATCTTGGCCCCGGCGCCGACGAAGCAGCCCGCCCCCAGGCGAGCCGCCGCCGACACCACCGCCGAGGGATGAACCACAGTCGCCGCCTCGAGCCCCAGGCGGGCCAGTTCGGCCAGTTGCACCGCACGCGCGGCGCGGCCGGCGGAACAGGCAAAGACCTTGCGCAAGCCGGCCCGCTTCATCTCGTCCCACTGCCCGACCGTCAGCACCGGCAGGTCGAACAAGGCGCCACCGCCCTGGTCGGGCAGATAGGCGGCGGCGCGCCCCCCGCCACCGGCCTGCAGGGCGTCCCAGGCCAGGGTCGCCAGGTTGGTCTCGCCCCACAGCACGATGTCGTCCGGGCCGAAATCGGGCATTACCCCGGGCGTCAGCGCCGGGCCGTCCAGCGGGTGCAGTCCGCGCTCGCGGATCATTGCCAATACGGTGTCGGAGCCGATGGCGGTGTGGCGGGGAAAATCGGCGTGACTCAGCCCGAAGCGGGCCATCAGGTCGCGGGCCTTGCGCGACACCACGACGTCACCCTCCCCGGCCGATGCGACAGTCAGTTCCGCCGCCTGCCGTGGGTCGGCCGTCGGGAAGACATAGGCCAACGGCTCGCCCACCCGGACGGATTGTCCTGCCTGGACCGCCGGCAAGACGAAGCCTGCGCGGTCGGCGGTGAACTCGACCGCCGCCTTGGTGGTTTCCAACTCGCACAGCAAGGTGCCGGCCTTGATCGGCTGCCACGGCGCCACCGCCCAGCGCACCAGCTTGAGCGTCAGATCGTTGACGTTGACATGCGGCGCCCGCAGAATCTCAAACGGCATCGATCACCTCCATCACCGCGGCCACGCACCGTTCGAGTGAGGGCAATGCCCAGGCCTCGCCTTGGGCAGCGGCGGGAATGACCGCGTCCCTGGCCGCGACGCGCGCCAATCGCAGGCCGCCGCCCAACCGTTCGACCAAGGCGGCTGCGATTTCGGCGCCCCAGCCGCCCCGCCGTGTGCCTTCCTCCAGGGTCACCACCCGCCGGCAGGCGCCCAGGGCATCGACCAGTCCGTCAAGCGGAACCGGAGCCAGCTGCGTCACCACCACCACCCGCAGCCGCAGCTCCTCGGCCTCGAACAGGTGGCGGGCGGCCTGCAACGCCAACGGCACCATGCCGCCATAGGTCAGCAGCACCGCGTCGGCCTCGCCCTCGGTCAGGGCCAGCGCGGTGAGCGGAAGGGCTGACGGCACCGACCGGGCTAGGAAGCCGCCGATCCGGCCGTCGATGGCCGGCATCATCGCCGTTCCGTAAAGGGCCTTGTTCTCGACATAGAGCTTGGGGCCGGGCAGGTCCAGCATGCGCCGCCACAGGCGGACCTGGTCGTGCAGATTATCGCAGGCCACCACGGTCAGGCCGGGAATGCCCAGGAACAATTTCTCGAGCGACTGGCTGTGGGTCGGGCCATAGCCGCGATAGCCGCCCATCGGCACCCGCACCACCACCGGGCAGGACGGACAGCCGCCATACATGCGATCGAACTTGCCCAGATGGTTCAGCATCTGATCGACGATCAGGCTGGAAAAATCGCCGAACATGATCTCGACCACCGGCTTGAAACCGCCGGCCGCCATGCCGCCGGCCAGACCGACGATGCCGGCCTCGGAGATCGGCGTCGAGCGGACCCGGCAGGGAAAGCGGCTCGATAGGCCGCGGGTGACCTTGAAGGCGCCGCCGTAAGGGTCCTCGACATCCTCGCCCAGCAGCAGCACGGCCGGGTCGGACTCCAGGAGCGCGCCCAGGGCGTCGCGCAGATGGGCCAAAAAGTTGGACGGGGGGCCGCCGTACCAAGTGGCGTCGTTTCGAGGCGCCGGGTCCTGGTCCTCGTCCACCGGCGGCGCGGCCGGCGGCACGGATTGTTCCTGCAGGGCGAAGGCCTGGTCGACCAGATCGGCGGCCTGGGTCTCGGCCTGGGCGGCGTCGGCTTCGGAAAAAAGCGGTCGGGCCAGGACCAGCGGGTCGCGCCGGCGGGCCTGGGCCAACTCGGCTTCGTCGCGATCGTCGTCGCCCTTGCTGTGCGGCCCCAGCCGGGTGGTGTTGGCCACCAGGCAGGCCGGCCGGCCCGAGGCCCGCACATAGCTGGCCAGACGGTCGGCCATGGTCAGCATCTGGGCCAGATCGTTGCCATCGACACTTTCGGTGGGAATGCCGAAGGCGGCCGGGCGATCCGCGATCCGGCCGGCCAGCGAGCGGGCGATGGGGGTCGATTGGGCCACGCCGTTGGCCTCGATCACGAACAGAACCGGGGCCGGCCACAAGGCGGCCAGATTGAAGGCCTCGTAGACGATGCCCTCGCCCAGCATGCCGTCGCCCAGGAAACAGACGGCGATGGCGTCGCTGCCTTGTGCCCGGGCGGCGGCGGCCAGGCCGACGCCATGGGGTACCATGCCGCCCAACACGCCGCTCGAGCAAAATCCTGACTTCTGAATGTGCTGCGAGCCGCCGATCCCTTGCGAGATTCCATCGGGCCGGCCAGCAATCTCGGCGACCAGACCGGCCAAATCGCCGGTTCGCGCGATGTAATGGCCGTGACAGCGATGGTTCGACACCACCCGGTCGGCCGGCCGCAATGCCGCCATCACCCCCACCGCCACCGCTTCCTGGCCCAGGCTGGTATGGGTGGTGCCGCGAAAGCGTGCCTTGGCGAAATCGTCCAACAGCCGCTGCTCGAACCGGCGGATGGTGCAAAGCTGGCGGTAATGGTCCAGCGTCGGAGTGGTCATGACGCCCCCCGGGCAGCCATGAACCGGATGATCCCGTCACACACGAAATCGATGTCTTCGGGGGTCAGGAACTGGTGGATCGGCAGCGACAGGATCCGTGCCGCCTGGCGCTCGCATTCCGCGAAGGCGCCGGGGCCGTAACCCAGGCCGGCCGCCGCCGGCTGCAGGTGGATCGGCACCGGATAATGGATCGCCGTCGAAATCCCCCGTTCGGCCAAGAATGCCCTGAGCCCGTCGCGATCCTCGACCTGGATCACGAACAGGTGGAAGGTGTTGAACTCGTGGTCGCGGCAGGCCGCGTTGAAGGCGGCCAGATGCTGGCGGTAAAGGGCCGCGTTGGCCCGCCGCCGCGCGATCACGCCGTCCAACCGGGTCAGGCGGAACGACAAGATCGCCGCCTGCAGCGCATCCATGCGCGACACCAATCCCCATTCCGGCGCGCTGTTGCGGTCGGCCAGTCCGTGGCTGCGCAAGCGGCGCATCCGCTCGGCCAGCGCGGCATCGTCGGTGACGGCGAAGCCGGCATCGCCGGCGGCGTTCAGGTTCTTCAGCGGATGGGCCGAAAAGCAGCCGACATGGCCGAACGAACCGGCCGGCCGGCCGCGATAGCGGGCGCCGAAGGATTGCGCGGCATCCTCGACCACCGCCAGATGGTGGCGCACCGCGATGGCCATCACCGCATCCATGTCGGCGACCCTTCCGGTCAGATGGACCGGCATGATGGCCCGGGTGCGGGGCGTGATTGCGGCGGCCACCGCCTCGGGGTCGATGTTCTGGTCGGGGCCGACATCGGCGAAGACCGGCACCGCGCCGACGGCAATGATGGCGCCGGCGCTGGCGATGAAGGAATTGGGCGCGGTGATCACCTCGTCGCCGGGGCCGATTCCCAGCGCCTTCAAACCCAGGATCAGCGCGTCGGTGCCGGAATTGAGCGCCACCGCATGGGCGCGGCCGCAGCGGGCGGCCAGGTCCGCCTCAAGCCGCTCGACCGCTTCGCCGCCGACCCAGGCGCCGGTGGCCAGGCAGGATTCGAGCACGGGCATCAGGGCTTCGCGTTCCTCGGCGAACTGCGCCTTCAGATCGACGAAGGGAATGCGGCGCATCAGCCCCTGCCGTAGAACTGGCGAATGGCGGCAACGGCGGTGTCCTGCATGGCCGGCGTCAGATAGGGGTCGATCGGCAGCGACAACACGCTGGCCGCCTGGGCGTCGGAATGGGGGAAGTCCCCGGCCGCATAACCCAGATGGGCCAGCCCGGGCTGGCGATAAAGCGGAACCGGGTAATGGATCTTGGCCGATATTCCCTGGTCGTTCAGATGGCGGACCAGGGCGTCGCGCTCCTCGGCGAAGACCATGTACAGGTGATAATTCTGGCGGGTGTCGGCGCGGCGGCGCGGCAGGCGAATCTGGCCAATGTCGGCCAGGGCGGCATCATAGCGCGCGGCGTTGGCGATGCGCCCGTCGACGCTGGCCGGCACGTCATCGACCATCAACAGGCCGATGGCCGCCTGAATGGTGTCCAGCCGCGAGTTGCAGCCCAACGTCACCACTTCGTCGCGATGGGCCAGGCCATGGTTGCGCAACAGCCTGAGCCGCGCCGCCAGATCGTCGTCGTCGGTGACGATCACCCCGCCATCGCCCCACACGTTCAGATTCTTCAAGGGATGCAGCGAGAAGGTCCCGGCCGCCCCCCAGGTCCCGGCCGGGCGGCCGTTCTGGGCTGCGTGGATGGCCTGGCAGGAATCCTCTACCACCGCCAGGCCGTGGCGTTGGGCGATGTCCATGATGGCGGCCATGTCCACCATGTCGCCGGTCAATTGCACCGGCACGATGGCCTTGGTCCGGGGCGTGACGGCGGCTTCGGTTGCCTTGACGTCCATGACGTAGCGGTCGGATTCGCAATCGACCAGGACGGGGGTCGCCCCGGTCTCGGCGATGGCGCCCACCGTGGCGATGAAGGTGTTGGCGGCGGTGACGACCTCGTCACCGGGACCGATGCCGACCGCCTTCAGGGCCAGCTTGATGGCGTCGGTGCCGGAATTGACGCCGATGGCGTGGCGGCTGCCGATCAGGGCGGCGAAGCGGGCCTCGAACCGGCCCACCGCCTCGCCCAGGGTGAAGTCGCCCCGCTGGACCACGGCCTTGATGGCGTCGAGGAAGGCAGTGGGATCGGCGAATTGTTCCGCCAGATAGGAATACCGCACCTTGCTCGTCAACGAGGCCCCCTGTTCTTGGAGTGATCCGCCCCGGCAGAGTAGCGTCCGCCGCCCCCACCGTCCAGGTGTAGGTTGGCCATAAGCCGGGAAAGCCCTCCCGATTTCGGCACAAGTTGGGAAGCCCCAGGAGCGCCACATGATGTGTTTGGCTATTGGTTACGCATGCCGCATATAGTGTATCCGGGCAAGCTGCCGATTTCCCACCGAGTGAATTTGTCCACCGACTTCAGGGGAGATTCAGTCCGAGATATGTGCGGATGCAAGAAACAAGTTCCCGAACCTCGGCGGCACTCTTCTTCATCTCCTCGACCGAGGGGAGATCGAAGGGCGTTCCCTCGGTCGTCGGGTATCCTGCGGAAACTGCCGCAATTGATATGTTCTCGAGGTCTCCAATGGGCTTTCGCCACTTGTGATCAGGTGGCAGAAACGACGCCAGCGCATCAAGGCTGTGTGTTTTTGGCGGACGGATGCCTTCGTGGCACAGAACGGCCTTGGCGGCCTTTTCGGCAGCGCGAGCCAGAAGGCAATAGGCCGAATGGGGAGCGGCTTCCATCGAAAGCTCGGCAGCCCGAAGATCCTCTTCCGCCAATGCGAAGAACGTCTTGGTCGTCGGGCTATCGGGCATAAAGGCGCCGGCCTTCGTGCTTGACGATGTTACAGAGCGTGCCGACCATGTTCGCGGCCTCATCAAAGCCGCCGGCCGAGCACGGAAACACGTCGCAAGAAACGCCGAGCCCGAGGACCGGCTTCTTGATCCGGTAGGGATCCTTCGCCAGTTTGGCGTCATCGACAACGACAAGCAGGTCAAAATCGCTATCGGGCTCCGCGTCTCCACGGGCGCGACTACCGAAAAGCCACACGGATGTCGGAGAATGAGCGGCCACCAGCCTCTCGACCAATCCGTCAAGAGCTTCTTGTTCCGAACCGAAGATGCCGATGTTGGCGGTCATACCTCTCTCCTTCCCGCAATTATATGAGCGGGAGCGGCCTTTCGGCAATGGGGTGGCCCCTTACGGCACACTCTCCACTCCTTCCGGGCAAGTCCAGGGCCGCCCTGCCGTGAGGGCTTGCAATTCCGCTCTTGTGCGCAAAATATGGAGGGGTACGGAGGACTGCTCATGGACCAAGTGGACATCAAGGATCGTGGGGACGATCTGGGCAGGGCGGATCTGGCACATATTCTGTTGTTCGAAAACCTGCCCCCCGAAGCGGTGGCCGATTTCGAAAAAGCCGCCAACTGGCGCCAGTATGGCGAGAACGAGCTGGTATTCGACCAGGCCAGCGACACGCTGGAAGTCTATTTCGTCGTCGAGGGCTGCGTCCGCATCCTGGGCACCGTCGCCGGCGGCATCGAGATCACCCTGGCCGAGGTCCCGGCCGGCAACTTCTTCGGCGAATTGTCGGCCATCGACGGCAAGGGACGGTCCGCCAAGGTGGTGGCCGCCCGCCCCAGCCGCCTGGCCTCGGTCGATGGCCCGGCCTTCGTTGCGCTGATGCAGCGCCACCCCACGGTGGCCTTGCGGGTGATGGAACGCCTGGCCCGCATCATCCGCGGGCTGGATACCAAGGTGGTCAACCTGTCGTCGCTGACCCCCGAACAGCGGGTGATGATCGAGCTGATCCGCCTGGCCGAGCCCGACCTGAAGCTGCCCGGCTTCTGGTCGATCGCCTGCCTGCCGCCCCATTCCGAACTGGCCGAGTGGGCCGGCTCGGACCGCGACGTGGTGGCCAAGACCATCGGCGAGCTGGCCCGCGACGGAATCGTCAAGCGCCGCGGGCTGGGGCTGGAAATCGCCCAGTGGGAACGGTTGCAGCAATTGGCCAAGCCGGCGCGCGCCCGCAGCTGACGCCAGCCGGCCAGTTTGGACGTGCATTCGCGCGGACGAGCGCCTAACCTGCTCGTATCGTTCGTATTCTTGTGGCTTGGTCACCGGCCCCAGACATCCTGGAAAGAGCAGCATGACGGAAGAAAAGCGTCTGCAATGGATCAGGTCCGCCTGCGACTGGTCCGATTTTTCCGAAGCCCCCGAGATCGTCTATTCCAGCCCCGACCGGATCGTCTATATCGAGAACAACGTCTCGGCCGATCAGCATGTCAGTTTCTTCCAAAGCGGCAGCGCCATCTATTTCGGCCGATATTCCAGCATGCTGGGCGGCGGCATGATCTCGCCGATGCTGACCGTCGGCCGCCATTGCTCGATCTCGCAAAACGTCGTGCTGGGCGGCGGGCGCCATCCGATGGAGCATCTCAGCACCGGCCTGCTGCCCGGCCAGAGCACGGAATCGGATTATTACGCCGAGGCCAACCAGCATTTCGCCGATAACGACGTCAGCGCCTTCACCCGGATCGGCTGCGACGTGTGGATCGGCGCCAACGCCATGGTGCTGCGCGGCCGCACGGTCGGGACCGGCGCGGTGGTCGGCGGCGGCGCGGTCGTCGCCCATGACGTGCCCCCCTATGCGGTGGTGGTCGGCAACCCGGCCCGCATCATCCGTTACCGCTTCCCGGAAGCGATCATCGAAAGCCTGCTGAAGACCCGGTGGTGGACGCTTCCGGAGCACGTCATCGCCACCTTGCCCCACACCAATGTCGAGCTGTGCGCCGAATTGCTGGAAGACATCCGGGCCGAGTGGGACGAAACCGGCCGTCCCACTTAGACCATCGAGCCTTTAATCTGGTTCATACCCTCTGCCGTCACCCCCGGACTTGATCCACGGCTGTCCGGTTAAATTTTCGCGGCACCATCCACACCCCTCGTCGTCATGGCCGGGCTTGACCCGGCCATCCACGTGCATCCGCATAATGCGCTGTTTCCATTCTATTTTTGCGCGGCGCCACATGGATGCCCGTGTCAAGCACGGGCATGACGGAGTGTGGGGCGACGACTCGCGTCCATTCCGGGCTCGAGGCTCTGAAAGGCTCGCGCCACAAGCGTTTGCGGCGGGACGCCAAAATTTAAACCGGACAGCAGTG
>NZ_CACVCE010000009.1:0-63086 GCF_902729445.1 Magnetospirillum sp. LM-5 | reverse complement strand
CACCTTGGTGATCGCAGCGGTCAGCGAGGTCTTGCCATGGTCGACGTGACCGATGGTGCCGATGTTGCAGTGCGGCTTGTTACGCTCGAATTTAGCCTTGGCCATGAGTCTCTACTCCGTCCTCGAATAGGGTTTGGTGCCGGTTCAACCGGCCAGCTTGGCGCGGACTTCCTCAGCAACGGCGCTGGGGACTTCCGAATAGTGATCGAAGGTCATGGTGTACTGCGCACGGCCCTGCGACATCGAGCGCAGGGTGTTCACATAGCCGAACATGTTGGCCAGAGGCACCATGGCGGTGACCACGCGGGCATTGCCGCGCTGATCCATGCCATTGACCTGACCGCGGCGGCTGTTCAAGTCGCCGATCACGTCGCCCATGTAATCTTCCGGGGTCACCACTTCGACGCTCATCATCGGTTCCAGGAGCTTCGGACCGGCCTTGGCGATACCTTCACGGAAGGCGGCGCGCGAGGCGATTTCGAAGGCCAGGACCGACGAGTCGACGTCGTGGTAGGCGCCGTCGGTCAGCACCGCCTTGAAGTCGATCAGCGGGAAGCCGGCGATGACGCCGTTGTCCATGGCGGAGCGGATGCCCTTTTCGACACCCGGCACGTATTCCTTCGGAACCGAACCGCCGATGACGGTGTTTTCGAAGGTGAAGCCCGAACCCTTCTCGCCCGGCTCGAAGCGGATCTTGACGCGGGCGAACTGGCCCGAACCACCGGTCTGCTTCTTGTGGGTGTAGTCGACTTCGTACTTCTTGGTGATGGTCTCGCGGTAGGCCACCTGGGGGGCGCCCACGTTGGCTTCCACCTTGAACTCACGCTTCATGCGGTCGACCAGGATCTCGAGATGGAGCTCGCCCATGCCCTTGATCACGGTCTGGCCCGATTCGGCGTCGGTCGAGACGCGGAACGACGGGTCTTCGGCGGCCAGGCGAGCCAGGGCCATGCCCATCTTCTCCTGGTCGGCCTTCGACTTGGGCTCGACGGCCACTTCGATCACCGGCTCGGGGAATTCCATGCGCTCGAGCACCACCAGCGAGGCGTTCGAGGTGTCGCACAGGGTGTCACCGGTGGTGGTGTCCTTGAGGCCGGCGAAGGCGACGATGTCACCGGCGCGGGCTTCCTTGACCTCTTCACGGGAATTGGCGTGCATCAGCAGCATACGGCCGACGCGCTCGCGCTTTTCCTTGACGGTGTTCTGAACGTAGGAACCGGCCTCGACCACGCCCGAATAGACGCGGACGAAGGTCAGCGAACCGACGAAGGGGTCGTTCATGATCTTGAAGGCAAGACCGGCGAACGGCTCGTCATCGGTGGCGTGCTTGGCGATTTCCNCCGACGAAGGGGTCGTTCATGATCTTGAAGGCAAGACCGGCGAACGGCTCGTCATCGGTGGCGTGCTTGGCGATTTCCTCGTCGGTGCCGTACTTCACGCCCTTGATGGCGGGAATATCGACCGGAGCCGGCAGGTAATCGATGACGGCGTCGAGCAGGGGCTGCACGCCCTTGTTCTTGAACGCCGAACCGCACAGGATCGGCACGAAGGTCCGCGAGATGGTACCCTTGCGGATGCAGGCCTTCAGCACGTCCATGCTGGGCTCTTCACCGCCGAGATACATCTCCATCGCGTCGTCGTCCATTTCGACGGCGGTTTCGATCAGCTGGGCGCGGTAGTGAGCGGCCTTTTCGATCAGGTCTTCCGGGATCGGGGCGTCCTCGAAATGGGCGCCCAGGCTCTCGTCCTTCCAGATCACCGCGCAATTGCGCAGCAGATCGACGATACCGACATAGTTGCTTTCCTCGCCGATCGGCAGATGCATGACCAACGGGCGGGCGCCCAGACGGTCAACGATCATGTCGACGCAGCGATAGAAGTTGGCACCGATGCGGTCCATCTTGTTGACGAAGCAGATGCGCGGCACGCCGTACTTGTCGGCCTGGCGCCACACCGTCTCGGACTGCGGCTCGACGCCGGCTACCGAGTCGAACACCGTCACCGCACCGTCCAGCACGCGCAAGCTGCGCTCGACTTCGATGGTGAAGTCGACGTGGCCGGGGGTGTCGATGATGTTGATACGGTGATCGCGCCAGAAAGCGGTCGTCGCGGCGGACGTGATGGTGATGCCGCGCTCCTGCTCCTGCTCCATCCAGTCCATCGTCGCGGTGCCTTCATGCACTTCGCCGATCTTGTAGGACTTACCGGTATAATAAAGGATACGCTCGGTCGTGGTCGTCTTGCCGGCATCGATGTGAGCCATGATGCCGATATTGCGATAACGATCGAGAGGCGTCGTGCGAGCCATAGGAATCTCTCGGACCAGGGGTTACCAGCGGTAGTGCGAGAACGCCTTATTGGCGTCAGCCATACGGTGGGTGTCTTCGCGCTTCTTCACGGCGGCGCCGCGATTGTTGGCGGCATCCAGCAACTCGCCCGACAGGCGGTCGACCATGGTGGTCTCGGAGCGCTTGCGCGAATAATCGATCAGCCAGCGGATGGCCAGCGCCTGACGGCGGTCCGTGCGGACTTCGACGGGCACCTGGTAGGTGGCGCCGCCAACACGACGGGAACGCACCTCGACGGCAGGCTTCACGTTGTCGAGCGCATCGTGGAAGACCTTCAGCGGGTCTTGGCCGGTCTTGTTCTGGATCTTGTCCAGAGCACCGTAAACGATGGCCTCGGCAGCGGACTTCTTGCCGTCCAGCATCAGGCAGTTCATGAACTTGGCAACCACCAGATCGCCATACTTGGCATCGGGGTTGATCTCGCGCTTTTCGGCGGCGTGACGACGGGACATGTCTTTGATCCTTACTTCGGACGCTTCGCGCCGTACTTCGAACGGCGCTGCTTACGATCCTTGACGCCCTGGGTGTCCAGAGTGCCGCGGATGATGTGGTAGCGGACACCGGGCAAGTCCTTGACACGACCGCCGCGGATCATGACCACCGAGTGTTCCTGAAGGTTATGACCTTCGCCCGGGATGTAGCTGGTCACCTCGAAGCCGTTGGTCAGGCGCACGCGGGCGACCTTACGCAGGGCCGAGTTGGGCTTCTTCGGGGTGGTGGTGTAAACGCGGGTGCAAACACCACGCTTCTGGGGGCAGGCTTCCAGAGCCGGCACCTTGTTGCGCGCCGTCAAAGGCTGGCGCGGCTTACGGATCAATTGGTTGATCGTGGGCATTCAAGTCATTCCCTTAAGGCCCTACGGGGCATGTGCGAACCAAGCAAAAAACCAACCGGCGACAAAGCCGCCGGGGTCTCGTTCGGATGCCGGTCGCCCATCCGTCTGGCGTCTTCAAAAGTGTTTCAGAATGTCCCGGCAGTCCCGGGCCAAAGGCACGAAGGTCCCTTGACCGGTTTCCCGAGAGCGCCGCATCCTATTTACCGCGCCCCCCCGCGTCAAGAAGAGAAAGCGGGCCGCCCCAAAAGCGTCATTTCTGATCGTCGTCGAAGGCCTCGAACGGCTTGCCGGCGGCCTTTTCGTCGAAGCCGAAGAAGGTGAAGCTGCCCTCCATGTGGTCGGGCAGGGGGGCCACCACTTCCAGCCAGCCGCCCCGGGGATGGGGCAGCCGCAGGGCGCGGGCATGCAGGTGCAGCTTGCGCGAGATGCCGGTGCCGGCGATGAAGGCTTCGGCCGCGCCATACTTGCCGTCGCCCAGGATGGGCGTGCCCAGCAACTGGCAATGGGCGCGCAATTGGTGGGTCCGGCCGGTGCGCGGCTCCATCTCCAGCCAGGCGACCCGCTTCAAGGTGGCATCGACGATCCGGTAATAGGTCACCGCGTGCTTGCCCTCGTCCTGGTCCACCGCCATCTTCTCGCCGGCCCGGCCGGGCAGCTTGGCGAGTGCGGCATCGATGCGGCCCTGGCGGATCTTCGGCACGCCGACCACCAGCGCCCAATAGCACTTGCGGGCCTGCCGGCTTTTGAAGGCGGCGGCCAGCTTGGCGGCGGCCTGCACCGTGCGGCCCAGCAGCAGCACGCCCGACGTGTCCTTGTCCAGCCGGTGCACCAGCTTCGGCCGATCGTTGCGGTCGAACATCAAGGCGTCGAGCTGGGCGTCGAGATGTTTGTCGGCCATGCCGGTGCCGCCCTGCACCGCCAGGCCCGGCGGCTTGTTCAGGACGATGACGTCGTCATCCATATATAAGACGGCGTCGCGCAGCATGCGGGCGGTCTTCTCGTCCACCGGCGGGCGTTTGGCGGCCTGCTTGGGCGCCTCGTCCTCGGGCAAGGGCGGGATGCGGATCAGTTGGCCGGGTTCCAGGCGCTGGTTGGCCTTGGCCCGCTTGCCATCGACGCGGACCTGGCCGGTGCGCAGCCATTTCTCCAACAGGCCATGGCCGACAATGGGGAAATGGCGCTTGAACCAACGATCCAGGCGGGTTTCCGATTCCTCGGGGAGGACGGTCAGGGTTTGAACTTGTGTCATGGCGCGGACACTACCCGACCCATACGGCGCGCACCAGCGCCATCGCCGCAAACAGCGCGCCGACCGACAGCGTCACCGACAGCCCGACATACAAGGACGCCACCAGCCAGTCGTGACGCTCGACCAGCAGGGCGACATCCAGCGAGAAGGTCGAGAAGGTGGTGAAGCCGCCCAGGATGCCGACGGTCAGGAACACTTTCAGGTCCTGGCCGGGCTGCCAGGCCAGCGCCCCCAGCTCGGCCAACAGGCCCATGACGAACGAGCCCACGATATTGACGAACAGCGTCCCCCACGGAAAGCCGGTGCCGACCCATTGGCCGGCGGCGATCATCGCCAGATAGCGGGCGGTCGAGCCCAGGGCTCCGCCCGCGGCGACCCACAATAATGACGTGACGCTCACCCCAAACCGTCCCGAATGCGTGAAGGTGCCCGACCTTAGCCGTGCCGCCGGCCGGGTGCAACGGCCAACCAACGCTGTCCGCACCGCCTGTGGACAAGTATCGGCGCGCCCATCTCCAAGCGTCCATGCGAAATTTCGATGCATTAGGCAGGAACCCAAACTTTTTCCCTGCTTGATGATGCAGCGCAACAATGCGTAAAGTCACTGCGCTAATTGTGGACGGAATATGAAAGACGGGGATAAGTCCAAGCCCCCCGCCACCTACATGGAGTGTGGTCGATGATTTATGGCTACTATCGGCAGTATTCGCCCCACGAGGAGGCGGCCGAGGAAACCTCTCCGACCACGCTGCTTCGGGCCGAGCGTTGCGTCCGCATCGAGGTCGATGCACCGGGCGAGCGCACCCGACTGGCCGCCCTGATCAAGGAACTCGAGCATGGCGACGTGCTGGTGGCGCCGTCCTGCCAGCGTCTGGCGCGGACTGCCGGCGAGATCTGCCGCATCGCCGCCGCCCTGCATGATCGCCGCGCCAACCTGCGGCTGGCGACCGAGCGCATTGACACCACGACACCGGTCGCGCGGCTGGTGCTGACGGTTTTGGGGGATTACGAACGCGGCGTGGTGACGCGCCACCGCCAGAACGGCCTGCGCGAAGCCGCCGCGCGCGGCGTGGCCGCCGGACGGCCCCGCAAGATCGGCGCCTCGGATGTGCCGTGGCTGAGGATGGAAATCAATGCTGGCCGCTCGTTCGCCTCGCTGGCGCGAGAGCTGGGAGTGCATCCGACCACGGTGATGCGGCTGGCCCGCCAGGTCGAAGAAGGGGCCTAATCTCTAACGCCAGGCCACCTGCCCCTGCGGATGCAGGGTGACCCAGGCCGGGCCATGCCCGATCATGCCGAGCTGGCGAGCCGCCGCTTCCGACAGATCGATGGCCCTGCCGTCATGGGGGCCACGATCGTTGATCCGCACCACCACCCGCCGCGTGTCGTTCCAGCGGCGCACCTCGACGATGGTCCCGAACGGCAGAGTCGGATGGGCCGCGGTCAGCGCGTGGCGATCGAACCGCTCGCCGCTGGCGGTGGGCTTGCCCTGATAACGCGGCCCGTACCACGATGCCTCGACCGGCTGCGGCTCGAAGGCCCGGGCGGTGTCGGCAGTGGCCGCCAACACCAGGAACAAAGCGACGAGCAATTTGGATCGGAAGGGCATGAGCAGTGTCCCCAAACACCGTGACGGCCCACACCATGCCCTGTGCGCAGCCTGTGCGCAACAGATTTTGTTTTCGGCTAAATCATTGAAAATACGATATATTTTATAAGATGAAGAGCCCCTGCCAAGCCATTGTCATCCCTTGCTTTTTCGCTCACGCAGCCAGGCCAAGGCCCCATCGGCCGGATCGTCTTTGCCCTGATCGTCTTGGCAGTCCTTGCCATCCGACCCTGTTGACCCGGGCAGGAACAAGCCCATATTATCCAGATAATCAGGATTATCTGGAGAACAGACATGCCCGGCGCTCCGGTGTTCGACACCAGCTACAGCACCACCGAGGTCAACAAGAGCGGCTCGCGGGTTTATGACGATGCCTGGGTCAAGGGCGGGGTAGAGATCACCCGACGCGGACAGCGGTTCGTCCTGCTGCGCCAGGACTACCTGAACCGGCTGATCGACGAGGCGCGGGACGATCGCCCCCAATCACTGGACGACCTGCTGCAAGATTACGACACCGCCAAGATCAGGGCCTTGACTGCTGATTTCGAGGCCGAACCGCCGACCGGCACGGAGCTGATCTGACATGCCGGCGAGGGGCGAGGATTTCACCAAGGGCTATGTGCCCTCGCGGGGTGATGTCGTGCATCTGGACTGGAACCCGGCCGTGGGACACGAAATGAAGGGGCCGCATTACGGTCTGGTCCTGTCGCAGAATGCCTACAACATCGGCACCGGGTTGGTGGTGGTGTCACCGATCGCGTCGAAGGTCGGCAAGCTGAGCGCCTTCGAGTTCGAGGTCAGGGTGGGACGGGTCGATGGCGTCGCGGTGCTGTCCCAGTTCCGCACCCTCGATTTCCAAACCCGAAGCATTCAGTACGAAGGGGCGATGTCCACCGAGCAGATCGACGAGGCGGCCCGGCGGGTCAGGATGATCCTTTAGCCCCCTCGTTCCGCGCCCTGAGCGTGGCTCAATAGTCCAGCCGCTCACTCACGTCCCGCTCGAAACCCTGTTCTGGGAAAGCGCGGTGAGTGTCCATTTTCTCACAGCAATCGGTCATAATCGGCATGCGAGCCGATCCAGAACCAGACGACCTCGTCGCCATCCCTGGTGCCCAGCGCCCGCCAGTGGAGGCCGATTCGGGCCGACCACACCCCATGGGTTTCGGACACGCACTTGAAATGAAGGCTGGTGTGGAAGGGATCGGCACGCCATAGGGCATAGGCCCGAACACCTTGGCGCTGCGCCACGGGGGGCAGCGCGTCGAAATGCGTCCAGAAGCTTCTGGTGGTCCGGGAGATCAACGGTCCGGGCGATCGGACGGGTCAAAGGGAGAAACCTCGCCTTGCGCCCGTTCTTCGCGCGCCTGGGCGGCCATCGCGCCCAGCACATCCTGGGACTTGGCGAAACGTTCGTCCCACCCGCGCTCATTCTCCAACTCCTCCAGGAGTTGAAGGCCATACGCTTCCTGTTCTTCTTCCGAAAGCCGCGCCAACTCGGCAATGGCTCGTTCCAGAATCTTGTTCATGAACGAACCCTAGCACAAACCTGCGGTGGGATGCACGGCCACGGATGGGCCAAGAGCGCCCCCTACCCCTTCTTCGCCCTGAGCCTGGCCCAGTATTCCAGCCTTTTGCCCACTTCCCGCTCGAAGCCGCGCTCGACCGGGCGATAGAATTGCTGGCGCTCCATGCCGTCGGGGAAATAGTTCTGGCCGGAAAAGCCGTCGGCCTGGTCGTGGTCGTACTGGTAGCCCTGACCGTACCCCAGGTCCTTCATCATCTTGGTCGGCGCGTTCAGGATATGCATCGGCGGCGTCAGGCTGCCGGTCTGCTTGGCCGAGCGCATCGCCGCCTTGAAGGCCATGTACGCGGCATTGGACTTGGGCGCGGTGCCGAGATAGATGACCAGTTGCGCCAAGGCCAGCTCGCCTTCCGGACTGCCCAGGCGTTCATAGACGTCCCAGGCGGCCAGGGCCTGCTGCACCGCGCCCGGATCGGCCAGGCCGATATCCTCGACGGCAAAGCGGGTCAGGCGCCGGGCGATAAACAACGGGTCCTCGCCGCCATCCAGCATGCGGGCCATCCAGTAAAGCGCCGCGTCGGTATCGGACCCGCGCAAGGATTTGTGCAGGGCGCTGATCAGGTTGTAATGGCCCTCGCGGTCCTTGTCGTAAGCCGGCGCCCGCTTTTGCACCACTTGCGCCAGACCGCCAGCGTCCAGCACCGGCCCTGGCGGCAGGGTCGACAGCGCCTCGATCAAATTCAGGAAATAGCGGCCGTCGCCATCGGCCATCGCCTGCAAGGCGGCGCGGCCGTCCTTATCCAGCGGCAGGGCGTGGCCCAGCAGGGCCTCGGCCCGGTCGATCAGGGCGTCCAGCGCCGCCTCGTCCAGCCGTTTCAACACCAGCACCTGGGTTCTGGACAGCAAGGCGCCGTTCAACTCGAAGCTGGGATTTTCGGTGGTGGCGCCGACCAGGACCACGGTGCCGTCCTCGACGAAGGGCAGGAAGCCATCCTGCTGGGCGCGGTTGAAGCGATGGATTTCATCGACGAACAACAAAGTCCCCTGCCCCACCGCCTTCCTGCCCTTGGCCGCCTCGAACACCTTGCGCAGGTCGGCCACGCCGGAAAACACCGCGCTCAAGGGTTCGAAATGCAGATTGGTCCGTTCGGCCAGCAGGCGGGCGATGGTGGTCTTGCCGCACCCCGGCGGCCCCCACAGGATGATCGAGGTCAGCCGGCCGGCCCCCAGCATCCGCCCCAGCGGGCCGTCGGCCCCCAGCAGATGGTCCTGGCCGACCACCTGATCCAGGCTGGCCGGCCGCAGCCGGTCGGCCAGCGGCCGATCCTCGGGGCGTTCGAACAGGGTGGTCACCCGCCGACCTGCAGGGACAGGGTCTCGCCATCGCGGTTGACGGTGATGGTCCAGCGCCGGGCCTCGGCGGCCAGCGCCCGCTTGGCCTCGGCCACCGAGGCGATGGCCCGGCCATTGACCTCGAGCATCAGGTCGCCCGGCTGGATGCGCAGCCGATGGGCAATCGATCCGCGCTTGATCTTCAACACCACCACCCCGGTCGGCGAGCCTTCCAGCCCCAGTTCCTCGGCCAAGGCCGGATTGAGATTGGCGATGGTCGCCCCGGTATAGGGGTTGGTGCCGCCGATTTCCGTGATCTCGCGCGGCGGGTTTTCCGGCGGCGCCACCAGGCGGACGGTGAAGCTTTGCGGCTGGCCGTCGCGCAGCACGGCGAAGGTGGCGTCGGCGCCGGGTGTCAGCGTGGCCAGGCGGAAGCGCAGGGATTCGGCGTCATCGACCTCGCGGCCGTTGATGGCGGTGACGACGTCGCCGGCCTTCAGACCGCCGCGGGCCGCCGGGCCGTCGCGTTGGATGGTGTCCAGCAGCACGCCGGCCGGACGCGGCAGCCGCAGGGCCTGGGCCAGATCGTTGGTCACCGGCTTGCCGGTGGCGCCCAGCCAGGGCCGCACCACCTTGCCGGTTTCCTTGATGCTGGCCAGCACCGAGCGGACCATGGCGGTGGGAATGGCGAAGCCGATGCCGTTGGACCCGCCATCCTTGGAATAGATGGCCGAATTGATGCCGATCAGCCGGCCGTTCATATCGACCAGGGCGCCGCCGGAATTGCCGGGATTGATGGCGGCGTCGGTCTGGATGAAGGAACGGTAGTCGGTGATGCCGATATTGGTGCGGGCCAGCGCCGAGACGATGCCCGACGTCACCGTCTGGCCAACCCCGAACGGGTTGCCGACGGCGATGACCAGATCGCCGACCTCGAGCGCGTCGGAATCGCCCATCGGCAGGGCCGGCAGGGTGGTTCCCTTGGGCAGGTCGATCTTCAGGATCGCCAGGTCGGTGCGTTCGTCCGAGCCCAGGATGCGGGCCTCGAACTCGCGGCGGTCCGACAGGACCACCGTCACCTCGTCGGCGCCCTTGATGACATGGTGGTTGGTGACCACCGTGCCGTCGGCCCCGACGATCACGCCCGAGCCCAGGCTGTTCTGCACCCGCTCTTGCGGCATGCCGTGCGGCACCACGTCGCCGAAGAAGCGGCGGAAGAACGGGTCGGACAGCAGCGGCGAAGCGGCCTGGCGGACCACCCGCTTGGTGTAGATGTTGACCACCGCCGGCGCGGTCTGCTTGACCACCGGGGCATAGGAGTAACGCACCTGCTCGCGCGAGGTCGGCACGGTTTGGGCCAGGGCCGCCGCCGGAACCAGCAGGCAGGCAGCGATCAGAAGACGGGACACGCGCATCATCGGCACCATCAAGGATTCTGGTGCGAAAGTTATGGGGGCCAAAAGGGCGGCGCGCAAGCCGCGGCTCAGGAAAGCTCGGCCAGCAATTGCTGGCCAGCCTCGCCGCCGTCGCCGGTCAGGCGGCTGTCCAGCACCTGGCCGATGCCGTCCACCAGCGCCTGGGCCTGGCGCCACTGGTCGGGTTCCGGCTGCCCATGGGTCAGGATCAGCGCGCACAGGCGCCCGGCCAGAACCGAGAGCAAGGGATAGCCGAACGTCGCCGCCTGCCCCTTGGTGTTGTGGGCGATCCGGTGCAGACCGTCCCAGTCGCGGTCGGCCAGGGCGCGACGCAACGCCGTCAGATCGGCCTCGGCCCAGCTCAGATAGTCCTTCGACAGGGCAGCCAAGGCGGCTTCGGCGCGTGCCAGCGCATCGGCATCGATCGGCGGATCATCAGACACCCCGGCCTACTCCGCCGCTTTGGCGATGGCGGTGTTGTCCTCGCGCTTTTCCAACAGCCAGCCGGCGCGGTGGATGATGTCGATGGCCGACAACGGCTTGGCGATGACGTCGTCGATGCCGGCTTCCCAGGCGGTTTCCAGCACGGCATGGTGGGTGGTGGCCGAAAGCGCCAGAACCGGCAGGCGGGCATTGCCGAACTCGCCTTTGCGCAGGCGATGGACGAACAGCAGCGCCTCGGTCGAATCGCGCGGCAGATCCAGGATGATCAGGTCGATGTCGTTGCCCATCAGACGGGCCACCGCCTGATTGGGGGTGCGCGCCTCGGCGACGTCCTTGACCTCGACCGCGGCCAGAAGCGTTACGAACAGACGCCGGATATGTTGGCTGGAATCGATCACCAGCACCCGACGGGACCTCTCCTCGACGACAGCCATCCCATGCTCCCTTCCGCAGCTGCGGGGGGTTGATTATATTTTGTTAAATTTACTTATATCGGGTCTGGACCTTACGCACAACGGGAACAGATTCCACTGATTGTCCACTTGGGCGCTCCATGGCACCTTTAGAGGGCAAAATTCACGGAGAGCCGGCGATGTTGAAACGACTATTGTCCTTGGGCGCCGCCGCGATCGCCTCGGTGGTCGCCGCGTGCGAGGACGGCCCGGCGACGGTGTCGGGCACCTGGCGCAGCCCGGCGACCTGGAGCACCATGGTTTATGCCAGCAGCGCCGGCCCGATGCTGGTCGAGGTGCTGGGCCAGCCCTTCGCCGACCTGTCGCCGGAAAGCCTGTCCGGTCACGTCGCCGACGCCATGACCGGCCAGTTGATCGGCCGCCCGATCACCTTCACCGCCGACCGCTCGCAAGCGCCGCGCCCGCAATTCCGCGTGATCCTGGCCTTCAATGCCGCCGACACCACCGACCCCAAAAGCCTGTGCGCCGGCAAGGTGGCGCTGGGCGCGCCCGCGGAGAAAATCACATTGATCGCCAGCTTCTGCGACGACGGCCAGATGCTGGCCTCGGTCAAGGGCTGGGTCGCCCGAATCGACGGCCCGACCGATTCCCGCTTCCGCCGGCTGATCGGCCAGGTCACCCGCGAATTGTTCGGCAATCCGCAATAGACCTGAAGCCCAGCCCCTGTGCGTTTCGTGACATCCGGGCGCGTTTCGTGCTATAGTTCTTCATTGTTCCTTAACCCGAGGGTTTCGGTCATGGACATCGGATCGGTGGCCGACATGGCTTTGGTCATGCGGCGCGAGCAGTTCGGTCACGATATGGCGGCCCGCATGCTGAAGCAGGCGGCCATGCAGGAGGCCACGGCGCTTCATCTGGTCACCGCCGCCGCCCAGGGTCAGCCGGTCGCCCCCTCGACCGCCGCCATCAATGTTGGCGGCGGCGGACACAACGTCAACATCACGGTCTAGGTTCGGACCAGCCGCACGCCGCCAGCGCCGCCCGCATATGGTCGGGTGGCGGGGCTTCGGCGTGGATCGGGGGTTTGCCCGCCGATAGCGGCGGGATCGACACCATGCGCGAATGCAAATGCAGTCGCATCGGCGGATTCGGATCGGGTCCGTAATAAGCGTCGCCGCGGAGCGGACAACCCAGCGCCTTCAGATGCAGCCGGATCTGGTGGGTGCGCCCGGTGCGCGGCACGCATTCGATCCAGGCCATGCCGTCGCCGCGGCCCAGCACCCGCCAGTCGGTGACGGCTGGCTGCCCGGCCGGGTCGATCACCATGCGCCAGCCGCCCTTGCCGGTCAGCTTCAACAACGGCGCATCGATGGTGCCGCAATCGGTGTCGGGGGCGCCGATGGTGACCGCCCAATAGGCCTTGCCGATCCGGTGCGCCATGAACAGCTTGCCCAGCCGCGAGATGGCCTTGTCGTGACGGCCCAGGATCAGGCAGCCCGAAGTGTCGCGATCCAGCCGATGGGCCAGCCGGGGCGGCTTGGCCCAGCCGAAGCAAAGCTGCGGCAGATAAAGTTCCAGATGGTCGGGAGAATTGGGGCCGGCATGAACCGCCAGCCCGGGCGGCTTGTCCAGGACGATGACGTCCTGATCCTTGTAGAGGATGCGGGCCTGGATTTCCTCAGGCGTCATGGGCTGGTACGGAGCGAGCGCAGCGAGGGACTGGCCCGTTGAGGGCCCGCGAGCTTATGCGAGCGAAGCCTAGCCGAGCGGAGGCGAGCGCCCGGCGCCTGAGGGCGTTTCACAACAAGAACATCGTCGCCAGCCCCAGGAAGGCGAAGAAGCCCAGGCTGTCGGTGCACATGGTCAGGAAGATCGAGCTGGCCACCGCCGGATCGATTCCGAACTTTTCCAGCGTCAACGGGATCACCGACCCCATCAGGCCGGCGATGAACAGGTTGAATACCAAGGCCGCGCCGATCACCAGGCCGATGGTCGGCTGGCCGAACCATGCCCACGCCACCGGGCCGATCAGACAGGCGATGACCACGCCGTTGATCATGCCGACCAGCACTTCCTTGCCGATCACCTGCAGCGCGTTGTCGAAATCCAGTTCCTTGGTGGCCAGGCCGCGCACCGCCACCGCCAGGGTCTGGGTGCCGGCATTGCCGCCCAGGCCGGCGACGATCGGCATCAGCACCGCCAGGGCGACGATCTGTTCCAGCGTGTGCTCGAACAGGCCGATGACGCTGGAGGCGACGATGGCCGTGCACATATTGACCAGCAGCCACGGAATGCGCGAGCGCACGGTGTCCTTGACGGCGCGGTAAAGGTCGGTGTCGGGCACGCCGGCCAGGCGCAGCATGTCGTCGGCGGCTTCCTCGTCGATGACGTCGACGACGTCGTCGATGGTGATGACGCCGACCAGACGGCCCGCCCCGTCCACCACCGGGGCCGAGACCAGATCCTGCTGGCGGAACAGGAAGGCCACTTCCTCGCGGTCGGCGGCCACCGGCACGGTCAGGCTTTCATCGTCCATGATCTCGCGCAGGCGCTGCGGCCGACGCCCGCGCACCAGCCGGGCCAGGCCGATCTTGCCGATGGGGCGGTGACGCGGATCGACCACGTACAGATCATAGAACTCGTCGGGCACCGAATGGGCGGCGCGCAGATAATCGATGGTCTCGCCCACCGTCCAATAGGCCGGCACCGCCACCAATTCCCGCTGCATCATTCGGCCGGCGGAATATTCCGGATACGAAAGGCCTTGGGCGACGATGGCGCGGGTTTCCGACGGCAGCGCCTCCATCACCCGGGCCCGCTCGTCCTCGTCCAACTGCGAGACCAGCCAGACGGCATCGTCCGAATCCAGTTCGGCGATGGCGGTGGCAAGGTCGGCGAAGCCCAGGGCCTCGATCACCTCGTCGCGCACGCCCTCGTCCAGCTCGGTCAGGATTTCGGGTTCGAAATCGGCGCGCAACACCTCGACCAGCTTGGCGCGATCCTCGGCGTCCAGGCGCTCCAGCAAGTCGGCGGCGTCGGAATAATGCAGGGGCTCGGTCAGCTCGCGGGCGGCGTCAATGCGGCCCTCGGCCAAGGCCTCCTCGACCGAACGCACGAATTCGGGGTCGAGACCGTAAAGATCGTCTTCGACTTCCAGACTTCCCGAATTCGCGCCGTTCGCCTTGTCCTGCACTCTATCCCCGCTGATGGGCAACCATCTGGGCGTCGACGGCGGCCAGTGCGGTCATATTGATGATGTTCCGCACCGTCGCCGAAGGCGTCAAAATATGGGCCGGCAACGCGGCGCCCATCAGAATCGGTCCGACCGAAAGGCCTTCGCCGAGAACCTTCAACAGGTTGAAGGAAATGTTCGCCGCGTCCAGGTTCGGCATGATCAACAGATTGGCCTGTCCCTTCAAGCGCGAGTTTGGGAAAATTCGCGTGCGGATCTCTTCCGACAGCGCGGCGTCGCCGTGCATCTCGCCCTCGGCTTCCAGGTACGGCGCCCGTTCGTGCAGCATCGCCAGGGCGGCGCGCATCTTCAGGGCCGAATCGGTCTGGCGCGAGCCGAAGTTCGAATGGGACAACAAGCCGACCTTGGGCTCGATACCGAAGCGCCGCACTTCCTCGGCGGCCAGAAGGACGGAATCGACGATCTGCTCGGGGCTGGGATCGGGGGTGACATAGGTGTCGCAGATGAAGAAGGTGCCCTGCGGCATGATCAAAAGATTCATTGCCGCCGGCCGGTTGACCCCGGCCTTCAGCCCGATGACGTCACGGATATGGGCCAGGTGCTTGTCATAGCGGCCGATGGTGCCGCAGATCAGGGCGTCGGCCTCGCGACGGCGCACCATCAAGGTGCCGATCACCGTGCTGCGGGTGCGGACCATGGTGCGGGCATATTCCGGGCTGACGCCGTTGCGTTCCTGGATCGAATGGTAAAGCCGCCAATAATCGTTATAGCGCGGATCGTCGTTGGGATCGCACAGGTCGAAATGCTCGCCGAGCTTCAGACGCAGGTCCAATTCGACGATGCGCTTGGTCACCACGTCGCGCCGGCCGATCAGGATCGGATAGGCCAGGCCGTCATCGACCACGGTCTGGACCGCCATCAGCACCCGGCGGCTTTCGCCCTCGCAATAGACGATGCGGCGCAGGTCCTGGCGGGCGCGGTCGAACACCGGCTTCATCACCAGGCCCGAGCGGAAGACGAACTGCGACAGCGTTTCCTGATAGGCGTCGAAATCGATGATCGGGCGGCGCGCGACCCCGGAATTCATCGCGGCCCTGGCGACGGCCGGCGCCATTTTCAGGATCAGGCGCGAATCGAACGGCTTGGGGATCAGATATTCCGGCCCGAACGACAAAGGCTGCTCGCCATAGGCGGCGCGCACCCTTTCGTCCGATTCGGCCATGGCCAGCTCGGCCAGGGCATAGGTCGCCGCCAGCTTCATTTCCTCGTTGATCTGGGTGGCGCCGACATCGAGGGCGCCGCGGAAAATGTAGGGGAACACCAGGACATTGTTGACCTGGTTGGGGTAATCCGAGCGCCCGGTGGCGATGATGGCGTCGGGCCGCACGCTCTTGACCTCGTCGGGCAGGATCTCGGGCGTCGGATTGGCAAGGGCGAAGACGATCGGCTTGGGGGCCATCTTGGCCACCATCTCGGGCGTCAGCACGCGCGGCGCCGACAGGCCCAGGAAGATGTCGGCGCCGCCGATCACCTCGTCCAGCACGCGGGCGTCGGTCTCTTGTGCGAAGATTTCCTTGTAGGGGTCCATCAGCTCGTTGCGGCCCTTATAGACCACGCCCTTGATGTCGGTGACCCAGATGTTTTCGCGCTTGATGCCGACGCTGACCAGAAGGTTCAGGCAGGCCAGCGCGGCGGCGCCAGCGCCCGAGGCCACCAGCTTGACCTTGCCGATATCCTTGCCGGCGATGCGCAGCGCGTTGACCATGGCGGCGGCGACCACGATGGCGGTGCCGTGCTGGTCGTCGTGCATCACCGGAATCTTGAGGCGTTCCTTCAGCTTGCGCTCGACCTCGAAACATTCCGGGGCCTTGATGTCTTCCAGATTGATGGCGCCGAAGGTCGGCTCCATGGCGGCGATGATGTCGACCAGCCGGTCGGGATCAAGCTCGGCCAGTTCCATGTCGAAGACGTCGATGCCGGCGAACTTCTTGAACAGCACGCCCTTGCCTTCCATCACCGGCTTGGCGGCCAGCGGACCGATGGCGCCCAGCCCCAGGACGGCGGTGCCGTTGGTCACCACCGCAACAAGATTACCCCGGGCGGTGAACTCGACGGCGGAATCGGCGTCCTTGACGATCTCTTCGCAGGCGGCGGCGACGCCCGGCGAATAGGCCAGCGCCAGGTCGCGCTGGGTCGCCAAGGGCTTGGTCGGATTGACACTTATCTTTCCGGGAACCGGAAGGCGATGGTATTCCAGGGCGCTGTCGCGCAGTTCATCCGACATGCTCATAGGGGTCGCTGCCTCGGTAATTTTATTACTTTTCGAGTCCGCCCATGCGGGTGGGATTCATCGCATACGCCGATCCGTCCGAAAGCTCAAGCCCGGCATCGGCATGCTTGCGGATATCCGAACGTAAAAGGCTCCGCGAGACGACCCCTGGTGATGTCAGGGCAATCAACCCGACCTTGACGCGAAAAACCCCGCAGCCAGGGGCTGCGGGGTTTTCGATTTGGTGCGACCGGGGAGACTCGAACTCCCACGACATAAGCCACACGCACCTCAAGCGTGCGCGTCTACCAGTTCCGCCACGGTCGCATAGCTGGCAAACACCCGCCGCAAATGCTCTTGCCAACGGGGAGACGCCGGAATACCAAATCGGTCTCAGATATTCAAGCGGACTTTCCCATGCCCGACCCGATCGAATGGCGCATCAGCGACGAGCCCGTCACATACCCCGAGGCCCTGGACTTCATGGAGACCCGGGTCGCGGCCATCCGTGCCGGCACCCAGCCGGAATGCGTCTGGCTGCTGGAACACCCCGCCCTTTACACCGCCGGCACCAGCGCCGACCCCAGGGACCTTCTCGACCCCGACCGTTTCCCGGTCTACCAGACCGGACGCGGCGGCCAGTACACCTATCACGGCCCCGGCCAGCGCGTGGCCTATGTCATGCTGGACCTGAAGAAGCGCGGCGCCGACATCCGCGCCTTCGTCCACGATCTCGAGGAATGGCTGATCCGCACCCTGGACCGCTTCGTCGTCAAGGGCGAGCGGCGCGACGGCCGGGTCGGCATCTGGGTAGATCGCGGCCAGGGCCGCGAGGACAAGATCGCCGCCATCGGCGTGCGGGTCCGCCATTGGGTCAGCTTTCACGGCGTCGCCTTGAATGTCGATCCCGAGCTTTCGCATTTTTCCGGCATCGTGCCGTGCGGGATCAGTCAATATGGGGTGACGTCGCTGTGGGACCTGGGGCTGACACCCACCATGCCCGAGGTCGATTCGGCCCTGATGGCCAGTTTCGACGAGGTGTTCGACCCCAGTCATGATCAAGGCTAGAGCCGCCCTTCTTGGTTTGCTGCTGGTTGCCGCGCCGTCCGGCGGTGGCGCCCGGGCCGAGGACGGCTATCAGCTTTATGCCCAGGAACGCTTCGCCGAGGCGGCCATCGCCTTCGCCCGCCAGGGCGGCGACGCCATTACCCACGCCGCCGCCTTGATCCGCCTGGGCCGCGACGGCGAGGCGCAGATGCTGACCGACGACGTCGATCCCTATCTTGCGGTGATGAAGGGCGCCGCCGCCCTGACCGCCGCCGGGGAACGCGGCCGCGCCGCCCGCCTGCTGGAAGCCGGGCTGGCCCAATGGCCCACCGATCCCGACCTGATGGCCCGGAGGGGCGCGCTGGAACTGCAGGGCAAGCGCCCGCTGAAGGCGCTGCCCTATCTGGCCCGGGTGGTCGAACTGGCCCCCATGGACCCCGGCGCCCGCCTAGCCCTGGTCCGCGCCTTGCTGGTGGCCGGCATGCCGGTCCGAGTGCATCAGGCGGTCGAGGCGATGCGCACCGCCCGCATGGATATCGGCCCCGAATTGATGGAGGCCGACATCGGCGCCCTGCAAAGCTTCGGCGACCACCGCCAGGCGGTGAAGCTGGCCGAGCGCTATCTGGACCAGGGCGGCGTCGCCACCCCGGCCTTGCTGACCCGGCTGGCCATTTCGCTGGAGGCGGTCGGGTCCTCGACCAAGGCGGCCGAGCGCCGCCAGGCCGCCGAGAGTTTGCGAGCGCCCAAGGGGCCGGCCCGTCCGGCCACCGCCTTGCTGGGCGACGCCATCCGCGACCAGACCCGCACCGCGATCGATCGGGGCGACTGGCCGCGGGCGGCGACGTCCGCGGCCGAGTGGGTGCGGATCCGGCCCGACGAGCCCGAGGCGATTTCCACCCTGCTGCGGCCCGAAATCGCCGAGCGGCTGGGCTGGGGACATGTGTTTGCCCAAGTCGCCCGGTTGGTCGAACGCGACCCCGACGATCCCGACCGTCGCTTGCTGGCCTTGCAGGCCCACGCCGGGAGCGGTGGATCGGCGGTGTTGGCCTTGATCCACTCGCATCACCTGAGCCGACTGGGGGAATCGGGCAATCCCAGCGTCGCCGCCGGCCAGGCGATCCGCGACCAGATCGTTGCCCGATTGGCGCTCTTGGGGCGGATCACCGACATCGACCTTGACCTGGCCCGGCTGCGCTTAAGTCCCGCCAACTCGCCACCGATCGAAGCCAAGGTCCACCCGCGCACCGGCCGGATGATTCGTCTGGTCGAGGGCTTCGACAAACTGGAAGCGGTGTGGGATGAAGACGGCACCCGCCTGACCCATCTGAGTGACAGCCAGGGCGCCCAAGTCCGCCTGACCTGGAGCGACGGCCGCCTGGCGGCGATGAGCCGCACCGGCAAACACGCCTTCACGGTGGAACTGGCCCCCGACGGCCACCCGACCCGTGCCGAAGGCCCCGACGTCACCGACGCCTTCAACGCCACCCTGGACCTGGTCGCCGCCTGGCAGCGCGCCGACATCGCCGACGCCAGGAGGTTACGACTGGGGGAGTGATTCGGGACTGATATCTATGGTCATGTCGTCGATGCGACCGTGACGCACCAATCGCTCGATCAGCATCCGGCACATGGCGTCGAGAGAGTGGCGCAATCGCCGCCTCCTTCGGGTGGGGAACGCGATCCCCATCCCCAACAGGCCACCGCCGGCCAGGATGACCAAGGCTCCCAGACGGCCGGGCCGCGGGATGACTTTGCTCAGCCACGGCAAAGACATGAAGGATGCGATCATTCCTGCGCCGCCAGCGATCAACACCCACTTCTCGAAAGGGCTTCTCAGCAAGGGGGCGAAATTTCCTGTCAGGATTTCCGGCAGTCCATTGCCGTGATTGTAAAGCAAGACCGGACGGGTGCGGCCGCTGTTTCTTGCGAAGACCGTGACCACACTGACGACATGGCCGATCCGGGCCTCGATCGTCTGTCCCGACAGCCCCAGCCCCTCATCATTCCCGTCAGCCCCCTGGCTCCAGATCTCTTCATCGATATAGGCCGATGTCCGTACGGCCGTGACGCGGACCACCCGCGGCATGATGGCCCACCGATCACTGAGAGGAAGGGCGTCAAGGGCTTTCTGAACGGCGTCTTGCGCTTCTTGGAACGCATGCCCCAGCTCTGCGTCGGCCATGTCGCCAACCTCCTGCGACTTCACATCTAGAGCGTCCTGCCATTGACCATCGACATGCAGCCTCGATAGTGGGGGCAGCCACAAATGTATCAACTAAAGGGAGCGTGCGCCGTAAGGTGCGTCGCCAAATGTATCCGGTCAACAATACATTTCGCAGCCCCCCTATAGCGTCACCAGCGACCAGAACGACGACTTCTTGCCGTGCTCCCGCTTCAAGCGGGTCACATAGGCATCGTGCGCCTCGAACACCGCAAAATCGTCGATGGCGGACGACAGGCTGGAACATTCCAGCAGGTGCCGCGCCGCGTGTTTGTAACGGCCGGTGCGGTTGCGGGTCAGGGCAAAGTCGATCAGTGCCCGATGCAGCACCGTCGCCGCCAGAGGATGGCGGGCGGACAGCGCCTTCGCCGCTTGCGGCAGAACCTCATAGCGGTCGCCATCCACATCCCCCGCCCGCCGCAGCACCATGGCGGCCGCCCGATCCAAGGCGGGCCACGACACCAGAAGCGCCAGAGCATGAGTCAGGTTGGGTGCCTGTTGCGCATGGTCCAGCGCCTTGTCCTCGGCCTCCACATCGTCGAAATCGGGCAGGCGCTTCAGATAGGCCCGCAGATGCTCGGGCGACAGGGATTGCAGGAAGAACTCCCAGCGGGCGGCTTGAGCATCGTCGCCCCGCCCCAGAGCATCCAGGGTGTCGATGCGAGCGTCCACCCACTCCACATCCGGCCAATCCCAGAGACGTGACTTACGGTGCTCCGCCTCTTCGATGATCCGCAAGGCATCTTCGGCCCGGCCCGCCGCCAGCAAACGGCGGGCGATCTCGGCGGCAACCGGCGGGAATTTGCGGGCTTCCGGCTTATACTGCGCCATGAAGGCCTCCACGTCGCCTTCGGCGTCGGCAATTTCCTGCAAGGCATAGCGCACCGTACTGGCGCGGGAGCTTTCCGCGATCTGATCCTCGTAAATGGGGCCGGAGGATGACCAGCCGATCTTGACCCGATCCTTATCCGCCGGACGGGGAACAGGGGTATTGGACAATTCGACCATACGCCGCTTGAGGTGGGCGAGCCCATCTTTCCCCAAAGCCGGTGCGGTGATCCCGATCAATCCGTCGAACTGACCGTAATCATTGGCGATCAACGCTTCATAAACCTGATCGGCCAGACGTTCAGGGGGCATTTTCGCCTTCAGCGCCAAATCACCGATGGCGGGACAGGCGGCGCGAAAGACGTCTCCGACAACACCGTTGCTGTCGTCGCATCGCTGATAGACCGAACTGGCCAGGGCCAAGAAACGCCACAGCAGATCCAACGCCTCTTTGGCGTCGGCCTTGGCCACCGTTTCAACGATGGCGCGGCGCTGGATGTCCAGGTCATTAGCCAGGGAACGCACGCCCTGCCAATCCACGAAAGATCGCGAGCGGGCAACGGTGGTCAGGCGCTTGCGCACCTCCTTCGCCAATTCGAACGGGCTTTGAGCCCCCGCCAGTTCCAACCGCAGCATGCGTTTGGCCGCCGCATCGCCGGTGCTGATCTCCATCAGCAATTCGGCCAGACGCTCGGCCCCCAGGGCTTCCAGGTTCTTGACGCTCAACGTGGTTTTGGAAGCCATCTCCGATTCCATTCCAGCAACACGGATATCCCTCCCAACGTAGCCCTGATTTGCAGGTTGCACCAGAAAGCCCGTGCGGCTTCCGCAACGTCCGCACCTTCATAACCATGATCTACCTGATCGCCGCGCCCCTCGGCGAACTCTTCAAATCGACGTGAGGCGTCGAGGAGCCAAATTTCATTGCGCCGGACAAAAGCGAAGCCCCGCGGGCGGATCAGCGCTCGTCGCGGGGCTTTCGTCTTTGTGTGGGCCACGCGGCCCGATCATTCGGCAAGATGCCGATACAGGAACTCCGAATTGTCAAAGCTCAGAGACGTCATCCTAGGCGACATCCCCTTTCTTCTTACCCGGCGGCGTCATGCCGTTACACACCCTCCTGACCAGATTCCCTACCCCACCGGGGGTTGTTAGAAGTACTGGTTCGCTAGAGACTGTACCAGGGGAAGCACCCCTCCCTTTCGTTCACTGTAGACATATTATGCCGATCCGCCCGTCCTCTGTCAAGTCTTTGGGGCTGATCTATTCGACCAGAGCCGGAACCTTTGGCGCGGACTTGGCATCGTCTCCATAGGTGAAGACCATCTTGCCATCGACCATATCCAGACGGACCAGCCCGCCCTTGGCCAGCCGACCGAACAGCAATTCCTCGGCCAGCGGCTTCTTGATGTGCTCCTGGATGACGCGGCTCAGCGGGCGGGCGCCGAACTGGCGGTCATAGCCCTTCTTGGCCAGCCAGGCCCGGGCCTCGTCGGACAGTTCGATATGGACGTCGCGGTCGCTCAGCTGGGCTTCCAGTTGGATGATGAACTTATCGACCACCTGGGCCACCACTTCCGGCGACAGATTGGCGAAGGCAATGGTCTGGTCCAGCCGGTTGCGGAACTCGGGGCTGAACATGCGCTGGATCGCTTCCTTGTCGTCGCCGTCGCGGACCTCGCGTTCGAAGCCGATGGCCGGCTTGGCCAGGTCGGCGGCGCCGGCATTGGTGGTCATGATCAAGATGACGTTGCGGAAATCGACGCTTTTGCCGTTATGGTCGGTCAGGCGTCCGTGGTCCATCACCTGCAGCAAGATGTTGAACAGGTCGGGATGGGCCTTCTCGATCTCGTCCAGCAGCAGCACCGAATGGGGGTGCTGGTCGATGGCGTCGGTCAGCAGGCCGCCCTGGTCGAAGCCGACATAGCCGGGCGGCGCACCGATCAGACGCGACACCGAATGGCGCTCCATATACTCGCTCATGTCGAAGCGGGTCAGCTCGATCCCCAGGATACGGGCCAACTGGCGGGCCACCTCGGTCTTGCCGACACCGGTCGGGCCACTGAACAGATAGCAGCCGATCGGCTTTTCCGGCTCGCGCAGGCCTGCACGCGCCAGCTTGATGGCCGCCGACAGCGCGTCGATGGCCTGATCCTGGCCGAACACCAGGGTCTTCAGGTCGCGATCCAGGGTGCGGAGCGCCTCGGTGTCGCTGACCGACACCGACTTGGGGGGGATGCGGGCGATCTTGGCGACGATTTCCTCGACATCCTTGACGGTCACCGTCTTGCGCCGCTTGGATTCGGGCAGCAACATGCGCGCCGCGCCGACCTCGTCGATGACGTCGATGGCCTTGTCCGGCAACTTGCGGTCGGTGATGTACTTGGCCGCCAGCTCGACCGAGGCCCGGATCGCCTCGGGCAGGTACTTCACCCGGTGATGGCTTTCGTAATAGGGCTTGAGGCCGGTCAGGATCTTGATGGAATCCTCGACCGAGGGCTCGTTGACATCGATCTTCTGGAACCGGCGCACCAGGGCGCGGTCCTTTTCGAAATGGTTGCGGTATTCCTTGTAGGTGGTCGAGCCGATGCAGCGCAGCACGCCGGCGGCCAGGGCCGGCTTCAACAGGTTCGAGGCATCCATCGAACCGCCCGAGGTGGCACCGGCTCCGATCACCGTGTGGATCTCGTCGATGAACATGATGGCGCCGGGATAATTCTCGAGCTCGGTCACCACCGCCTTCAGCCGTTCCTCGAAATCGCCGCGATAACGGGTGCCGGCCAGCAGCGTGCCCATGTCCAGCGCGAAGATGGTCGCGTCCTTCAAGACGTCGGGCACCTCGCCGCGCACGATCTTCAGGGCCAGACCCTCGGCGATGGCGGTCTTGCCGACGCCGGGATCGCCGACATAAAGCGGATTGTTCTTCGAACGGCGGCACAGGATCTGGATGGTGCGCTCGACTTCCGGCTCGCGGCCGATCAGCGGGTCGATCTTGCCCTGGCTGGCCTTCTTGTTGAGGTTGACACAATAGGCGGTCAGCGCCTCCTGGCCCTTCTTGACCACCTTCTCGGCGCCGGCTTCGTCGTCGGCGCCGTGCACCGGCTTGGCCTGGCTGCGGCCGGGCGCCTTGGCGACGCCATGGCTGATGTAATTGACCGCGTCCAGACGGGTCATGTCCTGGGTCTGCAGGAAATAGACGGCGTGGGATTCACGTTCCGAGAACAAGGCGACGATGACGTTGGCGCCGGTCACCTCTTCGCGGCCCGAGGATTGGACATGAATGGCGGCGCGCTGGACCACCCGCTGGAAGCCGGCGGTCGGCTTGGGGTCGCCCGCTTGCGGCGCCACCAGATCGGCCAGAGACGTGTCGATGAACTCGACCAGATCCTTCTTCAGGCGTTCGACATCGACGTTGCAGGCCCGAAGCACCGCCACCGCGTCCTGGTCGTCGGCTAAGGACAGCAGCAGATGTTCCAGGGTGGCGTATTCGTGGTGGCGCTCGGTGGCATGAGCCAGCGCCCGATGCAGGCTTTGCTCCAGATTGCGAGACAGCATGGCCGTACCCCTTCCGCGGCTATTCCTTTTCGATGGTACATTGCAGCGGATGCTGGTTCTGCCGGGCCAAATCCATGACCTGGGTCACCTTGGTTTCCGCCACCTCATAGGTGTACACGCCGCAGATGCCGACCCCCCTGGTATGAACGTGCAACATGATGCGCGTCGCCTCTTCACGGTTCTTGCCGAAGAACCGTTCCAGGACGTGCACGACGAACTCCATCGGCGTGTAGTCGTCGTTTAGCATCAAGACCTTGTACATCGAGGGCTTCTTGGTCTTCGGGCGGGTCTTGATGACCACACCGGTCTGGGGTCCGTCCTCGTTGCGCCGGTCGTCTTTGTTGTCGCTCATGATCACGCTAGCTAGGGTTTTGGCCACAGGTATACGCCTATCATATTGGGCGGAAGTGGCGAACGAAAAGCCCCTCATTGGCAGGAAGGCCGGAAAAGCCACAAAAAAAGCCCGGCAGGTTCCCCCGCCGGGCTTTCTTGAAGGCGTAAAGGCCTAGGCGGCCAGCTTGACCATGCGGTCGATGCCGGCATTGACCTGGGCGGTGATCGGGGCGAAGGCGTCCTCGATCAGCTTCAAGGACAGGTCGGACAGGCGGGTGGTCTCGGCGACCAGGCGATCGACCTGAGCCTTGGACAGGGTCGACTGCAGGTCGGCCCACTCGCGGATCGACTTGGCGGCCAGGATCTGCTTCGAGACCGAGACGCTTTCCTCGATGCTGGTCTGGGTCAGGGAGACCACCGCCTGGGTGATTTCCTGCAGACCCGAGGTCAGGATCTCGCTCGACTTGATGACGGCGTCGATGCCGTCCTTGGTCGAAACCTGGGCGTCCTCGTAAGACTTCAGAGCGGCGGCCTGGGCCTTCTCGGCGACGGCCTGGGCCTTCTGGGCGGCTTCCTGACCAGCCTTGACGGCGGTGTCGATGGTTTCCTGACCGGCGGCGACCACCTTCTGGGCGGCTTCCTGGCCGACCTTGACGGCGCTCTCGATGGTCTCCTGACCGGCGGCGACCACCTTCTGGGCGGCTTCCTGGCCGACCTTGACGGCGCTCTCGATGGTCTCTTGACCGGCGGCGGCGACCTTCTGGGCGGCCTGCTGGCCGACCTTGACGGCGCTTTCGATGGTTTCCTGGCCGGCGGCGACGGCCTGTTCGATCTTCTTGGCGGCAACCTTGGTCTTGGCGGCGGTGGTCATCTGCTGGTGCTCCTGAAACGAAAGGACTTGATTGGTTCGGCCGCAACCCGGAACCGGATATATTGCGGCGCAGCATCGTTATAATGCCCAGCCGAGCCCACTTCGTCAAGGATTTTTGTGCAGTGCAACATAAGCGTCATCGACACCAATCATATGCGTCACCAATGCCCTAGCGCCGCAGCCCGCGCGGCCCGACCTCCAGGGTGAAGTCGGTGACCTCGCCGCGCCGCGCGCTGTCGGCCCGCTGCGGGTCGAACGGGACGGGACCGGCGGCCTTGACCGGAATTGCCGTGGTATCCAGCGCGAACAGATTGCTGCTGAACACCAGCCGATCGAAGGAATCCGACGGGTGCTTCCAGGCGGTGAAATGATAGCTTCCGTTCAGGCAGCTCGCCGCCGTCCAGTAGAAGGATTGCGACGGCAGGCGCAGGCCGACCGGCGGCGGGCCGAACATGCCGTCGCCCTTGAACGACGCCACCAGCCGATCATAGGTTTCCTGGTCCAGGGCGATCTTGGACTCTTCGGCCCGCCACGGACCGAGCAGGTCGTCCGAGCTGAGCTTGCCGGCATTGCCCGAGCCCACCACCTTGACCGACAGCACCTTCTGCAGCGAATCCAGCTGGTAGATGCGCACCTGTTCGGAATAGACCCCGTTATAGACCATCCGGAACCGGTCCGGCATGCCGGCGGTGCAGTGCTCGTCGATATCGTCGCCGGCGAGGAACGAGTACCAATAGAACTTCCGGACCACCGGGTCGCCGATGTCGCCGCCCCGATAAGCACAGGCTGACAGGGTTCCGGCCAGGGTCATCGCCGCGGCAATGATGGTCAAGGTCTTGCGCATGGTTTCTCATCCTGTTGGTCGGGGGCCATCTTATCTCACCCTGATGCCGGGAAAAGATGGCAAGCGTATGACGCCGTAAACTGGACAGGGAGTCATCATTTCTTTAAGGTGCCGGTCTATCCTGATGGGGTCTGATGATCAAGGAAGGTCGGCAACGGTGGCGGCAACCCGGATAATTTCCACGGCCATTGGGTCGTTCATTTTGTTCGCGGCGACGATGTTGGCGCCGCAGCCTGCCGCCGCGCAGCCGCGCGAAAGCCGCTATGCGGCCATTGTCATCGACGCCGACGACGGCGACGTGCTGTACGCCGTCAACCCCGACCGCCGTTCCTACCCGGCGTCGCTGACCAAGGTCATGACCCTTTACCTGATGTTCGACGCGCTTGATTCCGGGCGGATGTCGCTGGCGACCACGATGCCGGTATCGGCGCACGCGGCGGCCCAGGCGCCGTCGAAACTGGGGCTGCGGCCGGGCGATCGCATCTCGGTGGAAGATGCCGTGCTGGCCCTGGTCACCAAGTCGGCCAACGATGTCGCCGTGGTCATCGCCGAGGCGCTGGGCGGCAGCGAAGATTCCTTCGCCGCCATGATGACCCGCAAGGCGCGCCAGTTGGGAATGCACGCGACCACCTATCAGAACGCCTCGGGCCTGCCCGATCTTGACCAGGTCTCGACACCGCGCGACCAGGCCTTGCTGGGCCGGGCCATCGCCCGCAACCATGCCCGCCACTACCATTATTTCTCGACCCGCCAGTTCAAGTGGCGCGGCCAGCCGATTTCGACCCACAACCGCCTGATGCTGCGCTATCAGGGCGCCGACGGCATCAAGACCGGCTATATCAACGCCTCGGGCTTCAATCTGATCGCCTCGGCCAAGCGCGACGGCCACCGCATCGTCGGCGTGGTGTTCGGCGGCGACACCGCCGCCGGGCGTGACCGCAACATGGCGCAGATTCTCGACAAGGGCTTCGCCCGCGTCAAAGCCGGCAACCACGCAATCCGCTCGGCCCAGGCCGAGGACGAGGACCGCGCCGACCTCGACCGGCTGATCGCGGCGACGCAATCGAACAAGGCCGCCGGCAAGAGCCTGGCCATGGCCGGCACCCGCCATGGCGAGGATCTGGGCTCGGGCGATCTGGAATCCGACAATTGGGCGATCCAGGTTGGCGCGTTCGGCAGTCAGAAGCCGGCACACCAGGCGGCCAGCGCGGCGGCGTCCAAGCTGGGCGGCCTGGTTTCGCGGGCGACCATCGACATCGACAAGGTCAAGGCCGGCAAGGCCCACACCTTCCGTGCCCGCCTGACCGGCTTCACCGAGGATCAGGCCCGTGCCGCGTGCAAGCGTCTGGCCAAGGCCAAGAAGGATTGCAAGCTGGTCCAGCCGTCATCGTGACGGCTTGGCCGGCCGTGGCTTGGCCGGCTTGAGCTGCCCGCGTCCCACCTGACAGACCGAACCATCCGCCTCGATCGGGGCGGTCTCGCGCCAGGACAGCGTCGGTTCGGCCAGCGGGCCGCTCAGGATCAGACCGCGCCCGCCGCGATTTTGCGGCAGCAATGTCAGCTCGACCGTTTCATGGGACAGATCAAGGGAACCGCCGCCCAGCAGCGCGTGGCTCGCTGTCTCGACCGCCAGGCCCCGCTCGGTCTGGAACACGCCGCCATTGATGGTCGCCCGCGCCACAGCACAGCGCAGTTCGTCGCCACCGGGAAGAAAGCCCGAGCCGACATCGGCCACCAAGCCCCCTTCGGCGACCGCCAGCATCGTCCGCAAATCCTCGCCGCGTCCGGCCAGGGCCAGGGTGAAATCGCCGCGCGCCGCCTGGCTGCCGGTCAATCCCAGTTCGTGGCCCAGGCGCCCCCACTCGACATGCATACCCCGCAGCGAGGCCACCACCGACGGGATGCCCCCATTGGTCCGCAGGTCCAGCGACCCGTCCAGGGCGCCACCGGCCAGGCCGGCCCGCATCGGCGCCAGCTCGAGCCGGCCACCGCCCAGACGCAAGCCGATCGCCGTGTCGGTCAGCCGCACGCTGCCCAGCGCCAAGGCGCCGACATGCAGGGCGATGTCGGCATCGACGCTTCGCAACAGATCGACCGGGACCGGCCAGTCGGGAACCAACCGGCCGTTGGCCCCCTTGACCGGCCCACGGGCTTCCAGCTTTTCACCGGGACGAACGGCCGGCGTGGTGAAGTCGGCCAACGCCAGCGCGGTCGCGCTCAGTTGGGCGGATACCTTGGGGAGGCGGCCGTCCGACCAGGCCAATTCGCCGACGAGCTCGCTGGCCGCGACCGCCGCCTTGAGGTCCAAAAGCCGCCAATCGTCCAAGCTTCCGCGTAATTGCGCCGACGCCCGGGCCGGCCCCATCGACGGGACATCGAAACCAACCAGACGGGACAGGCCGGCCAGATTGTCGCTTTCCGCCGCCACCGCCAGCTCGATTCCGTGGAGCGGCCACAGGTTGCGCACCGCCCCCCTGGCCGACACAAACACCATGTCGCGTCGACCCAGCGCGGCATCCAGGTCGGCAAGCCCCAGATGGCCGCCGACCTCGGTCAGGCGGGCGTTCAGCCGAAACGGTCCCACCGGCGGCACATGGCGGCCGGCCAGCCGGGCCAGGTCGGCGAATTCGTCAGCCTGCAGCCCGACCTTGATATCCGCGCCCTTGCCGGCCAGCGGTGCCGTCAACGTGCCATCCAAGGCGGCCTGGATCCCACGGCCCGAGGCCTTCAGCCGGATCGGCCACGGCTTGCCGTCGCCCAGGCCGGCAAGGCTGCCCAGGCTGCCGGTCAGTTCGAAGGTCTTGCCGGAATGGTCGGCGACCATTTGGATCGAGACCGGGCCGGCACCAGGCCGTTCGGGTTGGATGGACAATTTGTGGACATTGTAGGTGTCGCCCACCCGGTCGGCGCCGACCACGGTGACGCGGGCGTTCTTGATCTTGAATTCGCGCAGGTTGAGGCGGGCGGTGGCCTTGTCCGATTTGCCGGCGGCGGCAGGCGGCGGGTTCGGAACCCAGTTGCCGATCCCGTCGGCCCCCGTTTCCAGAACAATGTCCGGCCCCGAAACCACCAGCCGGACCACGCGGACGTCGCCGCGCAACAGCGGCAGCAAGGCCAGTTCGGCTTCGACCCGATCGACCCGCAGCATGTCTGCGCGCGAACCGCCCGGGCGGTTGGCCAGCGACACCCCGTCGGCGACCAGGGCCGGCACCAGCCCACCCCGCAGCCGCAGACCGCCATTGATGGCCAGGTCACGCCCGGTGGCGGCCTTGACCTCGGCCACCAGCAGGGTCTTGATCCGCCCGAGATCCAGCGACTTGGCCGCGGCGATGGACAGCGCGGCGATCCCGAAACCGCCGACCACCGCCACCTTCAGCAGGGTGCTCAGCCGCATTCGGGCGCCCCGATCAGCCGTGCCGCGACCTCGGTCAGATTGTCGAAATCGTCGATCACCAGATGGGCGCCGGCGCCTTGCAACTCGTCGATGGCATGATAGCCCCAAGACACCCCCAGCCCGATCGCCTTGGCCGACTTGGCCATCATCATGTCGTAGGCGGTGTCGCCGACCATGATCATGTTGGCGGGTTCGACCCCGCATTCGGCGGCGGCGCGGACCAGCATGGCCGGATTGGGCTTGCCGGGATTGTCGTCAGCGGTCTGGATGGTCAGGAAGCGGCCGTGCAAGTCGTGCATGTCCAGCATGGCCTGCACGCCGCGCCGCGACTTGCCGGTGGCCAGGCCCAGCAGCCAGCCGGCCTGGTCCAGGGCGTCCAAGGCCTCGAGGACGCCGGGAAACAGCGGTTCCTCGTTGTCGGGCAGCAGGCGCAGACCGCGGAACGCCTCTTTATAGGCTTCGGCGACCTGGCGGTGCATTTCGTGGGTGGCCCAGGGCAGCAGCACCGAGCAGGCCTCGACCAGCGACAGGCCGATGATGCGCCGGACGTCCGACGGCTCGGGCACCCCCAGCTCCATGTGCGACCACGCCTCGGTCATGGCGGCAACGATGTTGTGCTCGGAATCGATCAAGGTTCCGTCGACGTCGAAAACGACAAGGCGTGGTTCACTCATGGACCGACCGCAAAAGCTTGTGGGTCGAGTAGCTTACCCCATGCATGGCTGCCAACCAACCGTCAGGATGGGCGATCGGGTGACAGGCGCGCAAAAGCAGGGTAAGGTGCGGCCTCTGTTTCGATTTGGGAGTACCGACGACGATGCGCGTTTTGTCCTTTGCGCTTGTGATGGGAACCCTTGCCGCCTCGCAGGCGCTGGCACAGCAAGCCCCGGCCGACCAGCAGGGCGTCCCCGAGGCATTGCGCCGCTTCCAGGCCTATGCCACCAGCGACGCGTATAAGAAGACGGTCAGCCAGATCGCCACCATCGGCGATTCGATCTCGGCGCCCGAGTGCAAAGAGCACAAGCCGATGGAGCGGGCCGCCGTCACCATCTTCAAGCCGGCATTGTTCGGCGAGGGTCTGCATCCGGTCGATGGCCTGTGGATGGACCGCATCAAGATGAGCCGCTGCGGCACGCCGGTCATGCAAAACATCCTGGTGCGGGCGCAAGCCAACGGTCAGCCGCCGCAGATGCAGCTGAAGATGCCGGGCGCCACCTCGGCCAACCCGCCCATGCAGGACGCGGTGATGACCGACGTGCTGGCCAGCCTGGCCAAGGGCAAGTGCTCCGACCAGACCAAGATCATCCCGGTCGACAGCAAGCTGGACAAGGAAATCAAGCCGCGCAAGATCGACGCCAAGGGCATGTTGACCGAGGGCGCCTGGAAGGAAACCTGGGTGTTCAACGCCTGTGGCAAGAAGACCAACATCGGCGTGGAATTCGCCGCCGACGGCAAGGGCAGCCTGACCCACAAGGTCAAGTAGGCGCCATTCATTGCGGTACGGGGGCGGCCGGCGGCATGACGCCCCGGCCGCCCTTCGTCTTTTAGGATAAGGAGCACGCGAGATGCCGACCATCCTGATCACCGGCGCCAATCGCGGCCTGGGCCTGGAATTCGTCCGACAATATGCCAAGGACGGCTGGCGGGTGCTGGCCACCGTGCGCGATCCGCTGTCCGGGCGCGCCGCCTCGGATTGCGGGGCCGAGGTCTATGTCGCCGACGTCACCGACGAAGCCTCGATCCGCCGTCTGAAGGGCTCGCTGGCCGGAACCGCCATCGACGTCTTGCTGAACAATGCCGGCATCTACGGCGAAAACCAGGAATTCGGCGGAATCGATGTCGAGGGCTTCCTGCGGGTGGTGCGCACCAACACCGTAGCACCCCTGAAGATGGCCGAGGCCTTCGCCGACCAATTGTGCGGCCCCAAGATCATCGCGGCACTGTCGTCGAAAATGGGGTCGATGGCCGACAACACCTCTGGCGGCGCGTATGCCTATCGCGCCTCGAAGGCGGCCCTGAACATGGTGATCAAGGGATTGTCGGTGGATCTGGCGGCCAGCGGCGTGATCGCCCTGGCCTTGTCGCCGGGATGGGTGCGCACCGACATGGGCGGCCCGACGGCGCCGCTGGATGCGCAAACCGCCGTCGCCGGCATGCGCACGGTGATCGGTGGCGCCACCTTGAAGGACAGCGGCAAGTTCCTGCATTACGATGGCACCGAGGTTCCCTGGTAGGAGAACGCCCGATGCCCGCCCCCATCGAATTCTTCTTCGACTTCTCGTCGCCCTATGCCTATTTCGCCAGCCACCGGATCGATGCATTGGCGGCCCGCTTCGGCCGTGACTGCCTGTGGAAGCCGATGCTGCTGGGACCGGCCTTCAAGGCCTCGGGCAACCAGCGACTGATCGACCAGCCGCTGAAAGGGGCCTATTCCACCCACGATTGGGAACGCCTGGCGCGGTGGATGAAGGTCCCCTATCGCCTGCCCGACCCGTTCCCGGTGGCGACCACCTCGGCCGCCCGCGCCTTCTGGTGGCTGGATTCCACGGATCCGCTTGCGGCCAAGACCTTCGCCCGCGCCGTATTCGCCGCCTATTTCGAGGGCGGCCGCGATATTTCCGCCAAGGCCGAAATCATCGCCATCGGCGCGGCCCAGGCCTGCGACGCCCAGGCCATGGCGGCGGCCATCGATGACCCGGTATGGAAGGACAAGTGCCGGGCCGAGACCGACGCGGCCATCGCCCGCGGCGTGTTCGGATCGCCCTTCTTCTTCGTCGATGGCGAGGGGTTCTGGGGCGCCGACCGGCTGGGCATGCTGGCCGAATGGCTGGAGAGCGGCGGCTGGTAGGGTGATTGCGCCTTGGCGCCGAAGGGTATAATGCTTGACGACAAATCGCTTCTGGGAGACCCCCCTTGCCCCTGCTGATCGATCTGAAACCCGGCGAGAAGGTGATCATCAACGGTGCCGTGCTGGAAAATGCCGGGGCCAACACCAAGCTTCGGGTTCATAACGAATCGAACATCCTTCGCCAGAAGGAGATTCTGACGGACCAGGACGTCTCGACGCCGGCCTCGCGGATCTATTTCTGCCTGCAGTGCGCCTATATCTTCCCGGACAAGCGCGACCATTATCTCGAGCTGTACAACCATTTCCTGGCCGAATATCTGGGCGCCTGCCCGTCGGCCATCGATATCGGCAACGAGATCTATAACGACGTGATGGAAGGGCACTATTACAAGGCCCTCAAAGCCTCGCGCAAGCTGCTCAAGCACGAATCCGAGCTGCTGGGCCGCCTGGAAAAGGACGCCCACATCTGGAGCGAAGCCGTCACCGGCGAAAAGTCCGAATCCTAGTCCTCGGGGGAAAAGTCCACTGAGCGAAGCGAAGGACTTTTACACGAACAACACCCTAACCGATCCGCCCGAAGGCCGGCATCAGGTCCAGCAAGCCGTTGCCGATCAGGTTCATGCTGCCGGTCAGGATCAGCAGTCCGGTGGCGATCAGCAATCCGCCGATGGCCAGTTCGACCATCCGCATGTGGCGGCGGAACCGGGCCAGGAAGGCCAGGAAAGGCTTGGCCGCCAGCGCCGCCAGCAGGAACGGGATGCCCAGGCCGGCGGCATAGGCGGCCAGCAGGCTGGTGCCATAGGCCATGGTGCTGCCCGACGCCGCCACCATCAAGATGGTCGCCAGGATCGGGCCGACGCAGGGGGTCCAGCCGAAGGCGAAGGCCAGGCCCAGCAAGAAGGCGCCGGCCAGACCGGCCGGCCGGCTTTGCACATGCACCCGCTTCTCGAAATTCAGGAAGGCGATGCGCATCACCCCCATGTAATGCAGGCCGAAGGCGATGATAACCAGACCCGCCACCACCGACAGGGTTTCGATATTGTCGGTGATCAGCCGGTTCAGCGCCGAGGCGCCGGCCCCCATGGCCACGAACACCGTCGAGAAGCCCAGCACGAAGGCCAACGCCGACAACCGCACGCTGCGCTTGGCCCCGTCCAGCTGATCCAGTCCGACGCCGCCTAGGAAGCACAAATAGGCGGGGATCAACGGCAGCACGCAAGGCGACAGGAACGACAACGCGCCTGCCCCGAACGCCGCCCAATAGGAAACGTCGAACCCCTCCATCGGATCAGGCCCCGACCACTTTGACGGTCTTGTTGTCGCCGAAATTGACCACCTTCTTCTTGGTCAGCCACGACGCCACCGCGTCCCATACCGGCGGGCCTTCGGTCCCTTCATTGACGCTGGCCCAGCCGGTGACCGTATAGGTCTTGGCGGCATCCAGCTTCTTGCCGGACCGCAGCAGGGTCATGTCGGAAATGCGCGCCCCGATCGGCTTGTTGATGTCGATGCGGTACGACAGGCCGCCGACGCGGACCATGTCGCCACCCTGCTGGTAATAGGGGTCGGGGTTGAACAGATTGTCGGCGACGTCTTCCAGGATGTCCTTCAACAGCTGGCCGGTCATTTCCGACCGGTAGGCGTTGGGATAGGTGATGGCGGTCTGGTTGTAGACGTCTTCCATGGTGATGTCGGCACCCGGCGGCAGCGACGAGCCCCAGCGGAAGCCCGGCGACAGGGCGATTTCGGCGTCGCGTTCATCCAGCAACGCCTGACAGATCAGATCGTCGAAGCTGCCGTTGAAATTGCCGCGCCGGTACAGCAGACCGTCGGTGCGGGCCAGCACCTTGCCCAGCACGTCCTGATGCGGCGCGCGAATCTTGGCGATCAGCCCCGCCATGTCGGCATCGGCAGCGATTGCGTCGGAAAAGACCGGCATCAGGCGGAAGGCATGGTTGACCACCCGCTTGTCCTTGACCTCGACATCCAGCCGGGCCAGGAACTTCCCGTGCGAGCCCGAGGCCACCAGAAGGGTGTCGCCGACCTTGACCACGCCGGGGATGGCGTCGTGGGTGTGACCGGTCAGCAGGACGTCGATGCCCTTGACCCGGCTGGCCATCTTGCGGTCGACGTCGAAGCCGTTGTGGCTGGCCACCACCACCAGATCGGCGCCTTGGGCGCGGGCGGCATCGATCCGCTTCTGCATTTCCTCGTCGCGAACGCCGAAGCTCCATTTCGGAATCATGTAGCGGGGGTTGGCCACCGGGGTATAGGGGAAGGCCTGGCCGATCACCGCCACCTTGACGCCGCCGCGGTCGAAGAAGGCGGTGTGCGGGAAGACGTCTTCCTCCCATTCGGTGTCCTTGACGTTCTGGGCCAGGAACGGGAATTTCAGCTTGGCGATCAGTTCCTTGACCCGGGCCTCGCCATAGGTGAACTCCCAGTGCGGCACCATGACATCGACGCCGAGCGCGTTCATGGCATCGACCATGTCCTCGCCCCGGCTTTTCAGCGAGGTGTAGCTGCCCTGCCAGGTATCGCCGCAATCGACCAGAAGCGTGTTGCCGGGCCGCTGGGCGCGGATCGCCTTGACCAGGGTGGCCATGCGGTCCAGACCGCCGATGCGGCCATAGCTTTTGGCCAGGCCGGAAAAATCCTCGCAACTCAGCGCATAGGCCTCGGGGCTGCCGGCCTTCAGGCCATAGGCCTTCAGGAAATCCTTGCCGGTCAGATGCGGCACCAATCCCTTGGCCGCGCCGACACCCAAATTGACCGACGGTTCGCGGAAATAGAGCGGCATCAATTGGGCATGGATGTCAGTGAAATTCAGCAGCGTCACCTGGCCGACCGGCTTGAACTCAAGCAGCGCGTCCTGGGTGATGGTCTGGCGGGCGGCGGCGCGGGCCAGGCCCGGACCGCCGGTCAGCACGGCGGCCGCGGCCGCCACTTGCAAGAAGTCGCGACGAGTCAGCATCGAATGCTCCTCAGGGGGAAAAGGAAAGTGGCGCGGCCGGGATCACCGGCCGCGCCAGGTATTACTTGCGAACCGCCGGGCTTTCCACCTTCAGGCCGTTGGCCCGCCAGGTGGCGTAAAGCTCCAGCGCCACGTTCTCGATCGAGCCCCACGGATAGGGCTCGGCCCGGACTTCCTCGTTGCAGCCGCGGATACGCTTCTGGGCGGTCCCCAGGGTCTGCCACTTCAGACGGTATTGCGGGAAGCCGTTGGGCATGCCCTGGCTAAGGAGTTCGGTGCGCAAATGCTGGCCCCAGTAATCCTCGTGGCAATGCTTGCAGGCGACGTCGTTCAGGCCGCGCCGCTGCAGGTAAAGCCTGCGCCCCATTTCGAAATAGGGCGCCGCCGGGCCGTCGGCCTGCACCGCCAGCGGAAGCCCTCGGGACTGGTGCTTGACGAAGGTGGTCATGGCGTTCAGCGGCTTGGAATCCCACTTCCACTCGTCCGCCTTCATCCGCTCGGTGCGGCACTGGTTGATCTTCTGCTCGAGGATCAGCACCGAATTGACGTGCGGGTCGAAGCGAGGATAGACGGTGCCCACCCCCTTCATCGACTTTTCGGCGTCGCCATGGCAATCCTTGCAGGCCTTGCCGGCCGCACCTTCGGCCTTGGACCACAGCTTCTTGCCTTCCTCGACCCACAGGAAGCCGGGATTGGTGAAGTCGTCATCCTGCATCGCCCGGGTTTCCGGCTCGGCGAAGGTGTAGCCGGACCGCTTGTCGCCCGCGATATAGGGCGCCATCTTCGGGTCCTTGGGATCGAACGGCGGGTCGGCCAGCGCCTTGCCGGTCACGGCGGCGACGACCAGTGCGACACTGACGGCGAGAACGCTTTTCCTCATCTCCGGTCTCCCTTTGGCCAAGACTGGCGTCACGCCACCGTGATGGCGTGACTCGCCGAATAGACCTGTCCGTCGTCGTCGTGCCACTTCAGCTCGATCGGCCCGCTTTCGGTCGCGGTCAGGAAGAACGACAGATAGGGGTTGGCCGAGATGGCCGCGGCCCAATCCGACTTGAACACCTCTTTGCCGTTATAGGTGCAGACGAACTTGTTGATGATCTTGCGCGGGATCGGCTTGCCGGCCGAATCCTTGCGCTGGCCGGATTCCATGTCGTGGTCGATGGTGGTCTTGACCTCGAACACCTCGCCCTTGGCGGCCTGGGCGGGAATTTTGACGCGGGGTGTGGGCATCTTTCAAATCCTTCCTAGGTAATCAGCCGCCGCAGCCACCGATGGTGACCTTGACTTCCTGCTTGGCTTCCCAGACCGAGCCGTCGCTCATCAGGGCGATGGCGCGCACGTCCTGGGTCTTGCCCAGGCGCAGACGCATCGACACCGTGGCCTTGCCGGTGGGGGTGAAGAAGAAGCTGGCGACCTGCGGGCTAGGGTTGCCCTCGGCCATGACGTGGATGGCCTTGACGTGGCTGGCTTCGGTCATCGGGCTGTCGACCGACACCGTGAAGGGCACGGTGTTGCCGTTCTCGGCGATCTGCGGAAGCTGGATCTTGACCTTGCCTTCCTGCGGCTTGGCGCCGCCGGCCAGCTTGGCGATGGCTTCGTCGGTGGCGGCCTTGTCGGCCAACGCCATCTTCGGGGCAACCAGGGTGGCGGCGGCACCGGCGCCGATGCCGGCCAGGACGGATCGGCGGGTCACGCCGGTCTTGACTGTACGCATGGACGATTCTTCCTTTGTCTTGAATTATTTCAGGGTCGACAGGTAGGCGACGACGTCCTCGACCTCTTGCGCGGTCAGGATGGTCTTGCCCTCCCAGGCCTTGGCGACCCGGTTCAGCCCTTCCTTCTTATGGAAGGACGGCATGATGGTGTCGGGGAACAGCACCTTGGGATCGACGATCCGCATCCGCATCTCGGCCGGCTGCAGTCGGCTGCCAACGCCGGCCAGATCGGGGGCGACGTCGCCATGATCGGGTTCTTCGGGGATGGGGGCGGTGTGGCACGACAGGCACAGCCCGGTGGTCCGCAGGACCTTCTTGCCGTTCACCGGATCGCCCGGCTTGTCGGTCAACGGCGCCATGCGCGAGACTTCGAAATATTCCCGATCCGGCGCCTTCTTGCGGGCGGCGGCATCGGCCCCGCTCACAAGTCCCACCGCAATTCCGGCGGCCACGGCGACCGTCAAAAAGGAAGAGCGCATGAATCCTCCGTCGGCGTTGTTGGGCCATCCACTATATTGCATTGCACAATCAGCGAAGAACCCGCTCTTGCGACCATAGTTCAACACTCATGCATATAATTCAAGACTCATTCTATTGTGCAAGCGCAGCAAAACACGAGGTTTCACTGTTTAAAATACCCATACCCCCACCCAAGCGGGTTGTTTCAACTTCAGGCAAACGGGTGGGGGTGAGTTAGAGCCTGGGCGGCCGCCGGACCGTCGAGAACCAATATTCTTCAACGCAATGGACGGCGTTCACCAGTTCGTTGACGTCGGCCGGTTTGGTAACATACCCCCCTGCCCTTAAGCCATAGCAGGAGACCACGTCTTTTTCGGCTTCAGAGGTCGTCAGCACCACCACCGGGATGGCGGCCAGGCTGCGGTCGGCCTTCATTTCGCGCAGGACCTCGTGGCCTGACATGCGCGGCATGTTGAGGTCGAGCAGGACCAGGTCGGGGGCCTGGCCGCTATGGGGCGGATGGGCGTGCAGGAAAGTCATCGCCTCGAGACCGTTGGCGGCGACGGCGACGTTGCATTGATAGGGACCGCTGTCCAGGGCCATGCGGATCAGCTCGATATCGGCGGGCTCGTCCTCGACGACCAGAACCTCGAACGGGCGCCCGCGATCATTGTGCTGTTTACCCAAAACTTGCTGCCCCATCGTCATGCCCTCTCACCTGTTCCGGCCTCGGCCGGAAAGGCTACATGGAAGGTGCATCCATCCTGGATGCTTGAAGAAATCCACATGCGCCCGCCGTGATGTTGGGCAATCTTGCGGCAAATCGCCAGGCCGATACCCGTCCCCTCGACCTCGCCCTGCGGAACCAAACGCTGGAACACCCGGAACGCTCGCTCGTGGTCCTTGGGGTCCATACCGCGCCCGTTATCCTTAATCCACAAGATAGTCTCTCTGTCTGCGATATTCCACCCGACCGAAACACGCAATGGTCGGTCGGGCGCGCGATACTTGATCGCGTTGCCCAGGATGTTGCCGACCAGCCGGTTCAGTTCCGGCTCGTCGCCTTGGATGGTGGGCAGGTCGGGGGCAACCTCGATCTGGCCTCCGACCTCTTCCAGCGTGAAGGCCAAGGTCCGGATCTGGGTCTCCAGCACGGTCCGCAGCGAGACCGGTTCGAAAGCGCCCCCGGCCCGGCCGACACGGGAATAATCCAGCAAGCCAAGGATCAGGGCGTCCATGCGCTTTGCCCCATCGATGGCGAAACCGAAATAGGTTTGGCTTTCCGGGTCCAGCTGATCGCTCAGCTTGCGGGCAATCAGGGTCAGATAGGCGCTGACCATGCGCAAGGGCTGGCGCAAATCGTGGCTGGCGGCATAGGCGAACTCGGCCAGTTCCTCGTTGGCCCGGGCCAGTTCGCGGGCCTGGCGATCAAGGCGCTGGTTGCCCTCGATCAACTCGGCCTTCATCCGCAATTCGTTGCTGATGTCGATGGCCAGGCCAAGATAACCGACGATATCGCCATCGTCGCCACGGACCGGCGACACCATCAGCGACACCGGGAACCGGGTGCCATCCTTCCTGATACAGGTCCACTCGCCGCAATCATGGCCTTCGCGGTCGGCCCGATGGACGAAGGTGCGAAAGCCGCCATTTCCGGGGGAAGAGCGCGCGTCCACCTCGGCGGGATCATGAAATGCCAGGGGCGTCGATCGCCCGACCATCTCGTCGGCGCAATATCCCAGCATCAGCTCGGCGCCGCGATTGAAGGTGGTGATCAGCCCATCGGGGTCGGTGGCAATGATCGCCACCTGGGTCGCTGCGTCCAGCAGTGATTGCAGTCGCTGATTGAGCCGGCGAATGGTCTGTTCGGCGATCATGCGGTCGGTGATGTTTTCCTTGACCGCGATATAGCCGGTCATCTGGCCGCGCGCGTCGCGAATGGGCGAGATCTGCGCCTGTTCCCAATAGGTCGAGCCATCCTTGCGCTTGTTCAGGAACACCGTCGACCACGGATCGCCGGCCCGCAAGGCCGCCCACATCGCCCGGTATTCGTCATCCGGAGTGTGACCGGACTTCAAGATGCGCGGATTCTCGCCGCGGGCCTCGGTAATGTCATAGCCGGTGACGCGGGTGAAGGCCGGGTTGACGAATTCGATGCGGCCCTCGAGGTCGGTGATGACCACCGAGGCGGGGCTTTGTTCCATCGCCAATACCAGACGGGCATTTTCCTCGATGGCCGCCCGAGCCTGGCGCAGGCGGCTTTCTCGTCGGGCGGCCAACCACCCCAGGACGCCCACGCCGATGCAGGTCACCACCAGCACGGCCAGCTCGATCACCGTGCCGCGCCGCCAGGGCTCCAGCACATCGTCCATGTCGCGCGTCAGGAAGATCAGCACGGGAGTCGTGCCCCCGGCCATATAGGTCCGCGCCACGATCAGCTTGTCACGCCCGTCGGTGGCCGCCTGGGTGCGATGCACGCTTTGGACCTTGCCGCTTTCCACGTGACCGACGAAGGCCTTGCCGTCGGCGATATTCTTGCCGAAGAAGGAAACGGGATCGGGATGGCGGGCGATGATGATGCCGGTGCGGCTCACCAGGGCTGCGCTGCTGCCCCCGCCGGGCAAGACGATCCGCTCGGCGACGGCGTTGTAGAATTCCAGATCCAGGGCGGCCACCGCCACCCCGCCCCAGCTTCCGTCGGGGCGATCGATTCGCATCGAGACGAAAATCACGTCCGGACCGCCGTCCATGGTGCGAAGGGGCGGCGTCATGAAGAAGCGCCGCGTCCCGCCCTGCTCAAGCAATTGTGTGTAATAGGGGCGGTGTGAAACGTCGCGACCGAGCAGATCGGGCAAGGACGAGGCGACCACCCGCCCATCGGGGCCGACCAGAAAGGCCTGGCGAACTTCCTTGAAGGGATGGACCAAAGTTCGCAGCCAGGCCGAATCGCCGGCCGCGTTGCCCTGGGCCACGGACTCAAGCAATCGCTGGACCGCTTGATCGCTTTCGGCCACCCGGGTCTCGGCCGACTGAGCCGCCTGGGTCAGGCGCTGGACCTCGTTCTCGACCGCGCTGTCGTAGACTTCGTGGATCCGCAAGGCCGACGCCGCCAGCAGCCCCAACATGACCACCAAGGCGGCGGCAACAGACCTTTTGGAACTGGAGACGGAAACGAAGGTCATAGGTCTCGGGGCGTAAGTGTCGCTGGCCGATTAGACCACCAAAGCCCCCCGTAAAAAAGGCAAAATCCCCCCGGGAGCTCACTCCCGAGGGGATTTCTTGTCGTCTGCGATCAGCCGAATTCGATGATCTTCTGATCGACAGCCAGCGACTCGCCGGCCTTGGCGTGGATCTTGGCGACCGTGCCGTCGCGCTCGGCCTTCAGGATGTTTTCCATCTTCATGGCCTCGACGATGGCCAGCGGCTCGCCGGCCTTGACCTCCTGGCCTTCCACCACCTCGACGGCGCGCAGCAGGCCCGGCATCGGCGACAGCAGGTACTTCGACATGTCCGGCGGCGCCTTGAACGGCATCAGCTTGTTCATGGCCGCCGCATGACGGGTCAGCACCAGCACCTTGGCCCGGCTGCCGGCGTGGGCCAGCACATAGGCCACCCCCTCGCGATCGACCTGCACGCAGACCGTCCGGCCATCGACAGTGCCGCGGAACAAGGGCTGGCCCAGCTGCCAGTCGGTCTTGACGTCGACCACGTCCTTGCCGATGACGATGGCGAAGCCACCTTCCGCCGGGCGGGCCTCGATCTCGTGATACTGGCCGTTGAACACCACGGTCCAGGCGGTCTGCACCTTCACCTCATGGCCGGGGAACTGGCCCGAGATCTTGCATTCCCGCGCCGACGAGGCCAGGTTGACCGCCGCAGCCACCGCGATCAGCACGGTCGGGTCATCGGCCGGCAGATCGTCGGCGTGGAAGCCGTTGGCATATTCCTCGGCGATGAAGTTGGTGGTCAGAGCGCCCTTGACGAAGCGCTCCTTGCTCATCAGCGAGGCCAGGAACGGGATGTTGTGCGACAGGCCCCGGATGTAATAGGCATCCAGGGCGTCGCGCATGTGGGCGATGGCGGCGTCGCGGGTCGGGCCATAGGTGATCAGCTTGGCGATCATCGGATCGTAGAACATGCTGATCTCGCCGCCTTCGTAGACGCCGGTATCGACGCGCACATGGGCGGTCTCGGCCGGCGGCATGTAGCGGGTCAGGCGACCGGTCGAGGGCAGGAAGTTGCGGAACGGATCCTCGGCATAGACGCGGGATTCCATCGCCCAGCCGTTCAGCTTGATGTCGTCCTGGCCGAAGGCCAGCTTCTCGCCGGCGGCGACGCGGATCATCTGCTCGACCAGGTCGATGCCGGTGATCATTTCGGTGACCGGGTGCTCGACCTGCAGGCGGGTGTTCATTTCCAGGAAGTAGAACTCGCCGGTGGCGCCACCGACGATGAATTCCACCGTACCGGCCGACTTGTACTGCACGGTGCGGGCCAGGGCGCAGGCCTGCTCGCCCATCGCCTTGCGGGTCTCGGGCGTCAGGAACGGCGACGGGGCCTCTTCGATCACCTTCTGGTGGCGGCGCTGGATCGAGCATTCACGCTCGCCCAGATACAGCACGGTGCCGTGGCCGTCGGCCAGGACCTGGATTTCGATGTGGCGCGGCTGCTCGATGAACTTCTCGACGAAGACGCGGTCATCGGCGAACGAGGCCTTGGCCTCGTTGGTGGCCGAGGTGAAGCCTTCGAAGGCCTCGGCATCGTTCCAGGCCAGGCGCATGCCCTTGCCGCCGCCGCCGGCCGAAGCCTTGATCATCACCGGATAGCCGATTTCATTGGCGATCTTGACCGCCTCGTCTGCGTCCTTGATGACGCCCAGATAGCCGGGCACGGTGTTGACGCCGGCTTCACGGGCCAGCTTCTTCGATTCGATCTTGTCGCCCATGGCGAAGATCGCGTGGGCGTCGGGACCGATGAAGGCGATGCCGGCCTTGGCCAGCGCTTCCTGGAACTCGCGCTTTTCCGACAGGAAGCCGTAACCCGGATGCACCGCCTGGGCGCCGGTCTTGACGCAGGCATCGACGATCTTGTCGATCAGCAGGTACGACTGGGCCGAAGGGGCCGCGCCGATATGCACCGCTTCGTCGGCCATCTGCACATGCAGGGCGTCCTTGTCGGCGTCGGAATAGACGGCCACCGTCTTGATGCCCATCTTGCGGGCGGTCTTGATGACGCGGCAGGCGATTTCGCCGCGATTGGCGATCAGAATCTTGGTGAACATTCTGCCAGCCCCCCTTAGAGCGGGATGTTGCCGTGCTTGCGCACCGGCCGTTCGAGCTTCTTATCCTTCAGCATCGCCAGCGAGCGGCAGATGCGCTTCCTGGTCGAGTGCGGCATGATCACGTCGTCGATGAAGCCGCGATGGCCGGCGACGAAGGGGTTGGCGAACTTCTGGCGATATTCCTCGGTCCGCGCCGCGATCTTCTCGGAATCACCGATGTCGGTGCGGAAGATGATCTCGACCGCGCCCTTGGGACCCATCACCGCGATTTCGGCGGTCGGCCAGGCGAAGTTGACGTCGCCCTTCAGGTGCTTCGAGCTCATCACGTCATAGGCGCCGCCGTAAGCCTTGCGGGTGATGACGGTGATCTTCGGCACGGTGCATTCGGCATAGGCGTACAAGAGCTTGGCGCCGTGCTTGATGATGCCGCCATATTCCTGGGCGGTGCCGGGCAGGAAGCCGGGCACGTCGACGAAGGTCAGGATCGGAATGTTGAAGGCGTCGCAGAAGCGCACGAAGCGGGCGGCCTTGATCGAGGACGCGATGTCCAGGCAGCCGGCCAGCACCATCGGCTGATTGGCGACGACACCGACGGTAGCCCCTTCCATGCGGGCGAAGCCGACGATGATGTTGCCGGCATAGCCAGGCTGCACCTCGAAGAATTCGCCCTCATCGACGACCTTCAGGATCAGTTCCTTCATGTCGTAGGGCTTGTTGGCGTTGTCCGGGATCAGGGTGTCCAGGCTCATCTCGATGCGGTCGGGCTGGTCCGCGGTCGGACGCACCGGCGGCTTCTCGCGGTTCGAGCCGGGCAGGAAATCCATGAAGCGGCGCAGCTGCAGCAGCGCCTCGACATCGTTCTCGAAGGCCAGGTCGGCGACGCCGGACTTGGTCGAGTGGGTGATGGCGCCGCCCAGTTCCTCGGCGGTGACGGTCTCGTGGGTCACGGTCTTGACCACGTCCGGACCGGTCACGAACATGTACGAGCTGTCCTTGACCATGAAGATGAAGTCGGTCATGGCCGGCGAGTACACGGCGCCGCCGGCGCACGGGCCCATGATCATCGAGATCTGCGGCACCACGCCCGAGGCTTCGACGTTCCTTTGGAACACCTCGGCATAGCCGGCCAGGCTGTCCACGCCTTCCTGGATGCGGGCACCGCCCGAATCGTTCAGGCCGATCACCGGGGCGCCGACCTGGACCGCCTTGTCCATGATCTTGCAGATCTTCTCGGCGTGGGCCGCCGACAGCGAGCCGCCATGGACGGTGAAATCCTGGCTGAACACGAAGACCAGACGGCCGTTGATGGTGCCGTAGCCGGTGACCACGCCGTCGCCGGGAATCAGGTTCTTTTCTTCCGCCATGCCGAAGTCGGTGCAGCGGTGTTCCTTGAACAGATCCCACTCCTCGAAGGAATCGGGGTCCAGCAGCAATTCGACGCGTTCGCGCGCCGTCAGCTTGCCCTTGGAATGCTGCGCGTCGATGCGCTTCTGACCGCCGCCCAGATAGGCGCGGTTCCTCTTCTCTTCGAGCTGGCGAATGATTTCCTGCATCCGGTTCCCCCTCGTGCGGTGTGACCGCACTGGTTAGCGACGTGGGTCGCCCACACTAATGCCTGATCGGCAAAAGCGCGAGCCCCATCGGGCGGCTGTCCCACCCTTCTGGTCAGGGCGGTTGAAATACCATTACTCGTGTTTCCGTGCCACCGAAAAACGGACGGCCGTTCCTCACGTTGTATTGCAGTTTGTAACAAGCCGAATTCGGCAGTTTTCTGCGGATTTCATCGATTTCGCGCGGGATTGGCGCCCCGCAACAATATTACGCGGTCCGGCACAGATTCAGCAGCCGTTCGGCCGCCGCCAAATCGGCCTTCAGGGCAGCGCGGCGGTCGGCGGCCTCGTAATCCTCGCCCCATTGCTCGATCTGGAAATCCTCGTCCAGCTGCGACACCGCGAAGGCGGCTTCGGCATCGACGCGGCCGGCGGCCAGGGCCAGGGCCAGCACCAGCGATCCGGTGGCGGCGCAGGCCGATTGGGCGGCGGTCAGCACCCAGACATCCAACCCGTCCAGATGGGCCTGGAGGGCCGTCAGGGCGGCCGGGGCTTGCGCGATGGCGATCACGCCTTCCGTCACCGCCAGTTCGGCCCCCAGGGTAGTGCGCGCCCAATCCACCAGCGGCTGCCACGATGCCGCCTGGCGCTTGACCAGCTCGGGCGGGAAATCGGCGCGATAGCACAACAAATCGGTGCCGGCATAGGCCATCAGCTGGGCGGTGATGGCGCCTCGTTCCGGGCCGATCCGGTCGATGGCGGTGCTGGACAATTGGGTCAGCGGCATGGTGTGCGGCTTGATCTCGGTCTCTTGCGCCTGCCATTCGGCGGCCACCGCCTCGGCCAGGGCCAGGCTCGGCAGGGCCAGCCGGTGGCCCAGGGGGGTCTTGACCGGCTTGCCGTCCAGTTGAATGACGAAACCGCCCTCGCCCGCCACTGCGGCGGCCTGCTTGTAGAAACGCTTGATGCTCTTGCCCAGCACGGGTTCCATCTCCTTGACCGAAACGGGGCCGGATCATGCCACAGGACCGGGTTTCCCGCTTGCCAATTTTCCGATCTGCGCGAGGATAGAGGGATGAAACTGTCTCGCCGCCAATTCCTTGCCGGAGCCGCCGCCATGTCCGCCCTGCCCGCTTCCGCCGCCGCCCCTCTGGATGCCAAACTGTTCCCCAAGGATTTCCTGTGGGGGGCCTCGACCTCGGCCTATCAGATCGAGGGCGCGCTTGATGTCGACGGGCGCGGCAAGGACATCTGGGACACCTATACCGAACAGGGCCGCATCACCGACGGCAGCTCGGCCAAGGTCGCCTGCGACCATTACCACCGCTACAAGGAAGACGTGGCACTGATGAAGGCGGCCGGCTTCAACGCCTATCGCTTCTCGCTGGCCTGGCCGCGCATCGTTCCGGCCGGCACCGGCGCCGTCAATCCCAAGGGCCTGGACTTCTATGACCGCCTGATCGACGAGTTGCTGGCAGCCGGCATCAAGCCGATGGCCTGCCTGTACCATTGGGACCTGCCGCAGCCGCTGGAAGACAAGGGCGGCTGGCAGGGCCGCGAGGTCACCGGCCCGTTCGGCGATTACGCCACCATCTGCGCCAAGCGCTTCGGCGATCGCGTCGATACCTGGATGATGCTGAACGAACCCAACGTGGTGGCGATCTTCGGCTATGGCCTGACCGACCATGCGCCGGGCCACAATCTGGGCGAGATCGGTATCTTGAAGGCGCTGCACCACCAGAACCTGGCGCAAGGTACCGGGCTTCGCGCCATCCGCTCGGTGCTGCCCAAGGCGACCTTGGGCACCGTCACCAATGTCAGCCCGTGCCGGCCGGAAAGCCAAAAGCCGGAAGACGTCCGCGCCGCCCTGCTGTGGGACGCCGCCTGGAACCGCGTCACCCTCGACGGCCTGCTGCGCGGCCAGTTGCCCGACATCGTCGCCGAGCAGATGCGCCCGTTCGTCCACGCGGGCGACCTGGAACTGGCCAAGTTCCCGGTCGATCTGCTGGGCCTCAATTATTACGGCCGCAACACCATGAAGCACGAGCCCGGCCGCCCGTTCAACGCCGGCTGGGGCGACCCCAAGGCCGAGCGCTATACCGGCATGGGCTGGCCGGTCCAGCCCGACGGGCTTTACGACATCTTGATGGAGCTGAAGACCTTGTACGGCAATCCGGCGATGTATGTCGCCGAGAACGGCGCCGCCTATGACGACGTGGTCAGCCCCGACGGCGCCGTCCATGACGCGGACCGCACCTTGTTCATCCAGGAGCACGTCGCCCAGGTGGCCCGCGCGCTGAAGGACGGCGTCAACATGAAGGGCTATCTGGCCTGGAGCCTGTTGGACAATTTCGAATGGGCCTTCGGCCTGTCGAAGCGCTTCGGCATCGTCCGCGTCGATTACGACACCCTGAAGCGCACGCCCAAGGACAGCTACAAGTGGTTCGCCAGCTTTATCAAGCAGGCACGGGGGATTTAGCCACTTGCGCCCAAGCTGCTATTTGATCGCAGTTTTGGCGCGTCCTCCTGTAACGCCCTTACCCGACGCATACTTGAGAAAGAGAAAGAATTAGCCACAGAGACACAGAGGCACAGAGAGAGGCCGCTCCTGAGGCAGATCCCTCACCTCCTGGGAAATGCCTCTGTGTCTCTGTGGTTGATTTATTTAATAAAAAAGGGCGCCCCTGGGGGCGCCCTTTTCGTCATCGGGTCAAGGCCTGAGGATTATTCCTCGGACTCGTCCTTCTTCTCGGCGGTCGGGCCGGAATCCAGGCCCTTGGCGGCCGGATCGCGGTCGACCAGCTCGATGATCGCCATCGGAGCCGAATCGCCATAACGGAAGCCGGCCTTCAGGACGCGGCAATAGCCACCCGGACGGCCCTTGTAACGCTCGGCCAGGGTCGAGAACAGCTTGGCCACCACGGCGTCGTCGCGCAGCATGGCGAAGGCGCGGCGGCGGTCGTGCAGGGTGCCGGACTTGCCCAGCGAAATGATCTTCTCGGCGATCGGACGCAGGTCCTTGGCCTTGGGCAGGGTGGTCTTGATCTGCTCGTGCTTCAGCAAAGCCACCACCATGTTGGCGAACATCGCCTTGCGGTGCGAGCTGGTGCGGTTGAGCTTACGACCGGACATGCCGTGACGCATCGTTCTCTCCTTTGGCTTGGTCTCGCGGCGCGAGAACCGATTTCACGCCGACACCGCCCCCGAAACCCGGAGTACGGCGCGGTCGGGCCGGTGCGGCCCTAAAGCTCAACCCCTCCCCCGGTCCGGGGGAGGGGTTGGAACGGCGAACCTCAGTAGGGCTCTTCCAACTTCTTGGCCAGGTCCTCGATGTTCTCGGGCGGCCAGTTGGTGATTTCCATACCCAGGTGCAGACCCATGGTCGACAGCACTTCCTTGATCTCGTTCAAGGACTTGCGGCCGAAATTGGGGGTGCGCAGCATCTCGGCCTCGGTCTTCTGGACCAGATCGCCGATATAGATGATGTTGTCGTTCTTCAAGCAATTGGCCGAACGGACCGACAGCTCGAGCTCGTCAACCTTGCGCAGCAGGTTCTTGTTGAAGGGCAGTTCGTCCTTGCGCTCTTCCTCGACCACCGCGCTGGGCTCGTCGAAGTTGATGAACAGCTGCAGCTGGTCTTGCAGGATGCGGGCCGCCAGGGCGACCGCGTCGTCGGGACGGACGGCGCCGTTGGTCTCGACCACCATCGACAGCTTGTCGTAGTCGGTGACCTGCCCGACGCGGGTGTTCTCGACCTTGTAGGCGACCTTCTTGACCGGCGAGAAGATGGCATCGATCGGGATCAGACCGATCGGCGCGTCCTCGGCGCGGTTCTGCGAGGCCGGCACATAACCCTTGCCGGTCTCGACCGTGAACTCGATGTTCAGCTTGGCGCCCTCGTCCATGGTGCACAGCACCAGGTCGGGGTCCATGATCTCGATGTCGTGACCGACCTCGATCATCCCGGCGGTGACTTCACCCGGGCCGGTGGCCTTCAGGTGCATCCGCTTCGGACCTTCGCCATGCATGCGCAGGCCAAGGTTCTTGATGTTGAGGATGATGTCGGTGACGTCCTCGCGCACACCCGGCACCGACGAGAATTCATGCAGAACCCCGTCGATCTGGATGGCGGTGACCGCCGCGCCCTGCAAGGACGACAGCAGAACACGACGCAGCGAGTTGCCAAGGGTCATGCCGAAGCCGCGTTCCAGCGGTTCGGCGACGACGGTAGCGACGCGGGCAGCGTCGGCCCCGGGCTCGACTTGGAGCTTCGAGGGCTTGATCAGTTCCTGCCAGTTCTTCTGAATCACGAGCGTGACCTCATGCTAGGAACAAAACGATGGACCGAAACGGCAAGGACCGCCGCCATCCCCGGCCCTTTGGGGAAGGCGACGGCATTGCCAGAACGGGCCTCCGATCAGACGCGACGACGCTTGCGCGGACGGCAGCCGTTGTGCGGGATCGGGGTGACGTCGCGGATCGAGGTGATGGAGAAACCAGCAGCCTGCAGCGCGCGCAAAGCGCTCTCGCGGCCGGCACCGGGGCCCTTCACTTCGACTTCCAGGGTGCGCATGCCGTGCTCGGCCGCCTTGCGGGCAGCGTCCTCGGCAGCCACCTGGGCGGCATAGGGGGTCGACTTGCGCGAGCCCTTGAAGCCCTGCATGCCCGAAGACGACCACGAGATCGTGTTGCCCTGGGCGTCGGTGATGGTGATCATGGTGTTGTTGAACGTGGAGTTCACGTGGGCAACACCCGAGGTGATGTTCTTACGCTCGCGACGACGAGGACGCGCGGTAGCAGCAGGCTTGGCCATCTGAGGTGATCCTTACTTCGTGGCTTTCTTCTTACCGGCGATCGGCTTGGCCGGGCCCTTGCGGGTGCGCGCATTGGTATGCGTGCGCTGCCCACGAACCGGCAGGCCGCGACGATGCCGCAGGCCGCGATAGCAGCCCAGGTCCATCAGACGCTTGATGTTCATCGCCACTTCGCGACGCAGATCACCTTCGACCTGATAGTCGCGGTCGATCATTTCGCGGATCTTCAGGACTTCGTCGTCGGTCAGCTGATTGACACGGCGCTCGGCGGGGATCCCCAGCTTGACGCAAATGTCGGCAGCCTTGCTGCGGCCAATGCCATGAATATAGGTCAGCGCGATGGTGACGCGCTTGTTGGTCGGAATGTTGACGCCAGCGATACGGGCCAAAGCTGGTTACTCCTTAAGTCAAGGTGATCCGGGCCTGGCTTGGCGCCACAACCCACTCCAACAAAAAAAAGACCACACCACACCGAGCCCAGCCCGGCATGGGGGAAAGCGAAGGTGCGCGATTATAGGGGGAATCGACCAAGAGTCAACCGGGACTCTTGAACCATTCCCCCCTAAATCTTATTGGCCCCGCACCGGGTCCAACAGGGCTTCCAGCGAACGGGTGACCGCGGAAATATCCTGGGTCCCGTCCACCAACTTGTAGACACCCTGCTTGTCGTAATAAGGCAGCAGGGGAGCGGTCTGCTCGTGATAGGCGGCCAGTCGCTTGTTGACCGTCTCGGCATTGTCGTCGGCACGGCGGACGAATTCGGTCGAACCGCAGCTGTCGCAGACACCATCGGCCTTCGGCCGCTGGAACTTGTCATGATAGCCGGCGCCACACTTGCCGCAGGTGAAGCGGCCGGTGATGCGTTCGACGATCGGCGCGTCAGGGACGCGGATTTCGATGGCGAAGTCGAGCTTGCGCTTCTTCCTCACCAGCATCTCGTCCAACGCCTCGGCCTGGGCGACCGTGCGCGGGAAACCGTCAAAAATGACACCGTTCAAGGTGTCGGGCTGATCCAGCCGCTCGTCGATGATGGCGATGACGATGTCATCGGACACCAGCTGGCCGGCATCCATGACGGCTTTCGCCTTCTTGCCGACCTCCGAGCCCGAGGCCACCGCCGCACGCAGCATGTCGCCGGTGGACAGTTGAATCAGGCCATACCGATCTTGCAAGCGCTTGGCTTGCGTACCCTTGCCGCCACCGGGCGGCCCCAACAGGACCAGGTTCATTTTTGCTGTTCTCCCCTTTATCCCGCGGCTGCCCTTGTCACGTTATTAGGGGGTTGGGTCAGCCGCGACGACCTCTCAGGCGGGCCTTCTTGATGAGCCCCTCATATTGGTGGGCCAGCAAATGAGATTGAACCTGGGCGACGGTATCCATGGTCACCGAGACGACAATCAACAAGCTGGTGCCGCCAAAGTAAAAGGGCACAGACCACTTGGCAATCAGCAGTTCGGGCAGGACAGAGAGCGCAGTTAGGTAGGCGGCGCCCAGTACCGTCAGGCGGGTCAGAACATAATCCAGATAATCGGATGTGTTCTTACCCGGCCGAATGCCCGGAATGAAACCGCCATATTTCTTCAAATTCTCGGCGGTATCCACCGGATTGAAGACGACGGCGGTATAGAAGAACGCGAAAAACACGATCAACAAGGTGTAGAGCGCCAGGTACAGCGGCTGGCCGCGGCCCATCAGCACCGTGAAGGTGGTCAGCCATTCCGGCCCGCCGGCAGTGGCGAACTGGGCGACCGTCACCGGCATCAGCAGAAGCGAGCTGGCGAAGATCGGCGGGATGACGCCCGGGGTGTTGATCTTGAGCGGCAGATGGCTGGATTCGCCGCCATACATCTTATTGCCCACCTGGCGCTTCGGATACTGAACGATGATCCGGCGCTGGGCGCGTTCGACGAAGACGATGAAATAGATGATCGCCACCGACAGCAGCAGCAAGGCGATGATCAGCAGCACCGGAAGCGCGCCGGTCCGGCCCAGTTCCAGGGTGCCGGCCAAGGCACCGGGCAGTTCCGCCACGATACCGGCCATGATGATCAGCGAGGTGCCCTGACCGATGCCGCGCGCAGTGATCTGCTCGCCCAGCCACATCAGGAACACGGTGCCGCCGACCAGCGTGACCACCGTCGAGAAGCGGAACAAGAGATGGTTGTCCATCATCACCGCCGCGCCAGTCGAACCGGTCATGCCTTCCAGGCCGACGGCAATGCCATAGGCCTGCATGGCGGCGATCAGCACCGTCAGGTAGCGGGTGTACTGGTTGATCTTCTTGCGACCGGCCTCGCCCTCTTTCTTGATCTGCTCAAGCGAGGGAACGATGGTGGTCATCAGCTGCATGATGATCGATGCCGAGATGTACGGCATGATCGCCAGAGCGAAGATGGTCATGCGCTGCAACGCGCCACCGGCCAGCATGTCGAACATGCCAAGAAGGCCGCCGCCCGACTGCTTGAACAGGTCGGCCATGACGTGCGGATCGACGCCGGGAATCGGAATCCAGGTGCCCAGGCGGTAGACCACCAGGGCGAGGACGGTGAACCAGATCCTCTTCTTGAGGTCGGTCGCCTTCGCAAAGACACCAAAATTGACGTTCGCGGCAAGCTGCTCGGCGGCAGAGGCCATGTGCCTTGGCTCCGATTAAAAAAGGTCCGGTGCGCGTTATAGCGGAAAGAAGAAGGTTTGCCGAGGGCGATCAGCCCTCGGCAACGGCCTCTTCGGCAACCTTCACGGAACCGCCCAGCTTCTCGACAGCCGCGATCGCGGCCTTGGAGGCGCCGGTCACCTCGATGGTCACCTTGGTCTTCAACTCGCCACGGGCCAGCAGACGCACGCCGTCCAGCTGCTTGCCGATCAGGCCGGCCGCGCGCAGCACGGTCTCGGTGATGGGCTGGCCAGCGTCGACCTTGCCGGCCTCGATGGCGGCCTGCAAGCGACCGAGATTGACCTCGGAGAACTCGCGGGCATTGACGTTATTGAAACCGCGCTTGGGCAGGCGCCGATAGATCGGCATCTGACCGCCTTCGAAGCCGTGCAGCGAAACGCCGGTGCGCGAGCCCTGACCCTTGACGCCACGGCCCGAGGTCTTGCCCTTGCCCGAGCCGATGCCGCGGCCGATGCGCTTGAACTTGTAGCGCGCGCCTTCGTTGTCGCGCAGATCGTTGAGCTTCGTCATCGTCTTGATCCTTGTGATCCGCCCCCCGCCCGTCTCCGGGCGGGGGGGGGAACTTTATAATATTAGGCCTCGACCTTAACCAGGTGCTTGACCTTTTCAATCATGCCACGCACCGCCGGAGTATCCTCCAGCTCCTTGGTACGATGCATCTTGTTCAGGCCCAGCCCGATCAGGGTGGCGCGCTGGTCGTCGGGACGGCCGATGGGGCTTCCCACCTGGGTCACGCGAACGGTCTTGTTGGCAGCCATGTCGTTCACCCCTTGGCGTTAGGCGACGGCGGCCGCGGCGGCGGCACCGTCACGACGACCGATGATCTCGCCCACCTTCTTGCCACGCTTGGCGGCAATCGAGCGCGGCGAGTTCAGGCTCAGCAGAGCGTCGAAGGTCGCCTTGATCATGTTGTGCGGATTCGAGGTACCCAGGCACTTGGCGACGACGTCGGCCACGCCCATGGTCTCGAAAACGGCGCGCATCGGGCCGCCGGCGATGATGCCGGTACCGGGAGGTGCCGCGCGCAGCACGACGCGGCCGGCGCCAAAGTGGCCGGTGCAATCGTGATGCAGGGTGCGACCCTCGCGCAGCGGAACCTTGATCAGGTTACGCTTGGCCTGCTCGGTCGCCTTGCGGATCGCTTCCGGCACTTCACGGGCCTTGCCCGATCCGTAGCCGACGCGGCCCTTGGCGTCACCAACCACCACCAAGGCAGCGAAGGCGAAGCGACGTCCGCCCTTGACGACCTTGGCGACGCGGTTGATGTGGACGAGCTTGTCGACGAACTCGCTTTCCTCGCGCTCCTGACGCGGGGCTTCGCCACGGCCGCGCGGGGCGCGGCCCTCACGCTCGCCGTCGCCACCGCGACCACGACCACGCCGACCGGCGCCCTCAGCTTCAGTATTGGGAGTACGTGCCATGATCTCGTTCCCTTAGAAAGACAGGCCGCTTTCGCGGGCCGCCTCGGCCAGGGCCTTGACCCGACCGTGATAGATGTAACCACCGCGATCGAACACCACCTCGGTGATGCCGGCCTTGATGGCCCGTTCGGCGATCAACTTGCCAACAGCGGTCGCCGCATCGACGGTCGCGCCGGTCTTGATCTGGCCCTTGATGTCCTTGTCCAGGGTCGAGGCGGCAGCCAGGGTCACGCCCTGGAGGTCGTCGATGATCTGGGCATAGATGTTCTTGCCGGACCGGAAGACCGACAGGCGGACACGGCCGCCCGACTTCTTCGCGATGCTGGCACGAGCGCGCCGCTTGCGGCGCTCGAAAAGTTCCTTCGGCGTCATCATGGCGGTGCCCCTTACTTCTTCTTGCCTTCCTTGCGCAGGATCGTCTCGGTCTCGTACTTGATACCCTTGCCCTTATAGGGCTCGGGACCACGATAAGACCGGATCTCCGCCGCAATCTGCCCCACCCGCTGCTTGTCGCGGCCGGTGATCGAAATAGCCGTCGGCTTGTCGCACTTCATCGCAATGTCATCCGGGATCGGATAATTGATGTCGTGCGAGTAACCAAGGGCCAGCTTCAAAACCTTACCCTCGACCGCGGCGCGGTAACCGACGCCGTTGATCTCGAGGTTGACGGTGAAGCCCTCGGAAACGCCCTTGACCAAGTTGTTGATCAGCGCGCGGGTGGTGCCCCACATCATGCGCGACTGCTTGGCCTCGGTCTTCGGCTTCACCCACACCTTGTCGCCTTCGATGGTGGTGTCCACCAGGTCGAGCGACAGCGGCATGCGCGATTCACCATTCTTGCCCTTGGCGATGAATTCATCGCCGGCGATCTGGACGGTGACGCCAGACGGCACCGGCACGGGGTATTTGCCCACTCGGCTCATCTGTCGTTCCTCCTTAGAACACCTGGCACAGAACTTCGCCACCGACATTGGCGGTCCGGGCCTCGGTATCGCTCATCACGCCACGCGGGGTGGACAGGATGGTGATGCCCAGACCGTTCGCCACGCGGGGGAGGTCGGCAATCTTCGAATAGACGCGGCGGCCCGGGGTCGACACGCGGGAGATCGTCGAGATCACCGCCTTGCCTTCGTGGTACTTGAGCTCGATGGTGAGCTCAGACACACCGGGACGTACGTCCTGCTTGGTGTAGCCGCGGATGTAGCCTTCGCGCTTGAGCACTTCAAGGACGTTCATACGCAGGTTGGACGCCGGCGAGGAGATGCTCGCCTTGTTGGCGCGCTGCCCGTTACGGATGCGGGCGAGCATATCGCCGAGCGGATCGGTCATAGCCATGGGTTATGCCTCCTTACCAGCTCGACTTGACGAGGCCGGGGATTTGGCCAAGGTTGCCAAGTTCACGCAGCTTGTTGCGGCAGATCTTGAACTTCCGGTAATTGCCACGCGGGCGACCGGTGATCTCGCACAGCAGGCGGACGCGGTTCTTGGCGGAGTTGCGGGGAAGCTCGGCCAGCTTCATGGACGCTTCGAAGCGTTCCTCGGGGCTGGCGTCACGGTTCATCACGACCGCCTTCAGGCGCGCGCGCTTGTTGGCCATTTGCTTGGCCATCTTGGCGCGCTTGTTGTTGCGCTCGACGGAGCTGATCTTCGACATTGCTAAACTCCCATCAGCCAGCAAACGGCATGTCGAAGCCCTTGAGAAGCGCCTTGGCTTCCTTGTCGGACTTGGCCGTCGTGACGAAAATGATGTCCATGCCCCGGGTGGCATCAACCTTGTCGTAGTTGATTTCCGGGAACACGAGCTGCTCCTTCAGACCCAGGGCATAATTGCCGCGGCCGTCGAAGCTCTTGGCCGGGACGCCGCGGAAGTCGCGGACGCGCGGCAGCGCAATGTTGATCAGGCGGTCCAGGAATTCGTACATGCGATCGGCGCGCAAGGTCACCTTGCAGCCGACCACCTGGCCCTCGCGCAGCTTGAACTGAGCGATGGACTTCTTGGCCTTGGTCACCACCGGCTTCTGACCGGCGATGGCGGTCAGTTCGGCCACGGCGGCCTCGATCTTCTTCGAATCCTGGGCGGCTTCGCCGACACCCATGTTGATGACGATCTTTTCCAGCTTCGGCACCTGCATCGGGTTGGCGTAGGAGAATTCCTCCTGCAGAGCCTGCCGGACCTTGGTGTCGTAGTGCGTACGCAAACGCGCGGTCATGGTCTTCGTGCTCCCCATTACCGGTCGATGACTTCGCCGGACCGCTTGGCAACGCGGACCTTGCGACCGTCTTCGAGGATCTTGACGCCGACGCGGGTCGGCTTGCCGTCCTTGGGGTCGGCATGAGCGACGTTGGAGACGTGGATCGACGCCTCCTTCTCGACGATGCCGCCGGCGTTGGTCTGGGTCGGGCGGGTGTGCCGCTTGACCTTGTTCACGCCCTGGACGATGACCCGGTCTTCCTTCGGGTAAGCCGCGAGAACCTCGCCGGACTTGCCCTTGTCCTTACCGGTGATGACGACGACCTTGTCGCCCTTCTTGACGTTCAGACCGGCCATTACAGCACCTCCGGCGCCAGCGAGATGATCTTCATGAACTTCTTGGCACGAAGCTCACGGGTCACGGGGCCAAAGATACGGGTCCCGATGGGCTCGTTCTGCTTGTTGATCAGAACGGCCGCATTGGTGTCAAACCGAATGGCGGTGCCGTCGGGGCGACGAATTTCCTTGGCGGTGCGAACGATGACGGCACGATGGACGTCACCCTTCTTCACGCGGCCGCGCGGAATCGCTTCCTTGATCGACACCACAATGATGTCGCCGACGTTGGCGATGGTGCGGTGCGAGCCGCCCAGAACCTTGATGCACTGCACCCGTCGGGCACCCGAATTATCGGCGACGTCCAGGTTGGATTGCATCTGGATCATGTCGAGTTTCCTTTCTTTCCAGGTCGATATCGGCGATCAGGCATCAAGCCTGTTCGACGATCACTTCCCAGGTCTTGGTCTTCGAGAGCGGACGGCACTCGCGGATTTTCACGGTGTCGCCAGTCTTGAAAGAGTTGTTCTCGTCGTGCGCGTGATACTTCTTCGAACGACGGATGAACTTCTTGTAGATCGGGTGCATCACGCGACGTTCGACGCTGACCACCACGGTCTTTTCCATCTTGTCGCTGACGACCACGCCCTGAAGAATGCGCTTCGGCATTGCTTGCTACTCCTTAGGCCGCGGCGGTGCGGGCCATCTGGCCCAAAACGGTCTTGATCGCGGCGATCTCGCGACGCACCGTGCGCACCCGGGCAGTGTTCTCCAGCTGGCCGGAAGCCTTCTGGAAGCGCAGATTGAACTGCTCTTTCTTCAGCTCCACCAGACGCTCGGACAGCTGATCGGCCGACTTGGCGCGAAGTTCCTTAGCCTTGCTCGCCATGGCGGTTACTCCCCGATCCGGACGATGAACTTGGTCTTGATCGGCAGCTTGGCGGCGGCCAGTTCAAAACCACGACGGGCCAGATCTTCCGGCACGCCGTCGACTTCGAACAGCACGCGACCCGGCTTGATCTTGGCGACCCAGTATTCCGGCGTACCCTTACCGGAACCCATGCGCACTTCGGCCGGCTTGGTCGAAACGGCAACGTCCGGGAAAACGCGGATCCACACACGGCCCTGACGCTTCAGGTGACGGGTGAGGGCACGACGGGCGGCCTCGATCTGGCGGGCGGTGATACGCTCGGGCTCCAGGGCCTTCAGGCCGAAGGCGCCGAAATTGAGGCTTGATCCACCCTTGGCGTCGCCATGAATGCGACCCTTGTGGAATTTGCGGAACTTAGTTCGCTTGGGCGAAAGCATCTCTTTCTTCCTTCACCATCAGCGGCGTTCAGCCGGGGCGGTCTCGCCGGCGGCGCGCTTGTCCTGCGCCATCGGGTCGTGCGCCAGGATTTCGCCCTTGAACACCCACACCTTGATACCGCAGGTCCCATAGGTGGTCTTGGCGGTGCCGATTCCGTAATCGATGTCGGCGCGCAGCGTGTGCAGCGGCACACGGCCTTCGCGATACCATTCCATACGGGCGATTTCCGCGCCGCCCAGACGACCCGAGCAGTTGATGCGGATGCCCTGGGCGCCCAGACGCATGGCCGACTGAACGGCCCGCTTCATGGCGCGACGGAACGACACGCGACGCTCGAGCTGCTGAGCGATGCTTTCGGCCACCAGCTGGGCGTCCAGCTCGGGCTTACGGATCTCGACGATGTTCAGGTGAACGTCGCCGCCGGTCATCTTCGACAGCTCCTTGCGGAGCACCTCGATGTCGGCGCCCTTCTTGCCGATCACCACGCCCGGACGGGCGGTGTGAATGGTCACGCGGGCCTTCTTGGCCGGACGCTCGATGATCACACGCGACACACCGGCCTGGGCCAGCTTCTCGCGCAGATACTTACGCAGCTTGAGATCCTCGTGCAGCATCTTGGCGTAGTCGCCGTCGGCGAACCAACGGGAGTCCCAAGTGCGGTTGATGCCGAGGCGCAAGCCGATCGGATTGACTTTCTGACCCATCTGGTTACTCCCCGGTCGCTTCGGCGCGTTCGCGCACGATGACGGTCAGATTCGAGAACGGCTTTTCGATGCGGGTGCCGCGGCCGCGGGCACGTGCCGCCCACCGCTTCATCACCATCGCCTTGCCCACATAGGCTTCAGCGACATACAGCCGGTCAACGTCCAGCTGGTGATTGTTTTCCGCATTGGCGATGGCCGACTGCAGCACCTTCTTCACGTCCTGCGCGATGCGACGGCGCGAGAAGGTCAGGCTGTGCAGGGCGGCTTCCGCAGCCATTCCCCGGATCGACGCCGCAACCAGGTTCAGCTTGCGCGGGCTGGTGCGGATGGTCGCCGAGAAGGCCTTGGCCTCGATGTCCGAGAGGACGCGTTCAGCAGGCTTCTTGCCCATGACTTACTTCCTCTTCGCCTTCTTGTCGATGCCATGGCCGAAGTAGGTGCGGGTCGGCGAGAACTCGCCGAACTTGTGTCCCACCATGTTCTCGGTCACCAGGACCGGAATGTACTTCTGGCCGTTGTAAACGCCGAAGGTCAAACCCACGAAGTTCGGCAGGATGGTGGACCGACGCGACCAGATCTTGATGACCTCGTTGCGGCCGGACGCACGCGACTTGTCCGCCTTCTTGAGCAGGTAACCGTCGACAAACGGTCCTTTCCAAACGGAACGAGCCATTCTCGTCCCTCCTTACTGAGCGTGACGGCGGCGCATAATCAGGCCATCCGTCTTCTTGTTGGAACGAGTCTTCTTGCCCTTGGTCGGCTTGCCCCAAGGAGTGACCGGATGACGGCCACCCGAGGTCCGACCTTCACCACCACCATGCGGGTGGTCGATGGGGTTCATGGCGACACCGCGGACATGCGGCTTGAAGCCCAGCCAGCGCATGCGACCGGCCTTGCCGATCGACACGTTCTGCTGGTCGGGGTTCGACACGGCACCGATGGTGGCCATGCATTCGGCGCGAACGATGCGCAGCTCGCCAGACGACAGGCGGAGCTGGGCATAGCCCTGATCCTTGCCGACCAGCTGGACGAAGGTGCCGGCCGAGCGAGCGATCTGACCACCCTTGCCGACCTTCAGCTCCACATTGTGGACCACGGTGCCGACCGGGATGTTCTTCAGCTGGAGCGCGTTGCCCGGCTTGATGTCGCACTTCTCGCCAGCGATCACCACGTCGCCGGCCTGCAGACGCTGCGGGGCCAGGATGTAGCGCTTCTCGCCGTCCTCGTACTTGACGAGAGCGATGAAGGCGGTGCGGTTCGGATCGTATTCCAGCCGCTCGACGGTGGCCGGCATATCGAACTTGTCGCGCTTGAAATCGACGACGCGATAGCGGCGCTTGTGCCCGCCGCCACGGAAGCGGACGGTGATGCGGCCGGTGTTGTTACGGCCGCCCGACTTGCGCAGACCTTCGGTCAGGCTGGCTTCGGGCTTACCCTTCCACAGTTCGGAACGGTCGACCAGCACCAGCTGGCGACGGCCCGGAGTGGTGGGCTTGAACGTCTTGAGTGCCATGACTTCAGACTCCCGTCGTCACGTCGATGCTCTGGCCTTCGGCCAACGTCACGATCGCCTTCTTGACGTCGGAACGCTGACCGATACGGCCGCGGAAGCGCTTCACCTTGCCCTTCGAGACGATGGTGTTGACGGCGGTGACCTTCACCCCGAACACGCCTTCGACGGCAGCCTTGATTTCCGGCTTCGAGGCTTCCAGCGGCACCTTGAAGGTGACCTGGTTGTGCTCGGAACCCATCGTGGCCTTCTCGGTGATCACGGGAGCGCGGATGATGTCGTACATCTGCTCCTTGGAGAGAGTGACCTTGCTCATTTCAGGCGAGCCTCCAGGGCGGCGACGGCATCCTTGGTCAGGACCAGGGTGTCGCGACGCAGGATGTCGTACACGTTGGCACCGATTTCCGGCAGCACGTCCACATGCGGGATGTTGCGAGACGCCAGGGCGAAATTGTCGTCCACCTTGGCGCCGTCGATCACCAGCACCGAGTTCCAGCCCAGCGCCTTCAGGCGGGTGGCCAGGTCCTTGGTCTTGGGGGCGGCGGCGGTGGCCTGATCGAGAACGATCAGCTTGCCCGACGCGGCCTTGGCCGACAGAGCCACCTTCAAAGCCAGCTTACGCACCTTCTTGGGCATGTCGAACGCATGCGAGCGAACGACCGGGCCGAAGATGGTGGCGCCGCCGCGGAACTGCGGGCTGCGCATCGAACCCTGACGGGCGCGACCGCCACCCTTCTGGGCGAACGGCTTCTTGGTGGTGCCGGAGATCTCGCTGATCCCCTTGGTCTTGTGGTTGCCCGACTGGCGCTTGGCCAGCTGCCAGGTCACCATGCGGTGCAGCAGGTCGGTACGGGCGGCCAGGCCAAACACGGCGTCCGAGAGTTCGATCTCGCCGACGTCCTTGTTGTCCAGGCTGATAACCTTGGTCTTCATCGCGGTGCTCCTTACTTCAGGCCGGCCGGGAACGGCACGCCCTCGGGCAGCTTGCGCTTCACCGCGTCCTTGATCAGCACCCAGCCACCCTCGGAACCGGGAACCGAACCCTTGATCAGGATCAGGCCGCGCTCGGTGTCGGTGGAAACCACCTTGAGGTTCTGGGTGGTGACCTGAACGTCACCCATATGGCCGGCCATCTTCTTGCCCTTGAACACCTTGCCGGGGTCCTGGCGCTGACCGGTCGAACCATGCGAACGGTGCGAGACCGAGACGCCGTGGGTCGCTTCCAGGCCGCGGAAGTTCCAGCGCTTCATACCGCCGGCAAAACCCTTGCCGATGGTGGTGCCGGTGATGTCCACGAACTGGCCGGGGATGAAATGGGCGGCCGACAATTCGGCACCAACCTCGAGAACGTTCTCGGGGTCGACACGGAATTCGGCGAGCTGCTTCTTGGGCTCGACCTTGGCGTTGGCGAAGGTGGTGCGCTGAGGCTTGGCCACGTTCTTCACCTTGGCCTGGCCGGCACCGAGCTGAACGGCGACATAGCCGTCCTTTTCCACAGAGCGGGTCGAGACCACCTGGCAGGTGTCGACCTTCAACACGGTGACGGGAACATGAGTTCCGTCCTCGGTGAAGATCCTCGTCATGCCGACCTTCTGGGCGATGAGACCGGATCGCATCGATTGGTTTCCTTAGAGCTTGATCTCGACGTCGACGCCGGCGGCCAGGTCGAGCTTCATCAGCGCGTCCACGGTCTGCGGAGTCGGATCGACGATGTCCAGCAGACGCTTATGCGTGCGAATTTCGAACTGCTCGCGCGACTTCTTGTCGATATGCGGGCTGCGATTGACGGTGAACTTTTCGATCCTGCTGGGAAGCGGGATCGGTCCGCGCACCTGAGCACCGGTCCTCTTGGCGGTGTTGACGATCTCGCGGGTGGACTGGTCCAGCACGCGATGGTCGAACGCCTTGAGGCGGATACGGATGTTTTGGCTTTCCATATTCACTTCATCCGTTAAATCGGATCGGCGCCCCCTTATCGGAGCGCCGATCGGTGAAACTTGTCGGTTCAAATAACCTTCCGCAGTCAGCCCGCGCCCCGTTGGGGACACACACTCTTGCGGAACAGGCCGTAGCCGAGGGCGTGCTTATACCCCCAGCATTCCCGATTGGCAAGGCGATTCTTGGGACCAAATTGCGGGCGAGAATCGCGTGCCGCGCAGGCACCGCCGAACCTGTCGATTATAAAAGATGGTAGAGTTGTTCTTGTATTTTTTCCCGAAAACCGGGTTAGCCACCCGATACGAAATTTTTTAGGATGTGCTTGTATTCAGTCATCGCATCTTGGTTGCTAAACCGCAGTTGCTTCTGTGAAAAGGGGAGGGCATCCCATATGACCGATAGCAATCCGATTAAGCGCTCGTGCGGCGCACATGCCGAGCATCACCGCCTTCTGGCCGAGGATCCGTCCTATCTTGCGGCGCGTCAGAGAATAGAGAGTGCCGCCTGGGCGGCACGGGGGACCGCCCGCACCACGCCCGGCCAGGTCACCCGCATTCCGGTTGTGGTTCACGTCGTGTGGAACCGGCCGGAACAGAACATTTCCGACGCCCAGGTGGAAAGCCAGATCGCCGTGCTGAACGCCGATTTCCGCAAGCGCAACGGCGACATCGGCGGCGTTCCGGCGGTGTGGCGAGAGCTCGCCGCCGACGCCATGATCGAGTTCGACTTGGCCAAGGTGGCCCCCGACGGTCAGTCCACCACCGGCATCACGCGCACACAGACCGCGGTCGCCTCGTTTGGGCAGGCCGGCAACCCCATCAAGGCCGCCGCCACCGGCGGTATCGCTCCGTGGCCGGCCGATCGCTACCTTAACATCTGGGTAGCCCCCGCGCTGAATAACAACGTGCTCGGCTACGCCCAATTTCCCGGCGGGCCGGCGGCCACCGACGGCGTGGTGATCGTCAACACCGCCTTCGGCACCAACGGGACGGCGGCGGCGCCCTTCAACCTGGGACGCACAGCCACCCACGAGGTCGGCCACTGGCTCGACCTGTTCCACATCTGGGGCGACGACGGCGACGCCTGCTTTGGAACCGACCGGGTCGATGACACCCCCAACGCAGCCGGCCCGAACTACGGCACGCCGGCCTTCCCGCACGTCACCTGCACCAACGGACCCAACGGCGACATGTTCATGAACTACATGGACTATACCCACGATTCGGCGATGTTCATGTTCACCCAGGGCCAGGTGGCGCGGATGCGTGACGCGCTCAATAATAGCCGTGCCGGGCTCTCGCCGCCGTTCACTCCGGTCTACCAGCAGGACGATCCCGGTCAGGGCATCGGCGGCTACGACCTCAAATCCGGCAACGACCGAGCCTTCGCCTTCGATTACGACGGCACCGGCAAGCTGGACCATATGGCGCTCTATCGTCCGGGCACCGGGACCATGTGGATCCTGAAGCGCTCGGGCACCTCGTTCACCCCGGTCTACCAGCAAGACTCCCCCGGGCAGGGCATCGGCGGCTACGACCTGCGGTCGGCGGCGGACCGGGCCTTCGCCTTCGACTACGACAGTTCCGGCAAGCTGGACCACATGGCCCTGTACCGGCCGGGCACTGGCACCATGTGGATTC
>NZ_CACVCE010000008.1:0-63983 GCF_902729445.1 Magnetospirillum sp. LM-5 | reverse complement strand
GGGGCTTGACCCGGCAATCCATGGTGGCGAAGCTGCCTCCGGCAGCATGGACCCCCGGATCAAGTCCGGGGGTGACGGCAGAGGGTATGAACCAGATTAAAGGCTCGATGGTCTAGACGACGGCCAGCACCAGGGCCAATGATCCGGCCGCGATCGCCGCGCAGGCCGCCGCCAGCCAGATCGGGGCCAGCCGGGGGGCATCGGCGCCCTCGATCTCGGCCTTTCCGGTGATCATGGCGCCCACCAATTTCTCGCCCAGCACGACCCGGTGGAAAACCACCGCCGCCACATGCAGGCCGACCATGGCCGCCAGCACCCAGTAAAGGCTTTTGTGGATCTTGGTGGCCAGCTTGACCTGGGCCGACGACGCCGCATGGGCCAAGGGGCCTTCGACCATGATGTCGTCGGTGGCGAACAGGCCGCAGGCGGCCAGCACCAGCAATCCGCCGATCAGCGCCACCACCATCCAACCGCCGGCCGGATTGTGGCCGACCACCGGCTGATGGCGCCGCTGTGCCAGACCGATCAGATAACGAGCCGTGGCCACCGGCCCGGCGACGAAGCGCATGAAGCGCGCGGTGTCGCTGCCGACCAGTCCCCACAGAAGGCGAAACAGCACCAGGGTCAGCACGGCATAACCGTTCCAGCGGTGCCAGACCATGCCGGCATCGCCAAATTTGAACGACACCCAGCCCAGCACGCACAGGCAGGCCAGGCCCCAATGGAACATTCGGGTGGGAAGGTCCCAGACCTTGACCTGCCTGCTCATCGCCTTAGTCCTTCTTGAAATCGTCGTGGCAGGCCTTGCAGGTGCCGCCCAGGTTCTTGAAGGCCCCCAGGCTGGCGGCCTGATCGCCGGTCTTGGCCGCCTCGGCCATGGCCAGGGCGGCGGCGTAAGCCTTCTTGCCGGCCTCGTCGAACTTGGCGCGATCGGTCCAGATATTGGCCTTGGCCTTGGTCTCGCCCTTGTCGCTGCCCTCGGGGAAGGCCTTGCCCAGGTGCTGGAACGCCGCCACCAGGCTGTCGGCGTGATAGCTCAGATTTTCCTTCGGCCCGTCCTTCAGCGCCAGGATCGACTTCAAGCCGCCCATATGGCCCGAGGCGACCTTGTAGATGGCCTGGCGGTGGACGATGACCGGATTGGTCTCGTCGGCCTGGGCCGCCGGGGCGACCAGGGCGGCCGACGCCGCCAGCGACAACGACAACACGACTTTCTTCAGCATGGGATGTTCCTTCGATGGGAAGATGGCGAGCCGGACCTTAATTGAATTGACGATTGGCGATAATCACCTTTCATGCGAACATATTGTTTCCAATTATCGGACAATACCCCATGGACCAGATCGCCGCCTATCGCGCCTTTGCCGCCATCGTCGAGCATGAATCCTTCTCGAAGGCGGCGGCGGCCTTGGGCCTGTCGCGGGGCATGGTCAGCAAGCAGCTGGCCGACCTGGAGGAGCATCTGGGTGCCCGCCTGCTGAACCGGACCACCCGCAGCCTGGGCCTGACCGAGATCGGCGCCCAGTTCCATGCCGATTGCCTGACCATCCTGGCCCAGATCGAGGCGGCCGAGCACGCCGCCGCCCAGATGCATGTGCGCCCGCGCGGCACGTTGCGGGTCAACGCCCCCTTTTCCTTCGGATCGACCCATGTCGCGCCGGCCATCCCGGCCTTCCTGGCCCGCTTCCCCGAGGTGACGGTGCACCTGACCTTCAACAACCGCGTCGTCGATCTGGTCGAGGAAGGCTTCGACATGGCGGTGCGCATCGGCCGCATGCCGGATTCGTCGCTGGTGGCCCGGCGGCTGGCCACCGCCCGACTGATCTGCGCCGCCGCGCCCGTCTATGTGCAGGCACACCCGGCCATCACGGCGCCGGCCGATCTGCTGGCCCATAATTGCCTGCTCTACACCCTGTCCAACGATGGCGCGACCTGGCCGCTGATCGGCCCGGACGGCAGCGTCCATCCGCTCCGGGTCACCGGCAATCTGCGTGCCGACAATGGCGAGGCCCTGGCCGAGGCGGCATGCGAGGGCCTGGGCGTGGTGCTGCTGCCGACCTTCGTGCTGGACCGTTATTTCGCCGCCGGCCGGCTGGTCCGGGTCTTGCCCGACCATGCCTGCGAGCCCCTGCCGATCCATGCGGTTTTTCCCCCCAGCCGGCGATTGTCGGCCAAGGTCCGCGCCTTCGCCGACCATCTGGCCCAGCGCCTGACCGGCGAGGTCTGACATGACGAAGGCGACCATCCTGATCCTGGGCGGAACCCAGGAAGCCCGCGAGCTGGCCCAGGTCCTGGCGGGGCAGCCCGCGATGAATGTGATCACCTCGCTGGCCGGGCGCACCGCCGTCCCCCACCTGCCGCCGGGGCGAATCGTGCAAGGTGGCTTCGGCGGCATCGATGGGTTGGTGGATTTCATCGCCGACAATCACGTCACCGCCTTGATCGACGCCACCCATCCCTTCGCCGCCCGCATGGGGATGCAGGCCGGTCTGGCGGCCGACCGGGCGCAGGTTCCGCTGCTGCGGCTGGAACGCCCGGCCTGGACCCGCCAGCCCGATGATCGCTGGGACGAGGTGGATGACTGGGACCAAGCCGTGATCGCCCTGAAGACCAATGCCCAGCGCATCTTGCTGGCCATCGGCCGTCAGGAACTGGCCCCCTTCGCTGGGTTGGACCATCTGTGGTTCCTGATCCGCTCGGTCGAGCGGCCCGACCCGATGCCGCCATTTTCCCAGTGCGAATTCCTGGCCGCGCGCGGGCCGTTCAGCGTCGCCGACGAAACCGCCTTGCTGCGGGCTCACGCCATCGACACCATCGTCTGCAAGAATAGCGGCGGCACCGCCTCGGCCGCCAAGCTGGTGGCGGCGCGCGAGTTGGGGCTTCGGGTGGTGATGCTGAGACGCCCGGCCCGTCCGGTCACCGAAACGGTGACCCAGATCGACCAGGCCGTGGTGTGGGCTATTCGCGTTCGGTCGCCAGCGCGTTGACCGCCGCCACCGTCATGGCGCTGCCGCCACGCCGGCCCTTGACCGCGATGAACGGCACGCCCCGGCTGTCGGCGGCCAGTTCGTCCTTGGATTCCGCGGCACCGACGAAGCCGACCGGGCAACCGATGATCAGGGCCGGCCTGGGCGCTGCGCCGTCCAGCATTTCCAGCAGGTGAAAAAGCGCGGTCGGCGCATTGCCGATGGCCACCACGGCGCCGTCCAGATGCTCGCGCCACAGCTGGACCGCCGCCGCCGAGCGAGTGGTGCCGGCCTGGCGGGCCATGTCGGGAACGCGCGGATCGGCCAGGGTGCAGATCACCGGATTGCCGCCAACCAGCCGCGTCCGGGTGATGCCTTCGAACACCATGCGGCAATCGCACAAGATCGGCGCACCCGCCGCCAGGGCGGCGCGGCCCGCAGCGCCCGCCCCGGCCGAGAAAGCGATGTCGGCGGCCAGATCGGTCATGCCGCAGGCATGGATCATCCGCACAGCCACCTTTTCCAGATCGGCCGGGATGGCGGCCAGATCGGCCTCGGCCCGGATGATGGCGAAGGATCGGCGGTAGATTTCGTCGGCGTCGCGGATATAGTCCATCGGATCGGGGCCACCATTTGAAAAGCGGCCCCCTCTCTACACCATCGCTTGGGCGGTGGAAAGCGGGCGAGGAGCGGCAATGACGGCGTGGCTGAACGTGGTGGGCATCGGCGAGGACGGGCTGTCCGGCCTGGGCCAATGGGCCAGGATCGCCGTCGAGGATTGCGACATTCTGTTCGGCGCGCAACGCCATCTGGCCATGGTGCCCGAGCGGGCCGGCCAGGAACGGATCGCCTGGCCCAGCCCGTTCGCCGCCGCCTTCGATCTGGTCTTGGCCCGGCGCGGCCAGTCGGTCTGCATCCTGGCCAGCGGCGACCCGATGATGTACGGGATCGGCGCCAGCCTGGCGCGGCGGCTTGATCTTGCCGAGATGCGGGTGTGGCCGCACCCTTCGGCCTTTTCGCTGGCCGCCGCCCGGCTGGGCTGGCCCTTGCAGGATTGCACCTTGCTGACCGTGCACGGACGACCGCTGGAACTGGTCGTTCCCCACCTGGCGCCCGCCGCCCGCCTGCTGATCCTGGCCGAGGACGGCACCAGCCCGGCCAAGCTGGCGGCGCTGTTGTGCCAGCACGGTTTTGGGGCCAGCCGGATCAGTGTGTTGGAACGGCTGGACGGCCCGGCCGAGCGCCGGCTGGATGGCCAGGCCCTGGGCTGGCCCGCCGAACGCTGCGCCGACTTGAACGTCATGGCGGTGGAATGCCAGGCCGACCGGTCGGGGGCAGCGCTACCCATCCTGGCCGGCCTGCCCGACGAGGCGTTCGCCCATGACGGCCAATTGACCAAGCGCGACATCCGCGCCGTCACCCTGGCGCGCCTGGCCCCGCTAGCCGGCCAATTGCTGTGGGATGTGGGGGCCGGCTGCGGCTCGGTGGCGGTGGAATGGATGCGCAGCCATCCCCGCTGCCGCGCCATCGCCATCGAGGCCAAGCCGCACCGTCTGGCCCTGATCGAGGAAAACCGCCTGAAGCTGGGCGTGCCCGGACTGACCGTGCTGGCCGGCAAGGCCCCCATTGCTTTGGCCGGGCTGGAGGCCCCCGACGCGGTGTTCATCGGCGGTGGCCTGACGGTAAAGGGCCTGGTCGAGGCCTGCTGGAGCGCGCTGAAGCCGGGCGGCCGGCTGGTCGCCAACGCCGTCACCCTTCAGGGCGAGGCGGTGCTGGCTGAATTGTATGGCCGCCTGGGCGGCGAAATGACCCGCATCTCGGTGGCCCACGCCGCCGCCCTGGGCGGTTTCGACGGCTGGCGCACCGCCATGCCGGTGACGATGCTGGCGGTGGTCAAGCCCTAGCCTGCCCGCCCGACCAGATTGCCCCGGCGGTCGAACACCAGCACCTGCAGGGCCACTGGCGCTCGATCCAGCACCTTGGCCGCCTGGGCCAACGCCAAACCGGCCACCCGCTCGCCGATGGACAGACCGGCTTTCTGGGCCAATTCCAGCACCGCCAGCCCGGTATTGGCCGCCCGCGCGTCTGTCACCAAGCCGGCATCGCCGCCCAGTTCGGCCAGTTGCCCGGCCAGCCAGCCGGCATCGATCTGACTGCGCTTGGAATGCAAATCCAGGTGGCCGGCAGCCAGCTTGGCCAGCTTGGCGAAACCGCCGGCGATGGTGACGCGTGCCACCGGATGGTGCCGCAGATATTTCAGCATGCCGCCGGCGAAATCACCCATGTCCAGGATGGCGTCCTCGGGCACCCCCAGGATCGCCCGCGCGGCCTTTTCCGAGGTCGAGCCGGTACAGCCGACCACATGGGTCAGCCCGGTGGCCCGGGCCACGTCGATGCCCCGCTGGATCGAATGAATCCACGCCGAGCAGGAATAAGGCACGACGATACCGGTGGTGCCCAGGATCGACAGGCCGCCCAGAATGCCCAGCCGGGGATTCCAGGTGCCGGCGGCCAACGCCTCGCCGCCCGGCACCGAAATCTCGATTTCCAGATCGGCGGCCTGGCCCAGGCGGGCGGCTTCGGCTTCGGCCACCTCGGTCATCATCGCGCGCGGCACCGGGTTGATGGCCGGCTCGCCCGGGGCCAGCGGCAGGCCCGGCTTGGTCACCGTGCCGACACCGTCACCAGCCTTGAAGGAAATCCCCGCCCCAACCGCCGCCTTGCGCACGGTGGCGATGATGGTCGCACCATGGGTGATGTCGGGGTCGTCGCCGGCATCCTTGATCACCCCGGCCCTGGCCCAGCCCTCGCCCTGCTGGGTGACGCTCAGGGCGAATTGGGGCCGCTGGCCGCCTGGCAGGGTGATGGTGACCGGGTCGGGAAAGGCGGCGCCGAACAGCGCCCGGCACGCCGCCTTGGTGGCGGCGGTGGCGCAGGCGCCGGTGGTCCAGCCTGACCGCAAGGACGGGGTTTCGCTCATGGGGCGAAGCCTTCCATCCCGGCTTGGCCGCTGTCAATCACCCTGACCGTTTTGCCTGTATGAAAATTGAAAAAATCGTATTACGCTCCCTGCAATCCATGAGGGGAACATCGTTGCCGACCGTCCGTACTTCCATCGCCGCCTTGGCCGTGCTGCTGGCGCCCGGTGCCGCCGGCGCCCATTTCCAGCAGGTGTTGCCGTCGGCCGACATCGTCGGGCCCGAGGGCGCGCGGACCATCGGCCTGGACATCCGCTTCACCCATCCGATGGAGCAAGGCCCGGTGATGGAGATGGGCCAGCCGGTCCGGTTCGGCGTGCTGGCCCATGGGGTCAGGCAGGATCTGCTGGGCAGCCTGGTCAAGAAGCCGGCCGACGGCAAGACCGCCTTCGAGGCGTCGTTCAAATTCAAGCAGCCGGGCGACCACGTCTTCTTCCTCGAACCGGCGCCCTATTGGGAGCCGGCGGAAAAGAAGTACATCATCCACCTGACCAAGGTGGTGGTGGATTTCGCCGGCGGCGAGGGCTGGGACAAGCTGGTCGGCCTGCCCATCGAGATCGAGCCGCTGGTGCGGCCCTATGGCCTGTGGACCGGCAATCTGTTTCGCGGCGTGGTCAGGAAGAACGGCAAGCCCCTGCCCCACGCGGAAATCGAGGTGGAATGGGTCAATGACGGCAGCGTCAAGGCGCCGGCCGACCCGTTCGTCACCCAGACCATCAAGGCCAATGCCCTGGGCGAGTTCAGCTATGCCATGCCGCGCGGCGGCTGGTGGGGTTTCGCCGCCCTGACCGATGCCGACAAGCCGATGAAAGGCCCCGACGGCAAGGCAGCCCCGGTCGAACTGGGCGGCCTGATCTGGGTCAAAGCCACGGATATGAAATAATGGCCCACATCCCCGACGGCATCTTGTCGGTTCCCGTCCTGCTGGCCGGCGCCGCCATCGGCGCGGGCGGGCTGGCCATCGGGGTGAAGCGCCTGGCGCCTGAACGCATCCCCCAGGTGGCGGTGCTGTCGGGCCTGCTGTTCGTCGCCGCCCTGGTCCATTTCCCGGTCGGTCCCAGCTCGGCCCATCTGATCCTGAACGGCCTGATCGGCATCAGCCTGGGCTGGGCGGCCTTTCCCGCCATCTTCGTCGCCCTGGTTCTGCAAGCCGTGCTGTTCGGGTTCGGCGGATTGTTGGTGCTGGGCGTCAACCTGACCAATCTGGCGGTGCCGGCGGTGCTGTGCGGCCTGGCCTTCAACGCCGTCATCACCGCCCGCCCGGCCTGGGGCGTGGCGGCGGCCGGTGTGGCCGGGGCCTTCGGGGTGGCGGCGTCGATGGTGATGGTCGCGCTGTCGCTGGCCGCCTCGGGGCGGGAATTCCTGGTGGCCGCCCAATTGGTGCTGGTCACCCACCTGCCGGTGATGGCCATCGAGGCGGCCTTCACCGCCGCCGCCGCCGGCCTGCTGCTGAAGGTCCGCCCCGGCTTCCTGGGGCGTGGCGCCGTGGCTGTTCTTGTGCTGGCGGCAACGCTGACCGCTGCCGGGCCGGCGTTGGCCCACAAGCTGACGCTGTTCGCCAGTACCGAGGGTGCGAAGGTCTCGGGCCATGCCTATTTCAGCGGTGGCGACCGCGCCCAAGGGGTAATGGTGACGGTGACCGACCCGGCCGGGGCGGTGCTGCATCGCCTGACCACCGATACCCAGGGGGCCTTTTCCTTCACCGCCACCAGCCGCGCCGATCATCGGATTTCCGTCGAGGGCGATGACGGCCACGCCGCCCAATTCACCATCGCCGCGACCGAACTGCCCGACAATCTGGCCCCGGGTGCCCCCGCCCCCGATCTGCAGGCGATGATCGATGCCAGCCTGGCCCGCCAGTTGCGGCCCCTGCGCGAGCAATTGGCCGCCACCCACGACAAGATCTGGTGGCACGACGTCGTCGGCGGGCTGGGCGCCATCATCGGCTTCTTCGGCCTGGCCTATGGCCTGTCCGCCCGCAAGGACAAGAAATCATGAGCCTGCCGCACGCCCATTCCCGAACGGCGCGCCCGATGCTGGGCGGCGAGGCGCACGGCCATGCCAGCCTGCACGACGATTGCGAAGGCCACGGAATAATCGGCCATCTTGATCCGCGCACCCGGCTGGTGGCGGCCGGGCTGTTCGCCCTGATGGTGGTCAGCCGCGATCAGATCTGGCCGCTGGTGCTGGCGGTTGGGCTGGCCCTGGCCGCCGCCCTGCTGGCCCGCCTGCGCGCACTGCCGACGCTTCGACGGATGCTGGCGATGGACGGCTTCATGGTGGTCGCGGTGGCGCTGCTGCCCTTCACCGTGCCGGGCGATCCCGCTTTCTCGGCGTTCGGCCTGACCGGTTCGAGCGAGGGACTGCACCAGGCGGCACTGATCCTGCTGAAGGCCAATGCGGTGGTGTTGATGCTGCTGGCCCTGGTCGGATCGATGAACACGATCGCCTTGGGCCATGCCTTGGCCCGGCTGGGCCTTCCCTGCAAGCTGGTGCAATTGTTCCTGTTCACCGTGCGCTATCTCGACCTGCTCCACCGCGAATATGCCCGCCTGCGCAATGCCATGAAGGCGCGCGCCTTCACCATGGGCACCAACCGCCACACCTGGCGATCGGTCGGCTATCTGTTCGGCATGCTGATGGTCCGCAGCCTGGAGCGCTCGGACCGCATCCTGGCGGCGATGCGGCTGCGCGGGTTCGACGGCCATTTCCCCTGCCTGGAGGAACCCAGCCGGTTCGGCCGACCCGACGGATTGTTCGCCCTGGCCTCGGCCGCGTCGGTAGTGCTGATGATGAGCCAGGGATGACCCTGTTCCGCCTGGACGACATTCATTTCAGCTATCCGTCCGGCGCCCCGGTGCTGAATGGCGCCCATTTCACCCTGGAAGCGGGCGAGCGTGTGGCCCTGGGCGGGGCCAACGGCTCGGGCAAGACCACGCTTTTCCATCTGATGGTCGGCCTGTTGCGGCCGCAGGCCGGCACAATCGAGGCCTTCGGCACGGCCCGAACCTCAGAGCGCGACTTCAAGGAAGTGCGGGCCAAGGCCGGCCTGTTGTTCCAAGACAGCGACGATCAATTGTTCTGCCCGACGGTGATCGAGGATGTGGCCTTCGGTCCCTTGAACCTGGGCGCCAGCCGCGCCGAGGCCCGGGCCGTCGCAATCCGCACCCTGGCCGAGCTGGGCCTGGCCGATTTCGAGGACCGCATCACCCACAAACTGTCGGGCGGCCAGAAGCGGCTGGTGGCACTGGCCACCGTGCTGGCGATGCAGCCCCAGGTGCTGCTGCTGGACGAGCCGACCAACGGGCTGGACCACGACACCCGCGCCCGTCTGACCGCCATCTTGCAGGGCCTGCCCCAGGCGATGGTGATCGTCTCGCACGATGGCGATTTCATCACCCGCCTCGCCACCCGCGCGGTGGCGCTGGAGGGCGGCAGATTATAGCCCCCGTGCCGCCACCGCCGCCCAGGCCGGCTCGAGCGACGGGGCCCGCGCCAGCCGGCTGTTGCTGAGCTCGGCGATACCCGTCACCTCCTGGCCCAGCCAGTCCGGCGACTGGAATTGCTGCAGCGGATGGGCCAATTCGACTTCGGCCACCACCAGGCCGGCATGGCGGCCCTGATATTCGTCGATTTCCCAGGTCAGGCCGTCATGCTCGACGACACGGCGCAGCTTCTCGATCGGCGGGTGCGGACACAAATCCAGCATGGCCAGGGCGACCGTCGGCAGTAATGGCCATTCGGTCTCCCACCGGCTGCCCAGCAGCGCCGGGGTCTTGACCGTCACCGTCCCCAGGTCCGGAGTCCAGCGGATGCGCAGCGTCAGCCCCGACAATGTCGGCAGGTAGCCCTGGCGAATCGCCTGGGGCCTCACATGGCAGGGCCAGGCCGAGCCAACCAGGAAACGACGTTCGGTTTCGGGGCTGCCGAAGGGGGACAACATGGCGGCATACTATCGCGCCAGGTGGAACAGCGCCAAGTCCGCTCGGGTGACGACCCGATGAAATCGAGTGTCCTGCCCCAGAAATTCGCATGCGAGTTCCTGGGATAGGCAGGCCACCACACTAAGTTTTCGGCCGGGAATGGACGTGCGGGGTGGCGTGCCCGTGGTCATGGCCATGGTCGTGCCCATGCCCATGGGAATGGTGGTCGTGACCATGGTGATGATGGTGGCCGTGGCCGACGCGGGTCTCGACCGGCACGGCGTTCAGCTTGCCGTGGCGCACCCCGGTCTCGGCGGTGATGGCATCGGCGAAATGTCGGACCTCGGCGGTCTGACCGCGCAGGATCGCCACCTCCATGCAATTCTCGTGATCGAGATGAACATGCAGGGTCGATAGGGTCAAATCGTGATGGTCGTGACTGGCCTGGGTCAGCCGACGCGACAATTCCCGTTCGTGGTGGTTGTAGATATAGGACAGGCAGGCGACGCAATCGCCGCCCTGATCCTCGGTCAGGCGCTCGGAATCCAGGGTCTGGCGCAGGATGTCGCGCACCGCCTCGGACCGGTTCTGATAGCCGCGGCGGCGGATGTAATCGTCGAACTGCGCCAGCAATTCCTCGTCCAACGAAACGGTGAAGCGGTCCATTTGCCCCTCGGGTCCGGTCTTGGCCTGGTGTGCGGCCTGCTTATCCCAGAAACTCGCATGCGAATTTCGGGGGCAGGACACTGGCGACAGGATACGTCGCCCCCTGCCCCAGGACCAGGAACAAGATCAGCCCCCGCCGGCCTTGCCGGGCTTGCCGGCCTTGGCGACCTTACCGCCATTGGCGATCCACTTTTCCATCAGGTCGGTCTTGATCTGAATCCACAAAGGCAGATGGTCGGACATCTGGAAGGTGAAATTCTTCTTGTCGGCGATGTCGGGAAACAGCGGCTTATGATCGCCGGCATAGAAATCCAGCACCCCGCCCATGCCGGTGACGGCGTTGGCGGCGCTGGGCGAATGCAGCAGCTGGTCGTAGGCCTGATCGCAATCGACGTTGGTGGCCAGTCCCAGCTTGGCTTTCTTGGCGGCGGACGACACGAAGCCCTTGGGCACGCCGAAGCCGCACTTCAGCAATTCGTCCATCATCGCTGTGCTTTCGATGTTGAAATCGCCCATGACGAACCAATCCTTCTCGGTCTCGGCCTCATCGTTCTGGCGCGTGGCGATCCAGTCGGCGAAGGCGCGGATCTCGGCGGTGCGGTTCTTCGCCGTCCCCCATTGCATGTGCACCGCGCACAAGATGAAATCGAAGCTGCCGGCCTTGAACGACGCCATGTAGGGCGATCGCCACCAGTCGGGATAATCGGAAACATAGGCCCCGGTGGCCGGGTCCTTGTGGCGCTGCGGGTTGGCCTCGGCGGCCAGGCCGGTGAAGCGGACCGAACGGGAATCGTACAGAAAGCCGATACGCTCGCGGTTGCCGGCATCGTCGGACCGGAAGTCGCAATAGACCACCTTCCAGTAATCCCCCAGCACCGCCATCAGCCGCCCCAGATCGCCTAGGCGGTCGCGCAATTCGACCAACGCCACCAGATCGAACTGGTTGACGATCTCGGCGATGAGATGGATCGCCACCGGGTCGCGATCTTCCTTGCCGAACTCGCGGACGTTCCAGGTGGCGATGTTCAGGCTCTGGTCGAGCACCGAGGGCGGAATCTTCGCCGCCGCGATGCGGTTTCGCAGCACGTCCAGCCGCCGCAGGAAGTCCGGATCATTGCCCAAAGCACCGTGAAACATCGCCCCCTCCTCGCCGCCACCGCCAGATGTCACTACCTTAACAAAAGTTTTCTACGATAATAAATACCTTTGATTGCAGCGCTGCCGACGCGCGGCGGGTATTTCACACTAATTCTGGCTTGAAGCAGTCACATTCCATCAGATATGATTGGTGAAAGTGTGAATTAACATGAAAGACCAGCCATGCCCGACATTCGCGACGGTTTCCTCGATTCCATCGGCAACACGCCCTTGATCAAGCTGAGGAAGGCCTCGGAACTGACCGGCTGCACCATCCTGGGCAAGGCGGAGTTCCTGAATCCGGGCGGCTCGGTCAAGGATCGCGCCGCGCTGGCGATCATCCAGGACGCCGAGGCCAAGGGCCTGCTGCGCCCCGGCGGCGTCATCGTCGAGGGCACCGCCGGCAATACCGGCATCGGCCTGACCCTGGTGGCCAACGCCCTGGGCTATCGTTCGGTGATCGTCATGCCCGAGACGCAAAGCCAGGAAAAGAAGGACATGCTGCGGCTGATCGGGGCCGATCTGCGGCTGGTGCCGGCGGTGCCCTATGCCAATCCCGGCAATTACGTCCGCTATTCCGAGACCTTGGCGCGCGAGCTGGAAACCACCGAGCCCAACGGCGTGCTGTGGGCCAACCAGTTCGACAACGTCGCCAACCGCCTGGGGCATTTCAACACCACCGGCCCGGAAATCTGGACCCAGACCGACGGCAAGGTCGATGCCTTCACCTGCGCGGTCGGGACCGGCGGCACCCTGGCCGGCATCGGCATGGCCTTGAAGGAACGCAACAAGGATATCCGCATCGTGCTGGCCGACCCGATGGGCTCGGCGCTGTACAATTACTATGCCCATGGCGAACTGAAGGCCGAGGGCGGCTCGATCACCGAGGGAATCGGCCAGGGCCGCATCACCAAGAACCTGGAAGGCGCGCCCATCGACGACCAGGTCCGCGTCACCGACGAGGAAGCCTTGCCGCTGATTTTCGATCTGGTCCGCCAGGAAGGCCTGGTGCTGGGCGGTTCCAGCGGGATCAACGTGATGGCGGCGATCAAGGTGGCCCAAACATTAGGCCCAGGTCATACGGTGGTGACAGTGCTGTGCGATTATGGTACCCGCTATCAGAGCAAGCTGTTCAACCCAGCCTTCCTGGCCGAGCGCAACCTGCCGGTTCCGGATTGGCTGACGTGAAGACCAAGAATCGACCATAAAGGGGGAGCCTCATGTCCAACGCGATCGTCACCACCGACTGGCTTGAGGCCCACCTGAAGGCTCCCGACGTCCGCGTCGTCGATGCCAGCTATTACCCCAAGATCGCCAATCGCAACCCGCGCGAAGAATACGATGCCGAGCACATTCCCGGCGCGGTGTTCTTCGACATCGACGACATCGCCGACCAGGCCAATCCGCTGCCGCACATGCTGCCGGCGCCCGAGAAGTTCGCGAGCCGGGTGCGCAAGCTGGGCCTGGGCAACGGCCACAAGATCGTCGTCTACGACACCACCGGCTTCGCCAGCGCCGCCTGCCGGGTGTGGTGGATGTTCCGCTATTTCGGCCACCGCGACGTCGCCATCCTGGATGGCGGCTTCCCCAAGTGGCTGCGCGAGCAGCGCGCCGTCGAGGACATGCCGCCGATGCCGCGCGACCGCCACTTCATCCCGCACGTCAACCACACCTTGCTGCGCGATTTCGACCAGGTGAAGGCCAATATCGAGCTGGGCCGCGAGCAGACCGTCGACGCCCGCGCCGCCGGCCGCTTCAACGGCACCGACCCGGAATTGTGGCCGGTGAAGAAGGGCGGCCACATCCCCGGTTCGGTCAACCTGCCCTTCGCCGACCTGATCGACGAACGCGAGCGCACGCTGAAGCCCCTGGACCAGATCAAGGCCCGCATCGATGCCGCCGGCATCGACATGCACAAGCCGGTCATCACCACCTGCGGCTCGGGCGTCACCGCCTGCGTGGTCGCCTTCGCCCTGCATCTGTTGGGCCACCAGGACGTGTCGGTCTATGACGGCTCGTGGGCCGAATGGGGCAACCGCGATGACGCCCCCGTGGCCTGAACCGATTCTGACGCGACCGTTCATCCTGCGGTCATCGTTGTTCCACCAAGGTACCTGCGGCTCCCGTCCTCGAGGCGGGAGCCGTTGCGTTTATGGCCCCCGCCATGGGGCTTGCCATATCCAGGGGGAACTCGACATGCGCCGTTTTCTGGACACGACCATTTCCGAACGACTTTACGCCCTGGCCGCCGTCGTGGTGCTGGGGACCTTCGTCAATCTGGCGATCTGGCTGCAAACCCGCGCCACCCAGGACCACGCCTTCGACACCCACCAGATCGAGACCGCCGACCTGCGCGACGCCGTCGCCATCGATTTCTGGCTGTTGAAGGCCCGCTATTTCGAAAAGGAATTCCTGATCCGCCCGGACGAGAAATACGATGCCGAGATGGCCGGCGCCCGGCGCAGCATCGAGTCCATCCTGGCCAGCGCCACCAAGGACGCCGCCACCGATGAGGAACGCGCCATCGTGGCGGCGATCGGGCAAGGCAGCAAAGCCTATTTCGCCGCCTGGGACGGCTTCGTGGCCGACTGGCGGACGCTGGGGATGGCCGCCGACCAGGGCCTGCGCCGCGCGCTGGCCGATGCCTTGGGCCAGCTCGAGCAGACCCATCACCAGATCGTCGCCGCCCGTCCCCAGTCCGAGGACGAAGCCATCGAGCGGGCCCTGACCGAGCTGTTGTGGCGCACCGCCGAATTGCGCAGCTCGGCCAGCGACAAGGCCTATGGCGCGACAATCGGGGCCGCCAAAGGTCTGGCCGCCGCCATCGCCCAGTCGCGCGAGCTTTCCACCCCCGAACGCGAGCGCCTGACCCAGGCCAACGCGACCTTCACCGCCGCCCTGCAGGGCGCGGGCGAGTTGATGCTGAAGGTGACCGGCCAGGCGCGGGCGTTCAAGGACCTGTACGCCCCGGCCAAACAGGGCCTGGACCAATTGATCGCCATTACCACCGAGACCCAGGCGCAATCGCGCCGGCAATATGACGAGGCCCACGATTTCGGCACGGTGGCCATGGCGGTGACCTCGGCGGCGACCCTGGTGGCGGTGATGGCGATGGTGATGATGATCATCCAAAGCGTCAGCGGCCGCATCCGCAGCCTGGCGGCCCGCATGCGCGACGTCGCCGACGGCCGCCTCGAGAGCGAGGTTCCCTTCACCCAAGGCCGCAGCGAAATCGCCGCCATGGCCCGTGCCCTGGTGGTGTTTCGCGCCAACGCCCAGGCCCTGGCCGAAGCGAGCGCCCAACGCGAGCGGGTCGAGCAGGACAATGCCGAACGGCGCCGCCGCGACATGGCCGCCCTGGCCGACCGTTTCCAGTCCACCGTCCAGGGCATCATCCAATCGCTGACCCGCATGGCCGACGACGTCCATAGCGGCGCCGGCACCCTGACCAGCGTCACCCAGCAGACCCGCATCATGTCGAGCGGGGCGGAAGGCTCGGCGCAACGGGCCACCTCGGGCGTCGAAACGGTGGCGGCGGCGGCCGAGCGCCTGTCGGCCTCGATCAATCAGGTGGCCCGCCAGGTCGATCAGACCGTGCTGGCCGCCGACCGCTCGCGCTCCAGCGCCGACGCCACCGCCGCCAAGATCGAATCCCTGGCGCAAACCGCCGAACGGATCGGCGACGTGGTCAAGCTGATCAGCGCCATCGCCAACCAGACCAACCTTCTGGCCCTGAACGCCACCATCGAAGCGGCGCGAGCGGGCGAGGCCGGCAAGGGCTTCGCGGTGGTGGCCGGCGAGGTCAAGAACCTGGCCAACCAGACCAGCCGGGCCACCGACGACATCACCGCCCAGGTTCGCGCCATCCAGGACGAGACCAACGCCGCCGTCGGCGAGATCGCCGCCTTCGTTCGGGAGATCGGCGAGGTCGATGCCATCGCCCGGTCGGTGGCCGAGGCGATGTGTCAGCAAGACGGCGCCACCAAGGAAATCGCCGACAGCATGCAGGTCGCCGCCCAAGGGACGTCCGAGGTATCGGGCCAGATGGCCACCCTGTCGGCGGCGGCTGACGACGCGGGCGTCGCCGCCGATCGCCTGTTCGGCCTGGCCGACACCTTGTCGACCACCGCGCGAGCCTTGAACAGCGAGGTTGACGGGTTCCTGGACGAAGTCCGCTCGGGCCAGATCGTGGGGCAGTCCATGGCGGCAGGGTGACCCATCGGGATTTCACCCCAGGCACCCGTTGACCTCTCGGTAACCTGTTCCCATGTAAGCTAGGAACGGATCAACCCAGGGACAGGAGCTCGCCATGCATCAGCACCGTAAGGCCATTGCCGTGGCCCGCCGCCAAGCCGATTGGCGCTCGCTTGCCCTGTCCCTGCTGGCAATGGGTGCCGCCCTGTTGAGCGCGATCATCTAGCCTTGCCTGCTTGCCCATGAAAAAGGCCGCCGAGGGTACCCCCCGGCGGCCTGTTTTCTTTTAGGGCTTTAGAACGACAGCGCCTTGGCCTGGACCACCTGCGGCAGCTTGCGCACTTCGTCCAGCACCTTGTCGCTGATCGGCTGGTCGACCTGGGTCAGCAAGATGGCGTCGCCGCCCGATTCCGACCGGCCCAGATGGAAGGTGGCGATGTTGATGCCGTGGCTGCCCAACAGCGTACCCAGGGCGCCGATGAAACCCGGCTTGTCCTGGTTGGTGACGAACAGCATGTGCTCGCCCAGTTCGGCCTCGATGGGGATGTCCTTGATCGACACCACGCGGGGCTTGTCGCCGCCGAACAACGTGCCGGCCACCGAACGGGTGCGGGCCTCGGTGACCACGGTGACGCGGACCAGGGTGTGGTAGTCGCCGTCACGCTCGTTGCGGCTTTCCGAGATGTCGATATCACGCTCGCGGGCCAGCACCGGCGCGTTGACCATGTTGACCGCTTCCACCATCGGCTTCAGCAGGCCTTCCAGGATGACGGCGGTCAGCGGCTTGGTGTTCAAGGTGGCGACATGGCCCTCGAACTCGATCCTGACCGCCTTCAGGGCGTGCTCGGTCAACTGGCCGGCGAAGCTGCCCAATTGCCCGGCTAGCTTCATGTAGGGGCGCAGCTTGGGCGCGTCCTCGGCCGACACCGACGGCATATTCAAGGCGTTGGTCACCGCCCCGGTCAGCAGATAGTCGGCCATCTGCTCGGCCACCTGCAGGGCCACGTTTTCCTGCGCTTCCGAGGTGGACGCCCCCAGATGCGGGGTGCACACCACCTTGTCCATGCCGAACAGGCCGTTTTCCTTGGCCGGCTCGACCTTGAACACGTCCAGGGCGGCGCCGCCGACCTGGCCGGATTCCAGCGCCACCTTCAGATCTTCCTCGACCACCAGGCCGCCACGGGCGCAATTGATGATGCGCACGCCCTTCTTCATCTTGGCGATGGCCTTGGCATCGATGACGTTGCGGGTGGCCTCGGTCAACGGCGTGTGCAGGGTGATGAAGTCGGCACGGGCGAACAAGGTGTCGAGATCGACCTTCTCGATCGACAGGTCGCGGGCGCGCTCGACCGACAGGAAGGGATCGTAGCCGACCACCTTCATCTTCAGGCCCAGGGCGCGGTCGGCGACGATGGCGCCGATATTGCCGCAGCCGATGATGCCCAGCGTCTTGCCGGTGAGTTCCACCCCCATGAACTTCGACTTTTCCCACTTGCCGGCATGGGTCGAGGCGTTGGCCTGCGGGATGTCGCGGGCCAGGGCGAACATCATGGCGATGGCGTGCTCGGCGGTGGTGACCGAATTGCCGAACGGCGTATTCATCACCACGATGCCACGCGCGGTGGCGGCCGGCACATCGACATTGTCGACGCCGATGCCGGCGCGACCGACCACCTTCAGGTTGGTGGCGGCGGCCAGGATGTCGGCGGTGACCTTGGTGTTCGAGCGGATCGCCAGACCGTCATACTGGCCGACAATGGCCTTCAACTCGTCGGGAGCGAGGCCGACCTTGACGTCGGTCTCGATGCCGCGATCCTTGAAGATCTGCACGGCGGCCGGGCTGAGCTTGTCGCTGATCAAAACCTTGGGCATGGATATTCTTCCCCGGATGTGGAGCGGGCGCCGCCGGTTGATCCGACGGCGCCCGTCTTCTTTGGATTATTGAGCCTTGGGCCCGAACTCGGCTTCGACTTGGGCGAAGGCCCAGTCCAGCCAGGGCAGCAGGGCCAGGATGTCGGCGGTTTCCACCGTGGCACCGCCCCAGATGCGCAATCCAGGGGGGGCGTCGCGATAGGCGCCGATATCGTAGGCCACCCCTTCCTTGTCCAGAAGGGTGACGATCTTCTTGGCGGCGGCCGCCTTGTCGTCGTCGGACAGCTTGGCGAAGAAGGCAGCCTTGATGGCGACGCAGATCGAGGTGCAGGACCGCACCTTGGGATCGGAAGCCAGGTTGGCGGCCCAGGACGATTTGTCCATCCAATCCTGCACGGCCTTGAAGTTGGCTTCCGAACGATTGATCAGCGCCTTGAGGCCACCGATGGATTCGGCCCACTTCAGGGCGTCCAGCTGGTCTTCGACGGCGATCATCGACGGGGTGTTGATGGTCTCGCCCTTGAAGATGCCGTCGATCAGCTTGCCGCCCTTGGTCATGCGGAAGATCTTCGGCAGCGGCCAGGCCGGCTTATAGCTTTCCAAGCGGGCGACAGCCCGGGGCGACAGGACCAGCATGCCGTGCGCGCCCTCGCCACCCAGCACCTTCTGCCAGGACCAGGTGACCACGTCCAGCTTGTCCCACGGCATGTCCATGGCGAACACCGCCGAGGTGGCGTCGCAGATGGTCAGGCCCTTGCGGTCGGCCTTGATCCAGTCGCCGTTGGGGATGCGCACGCCGCCGGTGGTGCCGTTCCAGGTGAACACGACGTCGCGGTCGCAATCGACCTGGGCAAGGTCAGGCAGTTGACCATAGGGCGCCTTGAAGACGCGCAGGTCTTCCAGCTTCAGCTGCTTGGCGACATCGGTCACCCAGCCTTCGCCGAAGCTTTCCCAGGCCAGCATGTCGATGCCGCGCTCGCCCAACAGCGACCACATGGCCATCTCGACCGCGCCGGTGTCGGACGCCGGCACGATGCCGATGCGGTAGTCGGCGGGAATGCCCAGCACCTTGCGCGACCGTTCGATCACGTCTTCCAGACGGGTCTTGCCGATCTTGGCACGATGCGACCGGCCGACCGGCGTGTCGGCCAGAGCCTGGACAGACCAGCCGGGACGCTTGGCGCAGGGACCAGAGGAGAAATTGGGATTGGCGGGCTTGGTAGCCGGCCGCGGAAGTTCGCTCATAAAAATAACCCTCCCTCGCAGAAGGGACGCGGCCCGTTGGGGGGCCTTGACCCGGCCGGGAGTGTAGCAGCCGTCCGTGCCCAGGCAAGGAGAGTCTTTTTGAACGATGCTAGGGTGGAGTGATTTAGGGCCGCGCCTCGCGCCCAAAGCCCGCCCGGCGTCTGAGGGGGCCCGGAACGGGCCGCGCTTCGCGCCTAACGCCCGACCAGCACCGCATCGACGCGATCGGGCGAGCCGCCGTCGGTCTTGTTGCCCAAGGCCCGCATCTCGACGCGGGTCGAGCGTACGCCCTGGTCCAGCAGGAACTTGCGCACCTCGATGGCCCGCGACAACGACAGGCGCCGCGCCTTCGAGGCATTGGCCTCGTCGCCCGAGGCATAGGCCAGCAATTGCAGGCTCAGTGCCTCGTCCTTTTCCATCCGCTTGGCCAGCGAGATCAATTCGGACTTGGCGGAATCGGGCAGTTTGAAATCCTCGCCGGCATAGCGCATCGACAAGGTGTCGCCCTTCAGGGCCACCGCCGGGCTGGTGACTGCGGCCACCTGCGGCACCACCGGAGCGGGCGCGGGCGCGGCCACCGGCGGGGTCAGAACCGACAGCGGCATCGGCGCAGGCACCGGAGCCGGCGCTTCGACTTTGGCGACCGGGGCAACGGGGGCGACCGGGGCGACGGGGACAACCGGCATCGGCGCGGCCACCTTGGGAGCCGGCACTTCCGGCAGCGAAATCTGCGGACCCGCCGGCTTGGCCGGCTCGAGTTTCACCTCCGGCTTGGCCGGTTCGGGCTTGACCACCGGAAGCTCGGCGACTTGCGGCTTGGGCGGCACCGCCGGCTTGGCGACGGGGGCCGGGGCCGGAGCCGGAGCCGGCTTGGTCTCGGCGACCTTGGGCTCGGGTTGCTTGATCTCGACCGGCTTCTGGGTCGCCTGAATCAGTTCGGCGATGGCGGGCTTTTCGACCTTGGCGGCAATCGGCTGCGCCTTCGGCTTGGCCGGCGCCGCCGGCTTGGCTGCGGCGGGCTTGGCTGCGGCTTGCTGGAACGGGCGGAACTGGGGCTGGGCCTTTTGCTGCTGGCCCGGCATCTTCAGCGCGGCCTGGGTGGCCGGGTGGTTCTCACGGCGCAGCATGGCGGCGAGATTGGGGTCCTGGCCCAGTTTTTCCAGCACCGTCCAGTTGACCTCGACACTGGGGCGGGCGTCGCCGCCGACGACATATTGGGCCGACGCCACCGGAGCCAGACCACCCATCAACGCCGAAAGCGCGAAAATCCGCCAAGTCGCCTTTGCCATCACAGAACAACCCCGCTTTGCACGCCAATCGCGCGACAGACTAACCGATGCCCAGCCGGCGTACAACAATACGATCACACTAGGCTAAGCGCGACCATGCACGGGAAATATTTATAATTTCCAAATATCAGCCACGAGCCTTGCGCAGCAACGAAACCAGTTTGGAATGCAATTGGTCGTTGGCGGCAACGATATCTCCGGTCGCCAGCATATCGCCCTTGCCGTCGAAGTCGCTGACATAGCCGCCCGCTTCCTTGACCAACACGATGCCGGCGGCGATGTCCCACGGCTTGATGCCGGATTCCCAATAGCCCTCGCAACGGCCGGCGGCGACATAGGCCAGGTCCAGGGCGGCCGAGCCGAAACGGCGCACGCCGGCGGTTTCCTGCATCACCGCGGTCAGTTCCTTGATGAAGACGTCCTGACCCGGGCGGCCGCGATGGGGAATGCCGGTGGCCAGCACCGATTCCTCGAGCTTGCGCCGGGCCGAGACGCGCAGGCGCCATTCGTTCAGATAGGCCCCGGCCCCCTTCTCGGCATGAAACAAGGAATCCGAGATCGGTTCATAGACCACGCCGGCGATCAGCTCGCCGTCGCGTTCCAGCCCGATCGATACCGCGAACTGGGGAATGCCGTGCAGGAAGTTGGTGGTGCCGTCGATGGGATCGACGATCCACCGGTGGCTTTTGTCGTCGCCGCCGACCTCGCCGCCTTCCTCCAACAGGAAACCAAAGGCCGGGCGGGCCTTGGACAGCTCGGCGCGGATGGTCTTTTCCGCCTTCAGGTCGGCCGAGGACACGAAGTCCGAGGTCCCCTTCATCGACACCTGCAGCTTCTCGACCTCGCCGAAGTCGCGCACCATGCCGCGGCCGGCCTTGCGGGCGGCGCCCATCATCACGTTGAGAACGGGGGAACGAACGATCACCGGCGGATCTCCTGAGGCTCGAAAAACAAGGCCGCTCCCCGGGGATGTACCCTGGGAGCGGCCAGAAAGACAACTGCGATGACTACTTGGCGCGCTCGACGTACGAGCAGTCGCCGGTCATCACCACGATCTTCTCGCCCTCGGCGATGAAGGGCGGCACCAGAATCTTCAGGCCGTTCTCCAGCTTGGCCGGCTTGTAGGACGACGACGCGGTCTGGCCCTTGACCACCGGGTCGGCCTCGACCACCGTCATGATCACCTTTTCCGGCAGCGCCACCGACACCGGCGAGCCTTCGATGAAGTCCACCGCGACCACCATGCCGTCCTGCAGGAAGGCCTTGGCCTCGCCCAGGATCTCGGCCGGCAGGTTGAACTGCTCGAAGTTTTCCTGGTCCATGAAGGTGATGGCGTCGCCGTCGGCGAACAGGAAGGTGCATTCCTTTTCTTCGACGTTGCACTTCTCGACGGTGTCGGCGGTGCGCCAGCGTTCATTGGTCTTGGTGCCGGTACGGATGTCGCGCATCTCGACGGTGATGAAGGCGCCGCCCTTGCCGGGCTGGACGATGGCGGTCTTCAGCACGGCCCACTGGCGGCCGTTATGCTCGATGATGTTGCCGACGCGAATCAGATTGGCATTGATCTTCATGATATATCCACGGCTTTCCGGAAAATTGGCGCGGACCCTAGCAGGTTGGCCCGCCCTTCGCAACCGGATAGGCATGGACGGCACCGTCGGCGTCGCGCACGCCTTCCTCGACCAGCCAGTCGGGGCCGATCGGCACCTTGCCGGCCCCGCCCGGTATGTCCAGCACATAGGTCGGCTGGGCGATGCCCGACAGGCGGCCGCGCAAGACCCGCATCAAGGCCTGGCCCTCGTTGATGGTCGGACGCAGGTGGCTGGTGCCCGGTACCAGATCGGGGTGATGCAGGTAATAGGGCCGCACCCGGGCGCGGATCAGGGCGCGGAACAGCGTCTCCAGCACCCCGGCATCGTCGTTGACCCCCTTCAGCAGCACGGTCTGGGCGATCAGCGGGATGCCGGCATCGGCCAACCGGGCCAGGGCCGCCCCCGCCCCGCCGGACAATTCGCGCGGATGGTTGACGTGAACCGACACCCAGGCGGGCGGCCCGGATCGCAAGGCGGCCACCAACTCGGCCGTCACCCGTTCCGGCGTGGCGATGGGAACGCGGGTGTGGAAGCGGATCAGCTCGACATGGCCGATGGCGGCCGCCCGCGCCGCCAGGTCGGCCAGGCGGGCGGCATTCAGCATCAAAGGGTCGCCGCCGGTGAAGATGATTTCCCGCAGGTCGGGCCGCGCCGCCACATAGGCGAAGGCGGCATCCAGCTCGGTGGCCGACAAGGTGGCGTCGGCATCACCGACGCGGTCCTTCCGGAAGCAGAAGCGGCAATAGACCGGGCAGACCAGGATCGGCTTGATCAGCACCCGGTCGGGATAGCGGTGCACCAGCCCCTTGACCGGACTATAGGCTTCGTCGCCGATCGGGTCGGCGCGGTCCTCGGCGCCGGTGACCAGCTCGTCCGGGCTGGGCACGAACTGGCGCGCGATGGGGTCGTTTTCCTCGCCCGCCACCATCAGCGCCGCCAGGGCCGGCGGCACCGCGATCGCCGTGGTTTCGGCCAGAAGGTCCAGCGCGGCCGACGGCCGGGCCAGGCCCGCCTCGACCAGCTCGGCGGCGGTACGCAGGGTGCGACGGTGACAGACAGGGGGCTTCGCTTGTAGCATCGCCGCCGGTTCTAAAGGATTTTGCCATGACAGGTAAAGAAAGCTGGCGCCCCGACATCTTCGCCGCTCGCCGCCCCGCCCTCGAGGTGCGCGGCCGGGTGATGCGGACGGTGCGCGCCCATTTCGAGGCGGCTGGCTTCACCGAGGTCGAAACCCCCTGCCTGCAGGTCAGCCCGGGGCTGGAACCGCACCTGAAGGCCTTCGCCACCCGGCTGGAAAGCCCGTGGGGCGAACCGGCCGCCCCGATGTACCTGCACACCAGCCCCGAATTCGCCATGAAGAAGCTGCTGGTGGCGGGGATGGAGCGCATCTTCCAGGTCGCCCGGGTGTTCCGGAACGGCGAACGCTCGGCCACCCACAGCCCGGAATTCACCATGCTGGAATGGTACCGGGCACCCGGCACCATCGCCGACATGATCGACGACACCACCGCCCTGGTGCGCGACTGCGCCAAGGCGGCCGGAACCGAGCGATTGGTGCGCGGCCAGCGCTGGTGCGACCCGTTCCAGCCGTGGCGGCTTCTGTCGCTGGCCGAAGCCTTCGAGCATTATTGCGGCATCGACCTTCTGGCCACCACCCCCGACCCGTGGGCGCCCGACACCGCCGCCCTGAAGGCCGAAGCCGGGCGCATCGGGGTGTCGGTGTCCGAGACGGATCGCTGGGACGACGTCTTCTTCAAGATCCTGCTGGACCGCATCGAGCCCCATCTGGGCGACGGCGTGCCGACCATCTTGCATTCCTATCCGGTGTCGCTGGCGGCGCTGGCCCGGCCCAGCCCGGCCGACCCACGGGTGGCCGAACGGTTCGAGGCCTATGCCTGCGGCGTCGAATTGTGCAACGCCTTCGGCGAACTGACCGATGCCGCCGAGCAACGCCGCCGCTTCCAGGCCGACATGGACCTGAAAGAGGCGCTGTACGGCGAACGCTACCCCATCGACGAGGACTTCCTGGCCGCCCTGGAAGCCGGCATGCCCCCATCGGCCGGCAACGCCCTGGGCCTTGACCGACTGATCCAACTGATCGCTGGGGTGGAACAACTGGACGGGGTCCTTTGGCTGCCGGTTGCATAGTCGAAAATAGTCCCGCCCCTGCGGAAATTTCATACCTTGGTATTACTAGAATCGGAATAAGATGATCGCGGGTCTTTCCTGGGGGGAGCGCCGGACATTGGACGATTCGTACCCGTTGTCGACCATCGATTTGTGGCAACAAGACGTTGCCGAAGAAATTCTGACCGACTTCCTGGAAGCCATGCCCGCCCATGCCGCGCTGCTGGACCAGAACGGCACCATCATCACCGTCAACAAGCCCTGGCGCGCCTTCGCCTCCAGTTACGGCGGCGCCGACGGCGCCTATGTCGGGGCCAATTACCTGACGGTGACCGGCGCCACCGACGACCCGGACGCCCTGATGGTCGCAGGCGGATTGGTCGCGGTCATGAAGGGCGGCCTGTCGAATTTCTCGCACGATTACCCCTGCCACGATGCCAACAATCAGCGCTGGTTCCGCTGCCTGATCTCGCCGTTGCGCCATGATGGCCGGGTGAAGGCGACGGTGGTGATGCATATCGACATCAGCGCGCAGAAGCGGGCCGAGGCCCTGGCCCAGGCGGCCAACCGGGCCAAGTCGGAGTTCCTCGCCAACCTGTCGCACGAATTGCGCACGCCGCTGAACGCCATCATCGGCTTCTCCGAGATCATGATGATGGGCAGCGACCATTACCGGGAATATGCCGGCGACGTCCACACCGCCGGCAAGCACCTGTTGTCGCTGATCAACGAGGTGCTGGACCTGTCGAAGGTCGAGGCCGGCAAGTACGTCTTGCGGGAAGAGCCGGTGATCTTGGCCGAAATCGTCGGCCAAAGCCTGCATCTGGTCGAGGCCAAGGCCACCGATGCCGGCCTGACCCTGGCGGCCCACGCCGAAGGCTCGCTGCCGGCGCTGGTGGCGGACGCCCGGCTGATCCGTCAGATCCTGCTGAATCTGCTCTCGAACGCCATCAAATTCACCCCGCCCGGCGGAATCGTGTCGACATCGGTGGCGGTCGCCGACGATGGCTGGATGGAGATCGCCGTCACCGACACCGGCATCGGCATCGATGCCGACGACATCGCCCGGGTGATGGAACCGTTCGGCCAGATCGATTCCGAATTGGCGCGTGCCCATGTCGGCGAAAGCACTGGCCTGGGCCTGCCTTTGGTGAAAAGCTTCGTCGAGTTGCACCAGGGCGAACTGGTCGTCAAAAGCGCGCGGGGACAGGGAACCCGGGTGATCGCGCGCTTCCCGCCGCGCCGGGTCAAGAGCCTGGGGTATCTCTGAGACTGGCAAGCTCGGCCACCCGGGCCGAAATCGCCGCCAGTTGCAAGGAATCGGGCCTTCCCCCCGCCTCGATCGCCGACAGTTCGGCGAACAAGATGTCCTCGCCGAACATCGCGCATTTGCCACGCATGGCGTGCAGATGTTCGGCCAACCCGTCGTCGCCGCTCTCGGCCAGGGCCAGCAGGCGCGCCAGGTCGCCTTGCATTTCTTCGATGAAGCGGCCCAGCAATCCTTCCAGCCCGGCCGGAATGGCCGGCGGCACCACCCGGCTCACCGATGGCCCTTCACGAATTCGCGGAAGCGATCGGCGGCCAGCGGCGGACTGAAACGGTAGCCCTGGACCAGGTCGCAGCCGCGCTCGGCCAGGAACACCATCTGGTCCAGCGATTCGACGCCCTCGCCCACCACCTTCATGTTCAGGGAATGGCCCAGTCCGATGATCGCCTCGATCAGGCGGGCGTCGTCGGGATTGGTCAGGGCGTCGGCGACGAAGGTGCGGTCGATCTTCAAGATATCGACCGGGAATTGCTTCAGGTAGGACAGCGAGGCATAGCCGGTGCCGAAATCATCGACGGCGATGTGGGCGCCCAAGTCGCGGATGCGCTGCAGCTTGGCCGCCACCTCGGCGCCCGAGGTCAGGATCAGGCTTTCGGTGATCTCGACCGTCAGCAATTCGGGCGCCAGGCCGCTATCGGCCAGGGCGGCGCGCACCAGTTCGGCGATGTCGGTCTGCTGGACCTGGCGGGCCGAGACATTGACCGCCACCTTCAAGGGCGCCTGGTCCAAATCCCGCCATCCCGCCGCCTCGCGGCACGCGGCCCCCAGCAGCCAGCGGCCGATGGGCAGGATCATGCCCATCTCTTCCGCCAGCGGCACGAACTGGTCGGGACCGACGGCGCCGATATAGCGGTTCTGCCAGCGCAGCAAGGCCTCGGCGCCGGCGACACGGCCGGACTCGACATCGATCATCGGCTGGTAGACCAGCGAGAATTCGTCGTGCGCCAACGCGTCGGACAATTCGCCGGCCAGGCGGGTGCGCGCCTGGGCACGGGCGTCCATGTCGGGGGTGAAGAACCGATAGGTGGCGCGGCCGGACTGCTTGGCCTGCTGCAGCGCGCTGGTGGCGTTGCGCTGCAGGGATTCGACGTCCTCGCCGTCGCCGGGCCACAGGCTGGCGCCGACCGAACAGGACAGCAGGATCTGGTGGCCTTCGACCATCAGCGGCTCGTGCAGGCATTCCATCAGGGCGCGCACCACCGTCTCGACCTGATCGACGCTGTCGATGCCGGGCAAGACCACGGTGAACTCGTCGCTGCCGAAGCGCCCCAGGGTGTCGCCGCGCCGCAACGCCATCTGGAGGCGGCGCGCCACTTCCTTCAGCACCATGTCGCCGATGGTGTGACCCAGGGTGTCGTTGATGGTCTTGAAACCGTCCAGTCCCAGGAACAGCAGGGCGGCGCGCCGGTTCTCGCGCCCGGCCACCACCAGCGACTGCAGCAGGCGATCAAGGATCAGGCTGCGATTGGGCAGTTCGGTCAACGGGTCGTAATTTTTCTGGCGCCACAGCCCCTCGGTCGCCTCGCGCATTTCGGTGACGTCGCGGGCGACATAAAGATGGCGGCTGACCTTGCCGGCCTCGTCCTTCAGCACCGAGATCCGCATCTGCTCGCTGAAAATCTCGCCGGAACTGCGGCGGTTCAACACCTCGCCTTCCCAGTGACCGTCCCTGGCCACGGTGCGGCAGACCTCTTCGAAGAATTCCGGAGGATGCAGGCCGGCCCGCAGGAAGTCCGGCACCCGACCGGCCACCTGGGCCAGGGTCAGGCCGGTGGCACGGGTGAAGCCGGCATTGACCGAGACGATGCGATGGTCGGCGTCGGCGACCGCGACCGAATCGCCCCCCAGGTCGATGGCGGCGGCATAGGCCCGAAGCTCGGCGTTCTCGCGCTCAAGATCCGCGATCCGACGGAAAAGGGTATCGTCGCCGCTGCTCACCATCACGCCCCATGGTCAAACGCCCTGGCCGAAAGGATGGCGTGTGCGCGAGCGGAATGCAAGAACCCTCTTAAGCGTATTTTTTATATTTATCACATCCTTAGATTACATCCACAGCGCCAGAGCCACCACTTGCGGGGCGACGATGCGCAGCACCATCACCAATGGGTAGACGGTGGCATAGGACAGGATCGCCGCCTCGGACGATGCCAACCCTTGCGCGAAGGCCAGGGCCGGCGGATCGGTCATCGAGCCGGCCAGCAGGCCGCACAAGGTCAAATAGTTCGTCTTCAACCACAGATGGCCGACCAAGGCGACGGTGGCCAGCGGCACCAAGGTCACCGCCGCGCCCCACATCAGCCAGGTCAGGCCCGGCCCGTGGACCAGGGTATCGACGAAGCCGCCCCCGGCCTTCACGCCGACGGCGGCCAGGAACAAGGTGATGCCCAGGTCGCGCATGACGTGGTTGGCGGCCGGCGTCATGAACCACACCACCGGTCCGAAATGGCCCAGCCGCGACAGCAAGATCGCCACCAGCAACGGCCCGCCGGCCAGGCCCAGCTTCACCGCCGACGGCAGGCCCGGCAGCATGATCGGCACCGACCCCAGCACCATCCCCAGCGCGATACCGACGAAGATCGGCACCATCTGGGTTTCCTGCAGGGCCTTGGCGCGGTTGCCCAGGATCTTGGACATGGCCGCCATGCCGGACGGCTCGCCGACCACGGTCAGGGCATCGGCGAATTGCAGACGCAGATGGGCGTCGGGGACCAGATCGTGGCCGGCACGGTTGACGCGGCTGACCACCATGCCGTGGCTGCCGCGAAAATCCAGTTCGCCCAGGCTTTTGCCCAGGACCTCGGACCGGGTCACCACCATGCGTTCCCACACGACGTCGTGCGATTCCATGGTCTTCAGGTCGATCGTCGCCACCGGTCCCAGCAGGCGGGTCAGCCGGCCAAGGCGCGATTTCGGCCCCACCGCCAGCACCACGTCGCCTTTGGCCAGGATGTCGTCGGCATGGACGATGTGCTGGCTGCCGTCATGCAGGACCCGCGACAACACCACGCCCAGTTCGCGCAATTCATCAAGGTCGCGCACCCGGCAGCCGAACACCGCCGGGTTGGCGATCTCGATATTGATGGTCATGACGGTGGGGTGCGCCGCCTCGCGCGCCGCCAGGAAGGCCGCCGACGCCGCCTTGGGGTCGATGCCGAAGATGAAGCGCAATCCCAGCATGGTCAGCAAGATGCCGACGATGCCGAACGGATAGGCCACCGCATAGGCCTGGCCCAGCACGATGCTGGCACCCTGGGCGCCCAGTTGGCCCATCACCTCTTGGCCGGCGGCCAGGCTGGGGGTGTTGGTCACCGCCCCGGCCAGAACGCCCAGCGCCGCCGGCAACGGCAGGCCGGCGAACAGGTGCAGGCCGGCGGCCACCAGCGTCCCCAGCAGCACCACCGACGCCGCCATCAGGTTCAGCGCCATGCCGTCCTTCTTGAAGGCCTGGAAGAAGCCCGGCCCGACCGACACGCCGATGGCATAGACGAACAGCACCAGCCCGAATTCGCGGGCGAAGCTCATCATGGTCGCATCGATGGTCAGGCCCAGATGGCCCAGCCCGATGCCGGCGAACAGCACGCCGCCGACCCCCAACCTGACACCGGCCACCTGGATCTGGCCCAAGCCCAATCCCAGCGCCGCCGCCACCGACAACACCAGCAACGCTTGCGCCGCGCCGTGCAATTCCATACCCACCCCCGAAATATTGCAGCGCAGCAACGGTGCGCCAGGGCGGGGATGATGGCAAGGGAAAAGGCTATTTCAGCGGAACCACCGTCACCTTGCCCTTGCAGGTGTCGCGCACACCCCGGCCGCACGGCGCGAAACCCAGTTCGCGGGTCAGGCACACCCTGATCTCGGTCAGGACACGGCCCCGGCAGGTGACCGCCAGCATGTCGCCGGTCAGTCCCGGATTGACGGCGGAAAAGGCTTGCTCGATCTCGGGCACCGACAGAGTTTGGGCCTGGGTGGGCCGGCGCAGCGGCTCGGGGATCGCCAGCCGGTCGAACACCTGGCGGATATCTCTGAAATAGGCGGCGGCCGGGCGGCCGTCGCAGGTGCCGTGGCGTTTCCATTCATGCTCGATCAGTTTGCGGCTGGGCATGACCGGCAGCATGTCCCGGACCACCGGTTCGGGGACCTTGGTCGGCACGGCACAGCTTTCCGGCCAGCCGCCGGCCCGGTATTGCGGCCACAGGCCATGGACGACGAAGCCGAAGCGGCTTGGGCCGCATTGGTCGGGATCGTCCTTGCCCTCGCACCAGGCGGGCGACCACGACAGCGCCAGCACATAGGAATCGAAGTGGCCCGGTTCGGCCGGGGACTGGGCCTTGGCCGGCAGTGATGCCGCCAGCATAAGGATTGCCGCGCACAGCCCAGACCTGCCGAGACAGACCCTTGACAAGAAGGCGCCAACCGCCCTGAATGCGCGCTTCTCAACTGGAACAGAAAAAGCCATGCGTCACCCTCCGCCGTCCGTCGTGCCCCTCGACCGTATCCTGCCCGACGAGCCCCTGTTGATGATGGGGGCCGGTCCGGTGCCGATTCCGGCCAAGGTGGCACATGCCAACTCGATCATCATCAACCATCTGGGCGATACGATGAATCGGGTGGTCGAGCAGGTCAAGGCGATGACCCGCTACGTCTTCCAGACCAACAACGCCCAGATCCTGGGTGTCGCCGGTCCGGCCTCGGCGGCGATGGAAATGGCGGTGTGCAATCTGGTCGAGCCGGGCACCAAGGTCCTGGCGGTGATCAACGGCTATTTCAGCCGTCGCCTGGCCGAGATGGCCAAGCGCTGCGGCGGCGACGTGGTGATCCTGGAGATCGAGGACGGCTGCACCGCCATGCCCGAACAGGTGATGGCCGCGCTGCACCGCGAGGCGCCGACGGTGATGACCATCGTCCAGGGCGAGACCTCGAACACGGTGTGGAACCGCTATCTGCCGGAAATCAGCCTGGCCGCCCACGAGATGGACTGCCTGGTGGTGGTCGATGCGGTGTGCACGCTGTCGACCATGCGCTTCGACATGGACGAATGGGGCGTCGATGCCGTCATCACCGGCGGCCAGAAGGGCCTGTCGTCGATTCCCGGCGTGTCGTTGCTGGGATTCTCGGAATCCGCCTGGAAGCGCATCGAGCGGCGCAACGCCCCCATGGCCCATTGGTGCCTGGACGCCCGCCTGGCCGACCAGTTCTGGAACAAGAATTCCTATCACTACACCGCGCCGGTGTCGGGCATCCTGGCCCTGCACGAGGCGCTGCGGCTGATCTGCACCGAGACCCTGCCCGCCCGTTTCCACCGCCACGAGCTCAGCTCGAAGGCGCTGCAGGGCGGCCTGCAGGCCATGGGCCTCGAGCTCTTGGTGCAACCGGTGGCGCGGCTGAATTCGGTGGTCGGCATCCAGATCCCCGACGGCGTGTCGGGCGACGAGGTGCGCCGCCACATGTCGCAGGTCTACAAGGTGGAAATCGCCGGCGCCTTCGGGCTCAACATCCTGCGCATCGGCCAGATGGGCGAGCAGTGCCGGGCGCACGCCATCTTCCGCGCCCTGCATGCCTTCGGCAGCTCGATGGTCGCCAATGGCGGCCGCGTCGATCTGCCGGCCGGCGTCGCCGAGCTGGAACGCATCCTGGCCGACGGCCAGGTGACCTGATCAGAACATCACTGTCAGGGTCACCAGCCAGTCGGGCATGATCGCTACCAGGGCGGTCTCGACCTGCTTGTCGGCGCCGGTCAGCACCAACAGGGCCACCGCCACCAGCACCGCGCCCATGGCCGGCTTGGCCCGTTGGGCGAAGGCGCCCAGTTCCTTGCGCCGGCGGCCCAGCCCATAGGCCAGGGCCAGGACCGGCGTCACCGCCCCCAGGGCGAAGGCCAGCATCACCAGGGCGGCCCGGCCCAGATCGTCGCCACTGGCAGCCAGTCCGACCGCCGCCCCCAGGGTCGGGCCGGTGCAGGGCGACCACACCGCCCCCATCAGCAGGCCCAGGGCGAACTGCCCGCCGATTCCGTCGCCGGATACCCGGGCCAGCAGACCGCCACCAGAACCGGCCAGCGGCTGGACCAGGGCGGCGAAGCCCCGCGACAGGGCCGGGACCAGCAGAACCAGGCCGAACAGCCCCATCAGCCAACCGGCACCAGTGCGTACCGTCCCGCCATCCAGCCCCAGGGCGAAACCGGCCGAAGCCAGCAGCAGCCCCAGACCGGCGAACGACACCGCCAGACCGGCGGCCAGGGCCAACGGTCCCAGGCGGTGGGCCTGCAGGGCGCTGGCCAGCAGCACCGGAATCAGCGGCAGGACGCAGGGCGACAGGGTGGACAGCATTCCCGCCAGATAACCGGCGATCAGCGTGCCCATGGGATCAGCGCAGCAAGGCGCGGATCTTGACCGGATCGGTCTCGCCGGCCGAGCGGGCCTTTTCCGTCCGCCCGTCGAAGGCGATCAGGGTGCTTTGGCTGCTGACCCGGAAGTCGCGCAACACGTCTTTCTGACTGTCGAAATCGACCAGGAAGACCTTCAGGTCGGCCCGTTCCTTTTCCAACAGCGACACCACCGGCGCCTGGGCCTTGCAGGTCGGGCACCACGGCGCGGTGACATGGACCAGGATGGGCTGCCCGGCGGCTTGCGCCTTGGCGAAGCCCGCCTGGGTGAACTTCTCGGAGGCCGTTGCCGGCAAGGCCAAAAGGACCAGGACAAAAACGGACGCGATCAGACGGATCATGGCATTTCCTCCGGGGTGGTAGTCGATATTTAGGGGTTCGCCCCGGCCAGCCAAAGGTTACGCGATAATTTGCGGTTGCCGACCAGCCTGGCTGGCCGTCCAATAAGCCCATGGAACAGGACAGCCAATGGCGGGAATGGATGGCGGCGGCGCAGGCCGGCGACAAGGCGGCCTATGGCCGGCTGCTGGCCGATCTGGTTCCGGTGGTGCGCCGACTGGTCGGCCGGCGCTGGCGGGGCGCCGCCGATGCCGAGGACGTGGTGCAGGACGCGCTGCTGACCCTGCATGCGGTGCGCCACACCTATGACCCGACCCGGCCGTTCCTGCCGTGGCTGGCGGCCATCGTCGAGCGCCGCGTCGCCGACGGCATGCGCAAGCGCTATCGCCGCACCGGCCGCGAGGAGGAATTCGACGCCGCGGCTGAAACCTTTTCGGCCATCGAAACGAATATCCATGCACTGGATGCCGAGCCGCTGCGCCGCGCCGTCGCCGACCTGCCGGCCGGCCAACGCCAGGCGATCGAGCTGGTGAAGCTGAAGGAAATGTCGCTGGCCGAGGCCTCGGCCGCCAGCGGCCAAAGCGTCGGCGCCTTGAAGGTCGCGGTTCACCGCGCCATCAAGGCGCTGAAGGAGAAGCTGGACCGATGAACACCGACACGCTGATCCGAGATCTGACCGACCACCTGATTCCGGTCGAGCCGCTGCCCGGCCCGGCCGTCCGCCTGGGCCGCTGGCTGGCCCTGGCGCTTCCGGTGCTGGCGGTGCTGGTGTGGCTGGAAGGCCCGCGTGCCGACCTCGCCCAACGCCTGGGCGATCCCCGCTTCGCCCTGGCCCTGGCCGCCGCCCTGGCCACCGGCATCAGTGCCGGCTGGGCGGCGCTGGCCTCGACGGTGCCGGGACTGCCGGGCATCCGCCAGGCCGTTCCCCTGATCCCGGCCGCCTTGTGGCTGGCGGTGACCGGCGAGGGCTGCTGGCGGCAATGGCTGGCGCTGGGGCCGGATGCGCTGTCCGGCATCGGCACGCCGCAATGTTTCCCGGAAATCGTGATGGCCGGCACCCTGCCCGCCCTGGCGCTGGTGTGGCTGGCCCGCAAGGGCGCCAGCCTGCACCCGGCCCGCACCGCCGCCCTGGCCGCCCTGGCGGCGGCCGCCCTGGGGGCGGCGGCGCTGGAGCTGTTCCACCATTCCGAGACGGCCATCATCGGCCTGGTCTGGCACCTGGGCGCGGTGGCGGCGATGTCGGGCCTGGCCGCGCTGGCCGGCGGAAGGCTGTTCAGGTTGAATGCCAAGGCTTGACAATGTGTCGATCAAGGTCGATCTGGAACAATACCATTGAGGTTGCCCCCATGACGAGCGCACCATCCCCCCGTCGCACCCGCTGCCCCGCCCATCCGGGGCGGCTTTTGCAGGATGTGGTCTTGCCGGAACTGCGCCTGTCGATCACCGATGCGGCGGCCCAATTGCGCATCTCGCGCCAGACCTTGCACCGCATCCTGGCCGGCAAGGCGGCAATCACCCCGGAAATGGCGGTGCGGCTGGGCAAGTTCTGCGGTAACGGCCCTGGCCTGTGGCTCAGGATGCAACAGGCCCACGATCTATGGCTGGCCGAGCAGGCCATGGCGGAAGAAATCGCCCACATTCCCGGCCACGGCCGGGCGGCCTGACCTCACCAATCGGGCCAGGTCTCGGCCAGCCGGGCGCCCAGGCGCAGCGGCGCCACCCTGACCGCCAGGCCGGTGCGGTCGTCGGTTTCCACCACCACGCCGCACAAGGTGCCGGGGCCTTCGGCCGGCGACAGCCGCTCGCCCGGCATCTTGCGGACGAATTTGTGGATGGCGGCGTCCTTCTTCATGCCGATCACCGAATCGTAATCGCCGCACATGCCGGCGTCGGTCTGATAGGCGGTGCCCTTGGGCAGAATTTGGCAATCAGCGGTCGGGATGTGCGAATGGCTGCCGACCACCAGCGAGGCGCGGCCGTCGGCGGTATGGCCGATGGCCATCTTCTCGGAAGTGGCCTCGGCGTGGATGTCGACGATGATCGCCTCGGCCCCGCCCGGTCCCAGCCGCATCCGGTTCAGTTCCCGTTCCAAGGCGGCGAACGGGTCGTCCAGCGGGTCCATGAACAGCCGGCCCATCACCTGCACCACCATCACCTTGCGGCCGCGGGTGGCCGGATAGATCCCCACTCCCTTGCCCGGCGTCCCGGCCGGATAGTTCAAGGGCCGGAGCAGGCGGGCATCGCCATCGATATAAGGCAATATCTCGCGCTGGTCCCAGCTGTGGTTGCCCAGCGTCACCACATCGACACCCGCCGCATAGAATTCTTCGCAGAATTTGGGGGTGATGCCGAAGCCGTGGGCGGAATTCTCGCCATTGGCGACGACGAAGTCCAGCGCCAGCCGGCTGCGGATTTCCGCCATCCGCGACACCACCACATCCCGGCCCGAACGGCCGACCACGTCACCGACATACAAGATCCGCATCATTCCTCCGCGAGGATCAAACCACACTCGGTCAGAACCGCATCCAATCGCTGATCATCCGCTTCGGCCGGCAGGCTGTCCAGCCGTTGGGCGGCGAAGGCCAGACCTACGGCCCGAACCGGCCCGGCCAAGCGCAGGGATTGCAAGGTACGGTCGTAATAGCCGCCGCCATAGCCTAGCCGGTGCAGACGTTCGTCGAAGGCCAGAAGCGGCACCAGCAGCACCCGCGGCACCAAGATTTCGGCATGGGCGAAAGGATGCAAGGTGCCATGGGGACCGGGCTCCAGGGCTTCGCCCGGCTGCCAGGACCGAAAAACCAAAGGCGCCGCCCTGGTCTCGACCACCGGCAGGCACAGGCGACAGCCCATACCGGCCAGAATGTCCATCAGCGGGCGGGGGTCGATCTCGTCGGCCATCGGCCAATAGCCCGCCACCACGGCGCTGTCGGGAATGGCCAGGTCATCGATAAAGCCGGCCAAGGCCTGCCCGGCATCGGGGCGGACGGCAAAGGCCGCGGCCCGCCGATGGCGGGCCAGAATGCGCAGGGCGGGCTTGTCGAGAGGTGAGGTCATGCGGGAGCGGTGCCGCCTCGGCCGTTGGCGTTGTAAGTCCTCCGTGGCCTGCGTGAACAGGTGGGCGCCATGTGTCGGGGCCAGGGCCCCGACAGGGACAGCTCCCATGAGGATCATTATCGCCCCAGGGACATTAGCTGCCTGACGAACCGCGCAGCGGGCCGCTCCCTAGGGTTCAAACTAGGACCTTTCCAGACGATCCGCAATGCTTTCGATCCGGCCGGCCAAAGCCTCGATACCGGCGGCCATGCGATTGTCGCCCTCGGCGACGGCGGCAAGGTCGGTCCCGGCCGCCTTGACCAGATCGCGCGCCTCGGTCAATTCGTCGGCCAGCATCAGACCGACCATCACCAGCAGGCGGGAATCGGGAACGGTGCCGATCTGGCGCAGCAATTCCTGCGCCTTGTCATCGACCATGCGGCCCAGTTGCTGGATGCGCGTGGTTTGCGAATCGTCGCAGCCGATCTCGTAGACACGGCCGTTGACGGTAACGGAGACGACGGCCACCGGCTTCACTCCTCGAGCAGGGTGCGCAGGTGGAAGATCGCCTGGTCAAGCCGGGCCGAGACCACCCGGTTGGTGTCGGCCAAGGCGGCCTGCTGGTCGCGGGCGTCGCGCAATTCGCCGGCCAGCAGCAAATCGCCGGCGCCGACACGGGCGGCGGCCGATTCCAGCCGGTCGATGGCGGTCCCCAGGCGATCAATCGCCGCCTCGGTGCGGTTGAATGCGGATTCGGACACCAAATACCTTCCCCGGCCAGGATTTTCCAATCTCGGCAAGAGCCTACGGCCCGCCGGAAGGCGAGTCAACGGCCCGCCGGTCCAGCCCCCTTGCAATCCAATACCGACGGCATAACATGAAGGTCTGTAAAAGTCTGGAGGGTCACCATGGAACTGCCCGTCAACGAGGCCGAGCGCCTAGCCTGCCTGCTGCGTTACGGCATTCTGGACACCGAGCACGAGGAATGTTTCGACCGGCTGACCCGCATGGCGGCGGTCGCCTTCGAGGCCCCCGTCGCCTTGCTGTCGCTGGTCGATGCCAACCGCCAATGGTTCAAGTCGGCCGTTGGCCTGGAGGCGAAGGAGACCCCGCGCGAGATCTCGTTTTGCACCCACGCGATCCTGGGCCGAGAGGTGATGGTGGTCCCCGACGCCCCGGTGGACCCGCGTTTTCGCGACAATCCGCTGGTGACCGGCGCCCCGTTCATCCGCTTCTATGCCGGTGCGCCGCTGGTCACCAACGACGATCTGGCCCTGGGCACCTTGTGCATCATCGACCGCCAGGCGCGCTCGCCCCTGTCGGATCGGGACGCCCGCCTGCTGAAGGAGCTGGCGGCGATGGCGGTTGACGAATTGGAGGCCCGGCGGGAACGGCGCGATATGCAGCGCCTGCGCCGCGACGCCAAGACTTGCATCACCAGCCTGCTGCCGGCGGCCCGCAGCCTGCAACAGGCGCGCAACGCCGAGGGGATCGCCCTGGCGGAAAGCCTGCTGACCAGGCTGTGATCGCTTATTGCGCGGGCGCTGTCTCGGGCGGCGGCTTCTTGGCCGGGGCCGGGCGTTTCCGGGCCTCGGTTTCCGAGCCGTCGTCGAAGATGTTGAACAGGTTGCGCAAGAAGCCGGGCGTCAGCGCCGACAGCGGATTGACCCACACGTCGGGATCGGCGGTCGGCCCCTTCATGCGGTAGTTGAAGGCGACCAGCCCGCCGCCCTTCTCGCCGCCGGTGACCAGCCAGCCCAGCACCGGAATCTTGCCCAGCGCCGAATTCAGCGCGTAGGCCGGCACCACCGTCCCTTCCAGGGCGATGCGGCTGGCATCGACGTCGATCTCGCCCGAGCCGGTGATGCCCAGCGCGGCGCCATAGGCGCGGGCATCCTTTACCGCCAGCAAGCCGTCGGTCAGGGTGAACGGCGCGTCCAGCGTCGAAAAGCCGACGCCTTCGCCCTTCAGCACGTCGACGATGCCGGACAGCGCCGCCACCGTCAGCAATCGGGCCAGGGCCGGCGCCTTGACGATGTTGTAATCGGTGATACGGACCAATCCGGACAGCGGCTGGTCTTCCTTGCTGTCGTCATAGGCGCCCTCGACCTCGAGGCTGCCGCCCATCAGATGCTCGTAGCTGTCGAAGGCGCGCAGGGTCTCGCCGGCATCGTCGGACGTCACCTTGACGGTGCGCCGCTTCGGCCCACCCGGCCTGATCTCGGCCAGGAAATGCTTGTCGCCGGGCAAACCGCCCTTGACCGTCACCGTGTGCCAGTCGTCGCCGTCACGGGCCAGGGCGACACTGGCATTGGTCAGCTTGCCCGACTTGGACAACCACATGGTCTTGATCTGGCCGTTGACACTCATCGGCGGCAGGTCGGCCTTGCGCTTCCTGGCGCCGTCACGGGCGCGCGCCTCGGCATCGCCGGCCCGCTCGTCTTCCTTGCCGACGATCGGCTCGGCGTTGAATTGCTCGCCCTTGGCGGTGATGTCCAGGCCGGCGCCGTTGGGGCGGAATCCGATGGCGCCCTCGATGTCGGTGCGCCCGCCATAGGCCAGCCGGGCGAACTCGACCCGGCGGATCTTGCCGTCGCTCCCGAACCCGACCGAGCCCTTGGTCGACAGGTCGCCGGCATTGACCGCGAAACGCGGGATGGCGGCCAGCTTGTTGTTGTCCAGGCGGATCGACAGTTCGGCGCCGCCGGTGGTCCGCACCTCTTTGCGCCACCCCAGGCCGGGCAGCTGCATGGCGGCGGTGGACAGGTCGGCGCGCACCTCGATATCGCCCTTGCCGCCGCCATACAAGGTGGCGTTCACCTGGGCCGCCACCGGGCCGGTCAGGAAGGGCGCCACGAACGGCACCGTGTCCAGGCCCAACAGCCGCCGCTGGGCTTCGTCGATGGCCGGCGCCTTGACGTCATAGCGCGAGCGGAAGGGCGCGTTCTTCGAGAAGTTCTCGCGCCATTTCAGCTCGCCGGGGATCGAGCCCAGGACGATCGGCCCCTTGGCGTCCAGCCCCTTGGCATCGACGGTCAAATCCAGTTCGCCGTCGGTCAGGTCCAGGCCCATCACCACCTGCGGCAGACTGACCTTCTTGACCTGGGCGGTGACGTTGACCGCCACGTCGTCGAGACGCAAATTCTTCAACAGCGGGAACTTCAGGCGGACCCGGGCCTGGGCGTCGCCGCCGACCGTCTGCGGGTCGATACCCAGCGCCTGGGCATAGCGAAGCGGCTTGCTGTCGATCACCTTCAAGGCGTCGGCGGCCGGCCCATGGATGGTCAGGTCGATGTCGGCGAACTGGTCGGGCTGGTCCAGGCCGCCCAGGATGATCAGCCCGTCCTTTGCCTTCAGGCCATAGACGTCGCCGGCCTTGACGTTGATGCGGAAATCCTTGGTGTCGAAGGTGGCGATGGCGGCGGCGTTCTTCACCGCCGGCATCGGGCGCAGATAATCGACGGTGACGCCGTCGCCCTTGATCTCGCCGCCGACATGGTCGATCACCAGATCCTCGAAGGTGCCCAGCGCCGAACGGCCGGAAATCGACGCCTTGGCCTCGCGGGCGATGCCCTTGGACATGTTGGCCAGCACCCAGTCGCGGGCGTTGGGGGCGACGATGGCCGGCCACAGCCTTGGCAGTTCGTCGAAGGGCACGTTGGTCAAGGTGGCATCCAGCGTGACCTGGCTGGCCCCGCCCAGGCCCTCGGCCTTGGCGGTCAACGACAGGACCGGCCCGCCGAAATCGATGGCCAGTTCCTGCAAGACCACCTGGCTGAGCCCGGCCCGGGCCGCCAGCTTCAACGACACGCTGTCGACGGTGCGATGCATATCGACGGGTGCCGGCAGATCCAGGGTGCCGGCGCCACCGGCCATCTCGATTTCCAGGTCGGGAAGGCTGCCGTCAAGGTGCCCCTTGACCCGCACCATGCCGGCCAGCGGCAGGTCCAACAGCTTCAAGGGGGTCAGCGGCCCGCCGATCCGCGCCAGGGCGGCCGGGCGGATGCCGCTGATGAACAGCTCGCCATTGATGGAATTGTCGGCCTTGGCATAGGTCGCCTCGGCCTCAACCGAGCCCTGCTCGCCGGCCAGGTCCAGCGCCATCGCCGCCGACACCGTCAGGCCCTGCGGTATCCTTTTCATGGTCAGATCGACATCGGGGGCGTGCCATTGCACGCCTAGCAGGCGGTCATCGACCATCAGGTCGGCGTCGATGATGGCGGCACGCTGGAGGTGGCGGCCGGGCTGGCTGGGGTCGGGCTCGCCGACCAGCGCTTCCAGCAGGCGGCGCACCGGATCGGCGGAGCCGGTATCGGCAACCGGGGCCTCGATTCCTTGATCGACGCCGATCCCCCACTGGATGTTGCCGTCGGTACCGCGGACCAACATCAGGCGGGGACGATAAAGGCTGACGGAATTCGGCGCGATGACGCCCCTGACCAGGGCCCGTCCGTTCAAACTGAGCGCCATTTCCGGGATGACCGCCACCAGCTGGGGCGACTCGCCCGCGAAGGCCTGCACGCCGATGGCGCGAATCTCCAGCCGGTTGCCCTTGCCCGACAGCGCCAGCACGGTGTCGTCCAGGCGCACGGAAAAGCCGCCATCCCTGGCGGTCAGCGCTTCCTCGATGTAGGGCGTCAGGAAAGCGAGCGAGATCGGCCCCTCGGACAAACGCCACAGGAGCAGCGGCAACGCGACCAACAAACCGACAACAAGGGCACCTAGAAGTTGGAACAGACTTCTGACCGCGCCGTGAACCACTAGACCTTCGCCTCCAAGACCGACTTGACCCTGCCGCGTTGCTTCGGCCAAGTTGGGAAGCAATCACACCCGCAAGGACATAACAAGGTGAAGTTTCCAATCGATGAACGGGTTTTGCCCGCCGCCGGCGACCCGGCCCGGCAGGCGCTCGGTTTCGAACGCTGGGAGGAAACCGCCGCCCAATGCGACGATCCCTCCTTGGCCACCAGGATGCGGGCACTTTCGGGCGATTTGAAGGCAGCGACGCTGCTGGGCGCCCTGTTCGCCCATTCGCCGTTCCTGACCCATTGCGCCGCCTTCGAGCCGGCTTTCCTGTGCGACGCCTTCGAGACCGGGCCGGACCAGGCCCTGGCCGACCTGATGGAATCCATGACGGCCCAGTTGGCCTGCGAGACCGACCAGGCCCGCCTGATGACCGCCTTGCGCACGGCCAAGCGTCGCGTCGCCTTGCTGGCGGCGGCCGCCGACATTTCGGGCGCCTGGCCGCTGGAGATGGTCACCGGGGCGCTGTCCGACCTTGCCGAGCTGGCCTGCCGCCAGGGCCTGGCCTTCCTGCTGCGGCGCGAGGCCCAACGCGGCAACCTGGTGCTGGCCCATCCCGAAGACCCCGAGAATGATTGCGGGATCATCGTGCTGGGCATGGGCAAGTTCGGCGCCCGCGAACTGAATTATTCGTCCGACATCGACATCATCGTCTTCTACGACCACGAGAAGCTGGATTATCGCGGCCGGAAATCGCTGCCCGAATGCATGATCGCCCTGACCAAGGATCTGGTGAAGATTCTGGACGAGCGCACCGTCGATGGCTACGTCTTCCGCACCGACCTGCGCCTTCGCCCCGATCCCGGCGCCACTCCGGTCGCGGTGTCGCTGGTGGCGGCGGAAAGCTATTACGAGGGCTTCGGCCAGAATTGGGAACGCGCCGCCATGATCAAGGCGCGACCGGTGGCCGGCGACGCCGCGGCCGGGGCCGCCTTCATCCGCTTCCTCAAGCCCTTCATCTGGCGCAAGTCGCTGGATTTCGCCGCCATCCAGGACATCCATTCCATCAAGCGCCAGATCAACGCCCATCGCGGCGGGCGCGCCATCGCGGTGGCCGGCCACAACATCAAGCTGGGCCGCGGCGGCATCCGCGAGATCGAGTTCTTCGCCCAGACCCAGCAATTGATCTGGGGCGGCCGCCAGCCCGAGCTGCGCAGCTCGCGCACGCTGGACTCGCTGCACGCTTTGGCGGCGGCCGGCCATGTCGATGCCCGCGCCGCGGCCGAGCTGGAAGAGGCCTACCGCTTCCTGCGCCAGCTGGAACACCGGCTGCAGATGATCGACGACAAGCAGACCCAAACCCTGCCCGATTCCCCCGAGCGGCTGGCCGAGATCGCCCGCTTTTGCGGCTTCGACGGTATTGACGCCTTCGCCGCCGCCCTGACCCGGCGGCTGCAGACGGTCGAGACCCATTATGCCGGCCTGTTCGAGGAGGCTCCGGCCCTCAGCGTCGGCGGCAATCTGGTGTTCACCGGCGGCGAGAACGACCCCGAGACGGTCGGCACCATCACCGGCATGGGCTTCGCCAACGCCGATTCGGTGTGTTCGACCATTCGCGGCTGGCACCATGGCCGCATCCGCGCCACCCGCTCGACCCGGGCGCGCGAGCTGTTGACCGAGTTGACGCCAACCCTGTTGTCGGCGCTGGCCGCCACCGCCAGCCCCGACGACGCCTTCATGCGCTTCGACGAGTTCCTGTCGCGGTTGCCGGCCGGCGTGCCGGTGTTCTCGCTGTTTTATTCCAATCCGTCGCTGCTGGACCTGGTGGCCGAGCTGATGGGCAACGCCCCCAAGCTGGCCCAGCATCTGGCCCATCGCCCCAATTTGCTGGATTCGGTGCTGACGCCGGCCTTTTCCGAGCCGCCGCCGCCCTTCGAAGCGCTGGCCGCCGATCTGGAAAAGGCCCTGGCCGAGGCCACCGATTACCAGGAGGTGCTGGACATCTCGCGCCGGTGGGCGGCCGACCGCAAGTTCCAGGTCGGTGTGCAGACCCTTCGGGCCATGCTGGCTCCGGAAAAGGCCGCGCGCGCCTTCGCCGACATCGCCTGCGCCGTGCTGGATCGCCTGTGCCCCTGGGTCGAGGCGGAATTCGCCCGCGCCCACGGCCATGTCCCCAATGGATCGTGGTGCATCCTGGCCCTGGGCAAGATGGGCGGCCACGAGATGACCGCCACCTCGGACATGGACCTGATCCTGGTCTATGACTGCCCGGACCCGGCCGCCGAATCCGATGGCACCCGCCCGCTGGCCGCGCCGGTCTGGTTCGCCCGCCTGACCCAGCGCATCGTCAACGCCCTGACCGCCCAGACCGGCGAAGGAACCTTGTACGAGGTCGACATGCGGCTGCGGCCATCGGGCAATTCCGGCCCGATCGCCGCCAGCATCGAGGCGTTCGAACGCTATCAGACCGATTCCGCCTGGACCTGGGAGCACATGGCCCTGACCCGGGCGCGGGTGGTCACCGCCAAGGGCGATGTCGGCGCCAAGGTCGAAGATCTGATCGCCCGCACCCTGGGCCGTGCCCGCGATCCCGACCGGCTGGTGATGGACGTCGCCGAGATGCGCGAGCGCATGGCCCGCGAGCACAAGGCCGCCAGCCACTGGGAGGTCAAGCATCTGCGCGGCGGCCTGGTCGATATCGAGTTCACCGCCCAGTACCTGCAATTGCGCCACGGCGCCACCCACCACAGCATCTTCGGCACCAACACCAAGGATGCCCTGGACCGGGCGGCGGCGGCCGGCCTGCTGGCCGATGCCGACCGCGATTGCCTGGTCGAGGCCTGGCGGCTGTGGTCGGCGGTGCAATTGGTGCTGCGCCAGACCATCGCCGGTGATTTCGACGAAAAGACCGCGCCTGGCGGCCTGAAGGACGTGCTGGTCCGCACCACCGGACTGGTGGATTTCAAGACCCTGGTCGATCGCATGGACGATTGCGCCCAGGCCGCCCTCGAGGTGTTCGACCGCCTGGTCGGCCAGCCCGGACGGCAGGTGCGCGAACGCATCGGCCCCGAGGAAACCTGAAAGGAACAACAAGATGAGCGTCAGTGTTGGACAAGCAATCCCCGCCTTTGAAGCAATCACCGACGAAGGCCCAAGGTCGCTGGCCGATTATGCCGGCCGCAAGCTGGTTCTGTACTTCTATCCCAAGGACGACACCTCGGGCTGCACCACCGAGGCCAAGCAGTTCCGCGATTCCATCGCCGAATTCGAAAAGGCCGGCGCCGCCATCCTGGGGGTGTCCAAGGACAGCGTCGCCAGCCATGCCAAGTTCCGCACCAAGCATGAACTGCCCTTCCCGCTGGCGTCCGACGAGGACGGCCGCTTGTGCGAACTGTTCGGGGTGTGGAAGCAGAAATCCATGTATGGCCGCACCTATATGGGCATCGAGCGTTCGACCTTCCTGATCGATGAAAAGGGCGTGCTGATGGCCGAATGGCGCAAGGTCAAGGTCACCGGCCACGCGGCCGACATCCTGAAAAGGATGGCCGGATGACCAGCCTGTCCGAGGCCGCGATCAGCGTCCTCGCCACCAATGATGCCACCCGGAAATGTCAGCTGACCCGCGCCCTGGCCGAAGATTGGCGACAGGGCCGGATCACCGCGATCGGTGATTGCCCGCCGCCGGCCCGGCCGGCCCGGCCGGCCCGGCCGGAATTGTTGCCCCCGCGCGAGATGCCCAAGCGGGCCTATGGCGGCGACAAGGGCCGCATCGGCCTGCTGCACGCCCTGGCCCATATCGAGCTGAACGCCATCGACCTGGCCTGGGACATCGTCGCCCGCTTTCCCCAAGACGCCATGCCCAAGGCCTTCTATGACGATTGGGTCCAGGTGGCGCTGGACGAGGCCGTCCATTTCGAGATGCTGGCCGATCTGCTGGCCCAATTGGGCGCCGCCTATGGCGACCTGCCGGCCCATGACGGGCTGTGGCAGGCGGCCGAGAAGACCGCCGACGATCTGGCCGCCCGCCTGGTGGTGGTGCCGATGACGCTGGAAGCGCGCGGCCTCGACACCACGCCTTCGACCATGGTCAAGCTGGCCGCCAACGGCGACACGCTGACGCCGCCGGCCCTTCGCGTGATCTACGAGGACGAGATCACCCATGTCGCCGCCGGGGTCCGCTGGTTCACCCATCTGGCCGAGGCCCGGGGCCAGGATTCCAAGGCCCTGTACCAATCGCTGCTGACCGCCCGCTTCCCCGGCGGCCTGAAAAGCCCGTTCAACCATGACGCCCGTGCCCAGGCCGGCTTTGCCCGCGACTGGTACGAACCGATGGCGACCCGATGAGCGAAGCGGACGACCGACTGGCCGCCGCCCTGGCCGATCACCGCGCCGGCCGGCTGGACCAGGCCGAGCCGGTCTATCGTGCGGTCATCGCCGCCTGCCCCGACCATGCCGAGGCCCATCACCTGCTGGCGGTGGCGTGCCTGCAACGGGGCAAACCCGCTGAAGCAATCCCCCTGGCGCAACGCGCCGTCGCGCTGGCGCCCGATCACGCCAAGGCGTGGAACACGCTGGGCAACGCGCGTCACGCCTTGGCCGACCTGGACGGCGCCCTGCAGGCCTTCCGCCAGGCCTTCGCCGCCGATCCCACCTTGGGCGACGCCGCCTATAACCTGGCCACCTTGCTGGCCGACGGCCCCGAGCCGGCCACCTCCATCGAGCTGTTCGAACAGGCGGCGACATTGTCGCCCCATGATCCGCGCCCGCTCAACAATCTGGGCCGGGCGCTGCTGCGCCTGGGCCGCGCCGACCGGGCCGAACAGGCCCTGCGCCGCGCCCTGGCCCGGGCGCCTGCCTTCGCCGATTCGCTGGTCAATCTGGGCCAGGCGCTGCACAAGCTGGGCCGGCCGGCCGAGGCGGCAGCCACCCTGCGCCAGGCGCCGAAATCACCGGCGCAACTGACCAATCTGGGCAATGCCCTGGAAACCCTGGGCGAGATGGATCAGGCGGTGGCCTGCTTCCGCGAGGCCATTGCGCTGGCCCCCGAGGTGGCTCTGCCGCACCATTCGCTGCTGGTCACCCTGCCCTTCATGGATGGGGTCAGCGCCGTCGAGGTGGCGGCCGAGTTCAAACGCTTCGGCCAGATGCGCGAGCCGGCCCTGGCGAAACTGGCAAGGCCGGCCCTGGTCGATCGCGACGCCAACCGGCGCTTGCGCATCGCCTATCTGTCGCCCGCGCTGTACCACCATGTGCTGCGCCAGAATATCGGCCCGGTGCTGGCCCATCACCATCGGGACGAGGTCCATGTCTCGGTCTATGCCCATGTGCCGGCGCCCGACGACGAAACCCTGCGCATGCAAGCCGATGCCGATGCCTGGTGCTTCGTCCACGCCATGAGCGACGCGCAGGTGGCCGAACGCATCCGCGCCGACCGCATCGACATCCTGGTCCACCCCATGGGCCATTGGAGCGACAACCGCATCCTGGTCTGCGCCCGAAAGCCCGCCCCGGTGCAGATCAGCTATCTGTGCAACTCGCCCAGTTCGGGCCTGGCGGCGATGGACGCCACCATCGTCGATCCGTGGCTGGATTATGACGGCCGCGCCAAGGATTGGTGCGTCGAGAAGCCGGTCTCTCTGGCTGGCGGCTTCCAGGTCACCCGTTACGATGCCAGCCCCGACATCGGCCCGCCGCCCAGCCGGGCCAATGGCTTCGTCACCTTCGCCAGCTTCAACAACCCGGCCAAGCTGTCCGATGCCACCCTGGCCCTGTGGGCTTCGGTGCTGGCCCGCGTGCCCGGCTCGCGCCTGCTGCTGAAGGGCGGCGGCCTGGACGATCCGGACCTGGCGGCCAGGGTCCGCCACCGGCTGGCCGCCCACGGAATCGGGCCGGAACGGCTGGAACTCCTGGGCCGGGTGCCGGGCTACGATCAGCATCTGGCCACCCTGAACCGCGTCGACATCATGCTCGACACCATTCCCTTCACCGGCGGGCGCACCAGCGAGGACGCGCTGTGGATGGGGGTGCCGGTGGTGACGCTGGTGGGGCCGGGCGTTTATGGGCGCTATACCTTCAGCCACCTGAACCGGATCGGCTGTCCCGAACTGGCCGCCTTCACCGCCGCCGACTATATCGACAAGGCGGCGGCCCTGGCCGCCAGCCCCGACCGGCTGGCCGATTATCGAGCGTCGTTGCGTCCGGCCATGCAATCCTCGTCCATCATGGATTTCGACGGCCATTGTCGGCAGTTCGAGGGTGCGATGCGTGACCTGTGGCGCCAGTGGTGCGGGGTCACGGTTCGGTAACCCTTCCGTGCTAGTGTGGTGGTTCCGAAGTTCGCATCAAAATGCGGACATCGGAATCACCACACAACTCAACAGATTAGTGGCCTGCTCATCCCAGAAATTCACTTGCGAATTTCTGGGGCAGGACACTAGATCATGGTCCGTGTCAAGGAAAGGCCAGCCGCCATGATCACCGAACGCATCGACGCCATCACCCGCATCCCGCCCGCCTATCGCACCCCGACGCCGCCCTGCCCGCCCAGCGTCAAGATCGAGCTGACGGCGCGCTGCGACCTGTCCTGCTTCTTCTGCGCCACCAGCCAACGCCTGCGCGACAAGCGCGACATGGATTGGGACTTCCTGGTCCGCCTGATGACCGAAATGCGGGAAGCCGGCGTCCAGGAACTGGGCATGTTCTATCTGGGCGAATCGATGCTCTATCCCCGCCTGGCCGAGGCCATCGCCGTGGCCAAGCACGATCTGGGCTATCCTTACGTGTTCCTGACCACCAACGGCCGGCTGGCCACCCCGGAAAAGCTGAAGTCCCTGTTCGAGGCCGGGCTGAATTCGCTGAAATTCTCGTTCAACTGGGCCGATGCCGACCAGGCCAAGGAAATCACCCGGGTCGATTGCTTCGACACGGTGGTCGCCAACATCCAGGCATCAAGGGGGGTGCGCGACGAGGTGGCGGCCCGCACCGGGCATTCCTGCGGCCTTTACGCCTCGTCGATCCAGTATGACGGCGAACAGCGCGAGCGCATGGCGGCGGCCGTGGACAAGATCGCCCCCTTCGTCGATCAGCATTACTGGCTGCCGTTGTACGGTCAGGCCGGCCTGACCACCGGCGAGCGCGGCACCATGCCGGTGGCCGGCAATGTCGGCCGCGCCGAGGCGATGCGCGACCCGCTGCCCTGCTGGGCCTTGTTCACCGAAGGCCACGTCACCTGGGACGGCCATCTGTCGGCCTGCTGCTTCGACCATGACGGCCGCTTCAACATGGGCGACCTGACCAAGACCCCCTTCCTGGAGGCGTGGAACTCGCAGCCATTCCAGGATTTGCGCGCCGCCAACCTGGCCAAGGACGTCACCGGCACGGTGTGCGACGATTGCATCGCCTATCGCCGCCACGAAGGTTGAGAGTCAAAACCTTAATCAACGTCAAGAAATCCGCATTTCCGTGCCGATTTACCATTGTCATTCTTCTTGCCCTGCCATAGAACAGAATCAAGAACAACGAGGGGTGTGACGCATGTCCACAGGACAGTGTCGTGCGGGTGACCGTACCTATGTGATCCGCCTGGCGCGGCCGGAAGACCTGCCGCAGGTCGTGGCTCTCGACGTCGAGATCACCGGCATCGAGAAGCCCGAATACTGGAACGATATCTTCGGGCGTTATTCCTGTTCGGGCGACGAAACCAATCCCCGCGCCTCGAAGACCCGCCTGAACCGCTTCTTTCTGTGCGCCGCCGACGGCGACAAGGTGCTGGGCTTCATCATCGGCGAGATTCGCGCCTGGGAATTCGGCTCGCCGCCGTGCGGCTGGGTGTTCGCCATCGGCGTCGATCAGGAAGCGCGCGGCATGCGCGTCGCCGAGATGCTGTTCCAGGCGGTGTGCGACCGCTTCCGCAAGGCCGGCGTTACCAAGGTCCGCACCATGCTGGCCCGTGACGATACCCTGGTGATGAGCTTCTTCCGCAGCCAGGGCCTGATGGCCGGCCCCTTCATCCAGCTGGAAACGGATCTGGCGCCATGAAACTGCAAAAGGCCACCCGTTGCGCCCTGTTCGCCGTGCTGGAGCTGGCCGCCGACCCGGCGCGGCAATTGTCGGCCAACGAAATCGCCGAGAAGTTCGGCATCTCGACCAACCACCTGGCCAAGGTGCTGCGTTCGCTGGGCCGGGTCGGCCTGGTCGAGGCGGTCCGGGGTGCCGGCGGCGGCTATCGCTTTTCCGGCAACGCCCGACGCACCACGCTTTTGGACGTGATCCAATTGTTCGAGACCATCGACCCCATCGCCCAGGGCGAGCGCGAGGATGGCGACGACACCCCCGAGGGCCAGGGCCTGTGCCGGGTGCTGACCGAGATCGAGGACACCGCGCGCGCCACCTTCGCCTCGATCAGCCTGGATACCATGCTGAAGCTGGTGTCGCGTTACCGCTGAGCCGGCCTTGCCGCCGGCCGGCCCGGGCGACGCGCCCGCCCCCCGGTCCCGGTCAGCCAGCCTTCCACCTTTCGCCGCATCTGGGTGACCCGGCCGACATCGGCCAGCCGGCGGCGCAGAAAGGCCAGGCTGTCGGCGCCATCGTCCGACGAATCGTCCAGCCAGTACAGCATGGTCGCGCTATAGACCGCCGTCAGGGTCGCCCGCTTGGTGTACCACGAGAAATCGTGCGAAGTGTCGCCGGCCGCCCGCCAGATGGCATCGATGGTGCGGCAGGTGACGCGGGTCGCCGCCAGCGCGTTGCCGGGCAAAGCCAGCAGGGCCATGGCGCGGCGGATCGCCTCGCGGTGGGGCTGCCAGCGTTCCAGCCGCACCGCCACCGCCTTGAATACCCGCTCGGGCACCTTCAACGCCGCCATGTCGGTGCCGGCCAGATCCTCGACCATCATCTGGTCGGCCAGGGCGACGAAATGCTCGACCGCCGCGACCGGGCCGGCCAGGAAGGCCCGCTCAGGCATACTGGGGTCCAGGCCCAGATCGGTGGCGGCGGCCTGCAAGGCGGTCATCGACCAGCCCTCGAACACCGCATGGGGCAGGACGGCCAGCACCAGCTGGTCCCTGATCTTGTCAAACTCAGGCTCACTCATCACGCCAACTCCTCTTGTGCCCGGCGGACCTCGTCGGCGAAGCCGAAGCTGGCCAGGCCGTCCATCCGCATCGGGTACAGCACCCCGTCCAGATGGTCGCATTCGTGCTGAACCACGCGGGCGTGGAAGCCCTGGGCATCGCGCTCGAGCCACGCCCCCGACGGCTGATAGCCGCCATAGCGGATATGGGTGAAGCGCGGCACCTTACCCGTCAGGCCGGGCAGCGACAGACACCCTTCGTAGCCGAGATGGCGTTCGCCGTCGAGCGGTTCAACCATGGGGTTGATCAACACCGTCAGCGGCACCGCCACCCCTTCGTTGCGATAGGCCGGGGCGTGGAACACCACCACCCGCAACGGCACATGGACCTGCGGCGCCGCCAGCCCGGCGCCGCCGGCATCTTCCATGGTTTCGATCATGTCGCCGATCAGGCGCAGGACCTCGGGATCGGTGGGATCGGCGACCGGATCGGCGATGCGCGACAAGACGGGGTGGCCCATGCGGGCGATCTTCAAAATGGCCATGGCTTTTTTTGAATCAATCCCTTCACAAGGCGGCAAGCCTGTGGTATCAACCCGCTTCCCGGACGGCCTGTCGCCGTGCGTCGGGACGAAATTCAGCGTAGAGGAGCGGTGACGTAACGTGCAAGTTCTCGTTCGTGACAACAACGTCGATCAGGCCCTTAAGGCGCTCAAGAAAAAGATGCAGCGCGAGGGTGTCTTCCGCGAGATGAAGCTTCGCCGCAACTACGAGAAGCCCTCGGAGCGCCGCGCCCGCGAAAAGGCCGAGGCCGTGCGCCGCGCCCGCAAGCTGGAGCGTAAGCGCCTGGAGCGTGAGGGCTTCTAAACAGCCCTTGCACCCGATATTTTTATCGGGCCAGGTTATCAGCTGACCAAAGTCAAATGCTAAAGAGCGCCGCGATGCAACACTCGCGGCGCTCTTGGTGTTTGCGGCACCGTTTGCCTCGGGCTTCTCCCCCCTGTCCCCGTCCCCCGACATCCGGCCCGCAGCACCAAGAGTACGCCTCCCGTCTGCCCATTTCTTGATCAAATTGCTGCCGCCGATGGCATGCCTAAAATGCATGCATGTGCGCATTCTGTGCATTGGCCTTCCCGCGTGCCCCCGCATACTCTGCCCGTGGGGTCAGATCACAGGGAAGGCGCCGCGCATGTCGTCGATTGCACAGCTTTTGGAAATCACCGATTCGGTCGCGGCCGTCACCGATCAGAAGATCGACCGCATTCACGGCATCACCCGGCGCTCGCGCATGCTGGCCCTGAACGCCTCGATCGAGGCCCAACGGGTCGGTCAGATGGGCCGTGGCTTCGCCGTCGTCGCCGACGAGGTCAAGGCGGTGTCGGGCGAGATCGCCCAGTTGACCGATTCCTTGCGCGGCGAATTGAAGGGCCAACTCGAGACCCTGTCCGAATTCGGCCGTCATCTGGCGGCGGAAGTCGATCGCGTCCGGGGCGAGCGCCTGGCCGACCTGGCCCACAATGCCGTCGAGATCGCCGACCGCAACCTCTATGAACGCTCGTGCGATGTCCGCTGGTGGGCCACCGACCCGGCCGTCGTCGACTGCGCCGCCGCCCCCGATCGCCAGGACCTGGCCCACCATGCCGCCAAGCGGCTGGGCATCATCCTCGATTCCTACACCGTCTATCTGGATCTGTGGATCGCCGATTCCAGCGGCCGGGTCATCGCCAATGGCCGCTCGGGGCGCTATGCCAAGGTGGTCGGCACCGACGTCTCGGGCCAACAATGGTTCAAGGACGCCATGGCCACCGCCCATGGCGGCGACTTCGCCGTCGCCGACATCAGCCGCATCCCCTGCCTGGGCGGGGCGATCGCCGCCACCTATGCCACCGCCATCCGCGCGGGCGGCGAGGCCGACGGCCAGCCGATCGGCGCCATGGGCATCTTCTTCGACTGGGAGGCCCAGGGCCAGGCCATCGTCGATGGCGTCCGCCTGGGCGCCGAGGAGAAAAGCCGCTCGCGCTGCCTGCTGCTGGACCGCGACCACCGCATCATCGCCGATTCCGACCGCCATGGCTTGCTGTCCGAGCATTTCCCGCTCGAGACCAAGGGCCAGACCCAGGGCTATTACCAGGACGGCGACAGCCTGATCGGCTTTGCCCTGACGCCCGGTTACGAGACCTATGAAGGCCTGGGCTGGTACGGGGTGATCATCCAGGGGGCGTAGGGAACTTCCCCAAAGTCCGTGGCGATCCGTGTCCTGTCACTTGTGGCAGGTCTTGCTGACCGCGATGCAGCTCTTGCCGCAGGGCTTGCCCTTCGTGCAGGTCTTGGCCAGGGCCGGACCGGCAAGCGACAGCGCGACAATGACCGTAAGCAGCAACTTCATGGCGCACCTCGCCGAAACAAAGACTACTTTACCTAGCACCTCTTTCGGTTGACACGCAACGAAAACGGGCCGCACCCGAAGGTGCGGCCCGCCATTTTTCAGAAAGCGCCGAAGGATCAGCCGAGCGCGCCGACGATTTCTTCCGTCACCTTCTTCGCGTCGCCGAACAGCATCATGGTGTTCGGACGGAAGAACAGCTCGTTATCGACGCCGGCATAGCCCGACGCCATCGAGCGCTTGATGAACAGCACCGTCTTGGCCTTTTCGACATCCAGGATCGGCATGCCGTAGATGGCCGAGGTCGGGTCGGTCTTGGCCGCCGGATTGGTGACGTCGTTGGCGCCGATCACGAAGGCCACGTCGGCGGTGCCGAATTCGTGGTTGATCTCTTCCAGTTCGAACACCTCGTCATACGGCACATTGGCTTCGGCCAGCAGCACGTTCATGTGACCGGGCATGCGGCCGGCCACCGGATGGATGGCATAGCGCACATCGACCCCTTCGGCCTTCAGCATGTCGGCCATTTCACGCAGCGCGTGCTGGGCCTGGGCCACCGCCATGCCGTAACCCGGCACGATGATCACCTTGGACGAGTTCTTCATGATGAAGGCGGCGTCGTCGGCCGAACCGGCCTTGACCGCCTTGTCGCCGCCGGGGCCACCGGCCGCCGCAGCGCCCGAGGTCTCGCCGCCGAAGCCGCCCAGGATGACGTTGAAGATCGAGCGGTTCATGCCCTTGCACATGATGTAGGACAGGATCGCACCCGACGAGCCCACCAGGGCGCCGACGATGATCAACAGCGGGTTGCCCAGCGTGAAGCCGATGCCGGCCGCCGCCCAACCCGAATACGAGTTCAGCATCGACACCACCACCGGCATGTCGGCGCCGCCGATGGGCAGGATCAGCAGGAAGCCCAAGGCCAGGGCGACCAGGGTGATCAGCACGAACAAGGTGATCGAGCCGCCCGACAGGGCGAACATGATGATCAGCACCACCATGGCGATCCCCAGACCGGCATTCAGCATGTGCTGGCCGGGGAACACCAGGGGCTTGCCCGACACCAGGCCCTGCAGCTTGGCGAACGCCACCAGCGAACCGGTGAAGGTGATGGCACCGATGGCCACACCCAGGCTCATCTCGATCAACGAGGCGACCTTGATGCCACCGTCGGCGGCGACGATGTTATAGGCGGCGGGCGCGGCCAGGGCGGCACCGGCGACGAACACCGCGGCCAGACCGACCAGCGAGTGGAAGGCGGCGACCAATTGCGGCAGCGCCGTCATTTCGATCTTCTTGGCGACGACCCAGCCGACGCCGCCGCCGATGGCGATGCCCAGCGGGATCAGCAGGAAGGCGGCCTTCGGCGTGAAGATCGTGGTGGCGATGGCGATGGCCATGCCGACCATGCCCCAGGTATTGCCCGAGCGCGAGGTCTCGGGCGAGGACAGGCCCCGAAGCGCCATGATCATGCAGATCCCGGCGACCAGATAGGCGAATTGCGTGAGATTGGCAGACATCGTCCCGTCCCCCTTACTTCTGCTTCTTCTTGAACATGGACAGCATGCGCTGCGTCACCAGGAAGCCGCCGAAGATGTTGACGGATGCCAGGACCACGCCCAAGAAGCCCAGGACCTTCGAGGCCATGACGTCGGTCGAGGCGGCGATCAGGGCACCGACGATGATGACCGACGACACCGCGTTGGTCACCGCCATCAGCGGCGAATGCAGGGCCGGCGTGACCCGCCACACCACGTAATAGCCCACGAAGCAGGCCAGGACGAAGATGGTGAACAGGCTCATGAAGCCGATACCGTCACCGGTGGCCACCGCCAGTTGGGTGGCCTGCTGGGCCAGCAGGGCGGCTTTTTGAGCCATCGCCTCGGCGTCGGTGGCAAGCTTTGCCGCGCCGTCGACAAGTTCCTTGGGATCCATTGCCTTTACTCCTTAACCGGCCAACGCGGGATGAACGATCTGGCCGTCGCGCGTGACGCAGCAGCCCTTCAGGATCTCATCGTCCCAGTTGAACGCCAGGTCCTTGGTTTCCTTGTTCACCAGCGGGCTGATGAAGTTCAGCAGGTTCTTGGCATAAAGCGACGAGGCATCGACCGCCAGCCGCGCCGGCACGTTGCCGTGGCCGACCAGGGTGACGCCGTGCTTCTCGACAACCTTGTCGAACTCGGACAGCGGGCAATTGCCGCCGGCCTCGACCGCCAGATCGACGATCACCGAGCCCGGACGCATGCCCTTGACCATGTCCTCGGTGATCAGCACCGGGGCTGGACGGCCGGGAATCAGCGCCGTGCAGATAGCGATGTCGGTCTTGGCCAGGGTCTCGGCGATCTTGGCCGCCTGCTTCTTCTTGTAATCCTCGCTCATTTCCTTGGCGTAACCGCCCTTGGTCTCGGCGTCCTTGGTCGCTTCCGGGTCGACCTCGACGAACTTGCCGCCCAAGGATTCCACCTGCTCCTTGACGGCGGGACGCACGTCGAAGGCATAGACCACGCCGCCCATGCGCTTGGCAGTGGCGATGGCCTGCAGGCCGGCGACACCGGCGCCCAGGATCAGGAAGCGGGCCGGCGCCACGGTGCCGGCGGCGGTCATCATCATCGGCACCGCGCGCTTGAATTCGTGCACGGCGTCAAGAACCGCCTTGTAGCCGGCCAGATTGGCCTGGGACGACAAGATGTCCATGCTTTGCGCGCGGGTGATGCGCGGCACCAGTTCCATGGCGAAGGCGGTGACCTTGCGGGCGGCCAGCTTCTCGACCATCTCCTTGTTGGTCAGGGCGGCCAGCGCCGAAATCAGCACGGCACCCTCCTTCATGGACGCGATCTCGTCATCGGTCGGGCGGGCCACCTTCAGCACGACATCGCCGGCCAGGGCGGTCTTGGCGTCAGGCGCGATGGTCGCGCCGGCATCGATATAGACCTGGTCGGCGATCGAAGCGCCGGCGCCGGCGCCGGTTTCAACCAGCACGTCGAAGCCCATCTGGACAAACTTCTTGACGGTGTCGGGGGAGGCCGCGACGCGAGCCTCGCCGGCCCGCCGCTCCTTTGGTATGGCGATCTGCATTATCTGTGTTCCCCTGCCTCGAGAAACGGGACGTTTATATTAGTGGTTCGTTATACGCGGTCTCTGCCGCGTTGCCAATCTGGTTAGAAAGAAACTTTACACAGCTGGCAAGCCCCCGTCCCGGGTAATTATTGCGTTGCTGGAGCGGTTTTCGAAACGAAATGGCCCTCCGGCCATATTGCAGTGCAACATGGACATCCTGGGTACACCACAATTCCAGGGTTGGCGAGCGCTGTTTCGTCGCCTATGCCGTCTGAGTAGTTGACTGGGATGGTGCGGCACCGCCCATGCGGGTGGGGCGCGGTTGTTTATAAGGCGATCGTTCCAGACTGGACCACCCCCTTCTAAAGGTATAGTCTTCCTCCATCATAAGAGCGGCGGGGTTCATGCAACAAGCGAAGACGAAACTGGCCCTGGCGGTCGCCGCCGGATTTCTGACCCCTGCCCTACCGGCCGATGCGGCCGAGAAAATTCACCTGAAGCTGGGCGGATATTCCAAGTGGTGGCTGGTCGCCGCCCAAAGCGACAACGACTTCGAGACGGCCACCAACGCCGCCTATTCCAACACCGACGTCAAGGGCGACAACGAGGTCCATTTCATCGGCTCGACCGTGTTGGACAACGGCGTCAAGATGGGCGTCAAGATCGAGCTGGAAGGTGGCGGACACACCACCACCAACACCGACACCATCGACAAGTCGTTCGCCTGGGTGGAAGGCGGTTTCGGCAAGCTGGAACTGGGTAGCGACTATAACGCGGCGTCGCTGGCCCATGTCGCGGCGCCCGATGCCGCCGGCCTGTGGGCGGGGCCGCCGCAGGGCCTGGCCTCGGACACCATCATCCCCCGCCCCAGCGCGGTCAGCACCATGTACAGCGGCAACCAGACCGGTCTGGACCACGACGACAACGCCGAGAAGATCCTGTATTTCACCCCCGCCTTTCACGGTCTGACCCTGGCGGTGTCCTACACCCCCAGCGCGCTTTCCGAGGACGATTCGGCCCAAGCGATCCGATCGCAGGTCTTCGCCGCCGGGCTGTCCTATGGCGGGACGGTCGGGCCGGTCGCGCTGGCCCTGTCGGCCGGTTGGCTGGGCGGCCATCTCAGCTCGGCCAGCGCCGAGCAGAACGATGTCCGCGCCGTCTCGGTGGGCGGGCAGGCGACTTTCCTTGGCATCACCATCGGCGGCTCGTATGGCAACGAACGCCACGATCTGCGCCCCGGGGCGGCGAAGGCCGGCACCATCGACCATAGCGGCCGGTCATGGGATGTCGGACTCCAGTACGAAACCGGCCCGGCCAGCGTCAGCGCCGCCTATTACAATTCCAAAGTCGAAGGGCTGATGTCCAATCCCGACAGCGACCGCATCGACATCGTCCAGATGTCCGGCAAATACACGCTGGGGCCGGGCGTGGCGGTGATGGGGTCGGTGGGCCGGATCGTCTATGACGACGAGACGCCGTCCGGCGACGCAGCCAACCACAATCAGGGCTATGCCGTCATGACCGGCATGGGCCTGTGGTTCTGACCCCCATGCGCCGGCTGGCCCTGGCCTGCGGGCTGATCCTGGGCATGGCCGCCCAGGCGGCGGCCGCCGGCGAGGACGGGCCGGTCACCTTTTGCGTCGATCCCGACTGGCCCCCCTACGAGGTGATCGATGCCCAGGGCACCCACCAGGGCATCGCGGCCGACCTGCTGCGACGCGTGGCCGACCGGGCGGGCCTGCGCCTTTCGCTTCATCCGACCAAGGACTGGGACGAAAGCATCGCCGCCTCGCAGGCCGGGCTGTGCGATGTCCTGAGCTTCCTCAATCAGTCGCCCAAGCGCGACCAATGGCTGGTCTTCACCGACCCGGTGTTCATCGACCGCAACGTCATCGTCACCCGCGAGGACCATTCCTTCGTCGATGATCTGGCCGGAATTTCCGGGGAAACGCTGGTTCTGCCCAAGGGGACGTCGATCGAGGAACGGGTACGCCGCGACTTTCCGAACCTGAAGGTGGTCACCACCGACAGCGAGGCCGAAGCCTTCGCCATGGTGGCGCAGAAAAAGGCCGACATGACCATGCGATCGATGATCGTGGCGGTCTACACCATCAAGAAGGATGGGTGGTTCAATCTGAAAATCTCGGGTCAGGTGCCCGGCTACGAGAACAATCTGCGCATCGGCGTGCGCAAGGAACAGATCGCCTTGCGCGACCGATTGAACCTGGCGGTGGCCCAGATAACGCCGTCCGAACGGGCCGAGATCGCCAACCGCCACGTCGCCATCACCGTGCAGACCGGTATCGATTATCGGCTGCTGGCGCAAGTGGTGGCGTTTTTCTCGGTCATCTTGCTGACCAGCCTGTTCTGGGTTTCCAAGCTCAGACGGGTCAACCGGCAGCTGTTCATGCTGTCGCGGACCGACACCCTGACCCGGCTGGCCAACCGCGCCAGCCTGAACGAACGGATGGAACGCGAGTACGACCGCTTCATCCGCTATCGACGGCCGTTTTCGGTGATCTTGCTGGATATCGACTATTTCAAGGCGGTCAATGACCAGTTCGGCCATCTGATCGGCGACCAGGTCCTGGTCAAGACCGCCGAACTTCTTGGCCACACCGCCCGCGCCCCCGATGTCGTCGGCCGCTGGGGCGGCGAGGAATTCATGGTCCTGTGCCTGGAAAGCGGGACCGACCAGGCCCAGGCGCTGGCCGAGCGATTGTGCGCGGCGATGCGCACCCAGCCCTTCCCGACCGGCCAGACGCAAACCATCAGCGCCGGCGTCGCCACCTTGGCCGACAAGGACAGCATCGACGATTTGGTCAACCGCGCCGACAAAGCGCTGTACCAGGCCAAGAGCTCGGGCCGCGACCGGGTGGTGACGCTGTAGCCGCGGCAATAGCCCCCTACTCGCTCGGCCCCACATCCTCGTGCTGCTTCAGCACCACTTCAGTCTCGGCCGAGATTTCGATCAGGCGGACCTCGTAGCCCCATAGATTGGCCAATTGGCGCAGCGTGCGCACCGCCTCGGCCTCGTCCAGCAAGATGCCGTCGGCGACGCGGTGCTGGACCACCAGGCGGCGGTCGCCTTCCAGATCGACATCGACGATCTGGATGTCGGGGGCCATGCGGCCGATATCGTAGGACCGGGCCAGGGTCTGGCGCACGTCGCGATAGCCCCGTTCGTTGTGGATGGCCGCGACCTTGATCTCTTTCGCCTTTTCCTCGTCATGCAGGCGGAACAGCCGCATCTTGCGCATCACCGACGGCGACAGGTACTGCAGGATGAAGCTTTCGTCGCGGTAATCGGCCCAGGCGGCACGCAACGCCCCCCACGGGTCGCCGCACCCGGCGATGTCGGGGAACCAGTCGCGATCCTCGGCCGTCGGAGTCTCGGCGATGCGCTTGATGTCCTCCATCATGGCGAAGCCCAGGGCATAGGGATTGAGCCCCGAATAGCGCGGATCGTCGAAGGCCGGCTGGAACACCACGTTGGTATGGGAATGCAGGATTTCCAACAGCGCGCCGTCGGAAATCAGCCCCTTGTCGTGCAGGCGGTGGCAGATGTGGTAGTGGCACATCGTCGCACAGCCCTCGTTCATCACCTTGGTTTGGCGCTGCGGATAGAAATACTGGGCGATGTGGCGGACGATGCGCAAAATCTCGCGCTGCCAGGGCGCCAGCTTGGGCGCGGTCTTTTCCAGGAAATACAGCAGATTCTCTTCCGGCAGGCCCAGGCGGGCCTTGCGATCGGCCAATTCCCTTGATTCGTGCACCCCTTCCGGCGATTTCGGCAGCGTGCGCCACAGATCGTTATAGGTCTGCTCGAAATAGGCCTGGCGCTCGCGCTCACGCTGCAGGTCGGCGGCCAGGTCGGGCACCTTTTTGCGGGGATATTTATGCACGCCGTTGTTCATCAAGGCGTGGGCCGCGTCCAGCACCCGTTCCACCGCCGCATGGCCGTGGCGTTCCTCGGCCCGCATGATATAGCCCTTGGCGAAATCCATGTAATCCAGGATGCCCTTGGCGTCGGTCCATTGGCGGAACAGGCCGTTATTCTTGAAGAAGTGATTGTGGCCGAAGGCGGCGTGAGCGATCACCAGGGTCTGCATCGCCATGGTGTTCTCTTCCATGATGTAGCTGATGCAGGGACTGGAATTGATGACGATTTCATAGGCCAGGCCGCGCATGCCCTTGCGATACATCGATTCGTCGGCGGCGAAATGCTTGCCGAACGACCAGTGCTTGTACATCAACGGCATGCCGATCGAGGAATAGGCGTCCAGCATCTGCTCGGCGGTGATCACCTCGATCTGGTTGGGATAGGTGGACAGGCCCATCTCGGTGGTGGCGATCTCCTCGATGGCGTCGTGGACGCGGCGCACCTTGTCGAAATCCCAGTCGGCGCCGTCGAACAGCAAGGATGGGGCGTCAGAGGATGGCATTGACCCCCTCCCGCGAGAACAATTCCCTGAACACCGGGAAGATCTGGCTGCGCACCCGAACCTTGCGCATGGCCAGATTGCCGCCCGGCTTGGCCACCACCTTGTAGGTCCGCCACAAATCGGTCTCGCGGCCCAGCCAGTCCTTGTACTCGGCGCCGACCTCGATATAGGCGAAATACTGGGCGAGCGGCAGCAAATCGTGTTCCAGCAGCGCCGCCGAGGTCGCGTTGTCGGAACTGGTATTGTCACCGTCCGAGGCCTGGGCGGCATAGATGTTCCAGTCGGTCGGGCTGTAGCGCGCCTTGATGATGCGCTTCATCTCGGTCAACGCGGTCGAAACCACCGTGCCCCCGGTCTCGGTGGAATAGAAGAAGGTGTCCTCATCGACTTCCCTCGCCTCGTGGGTATGGCGGATGAAGACGATGTCGACGTGCTTGTAACGCCGATTCAGGAACAGATAGAGCAGCATGAAGAAGCGCTTGGCCAAGTCCTTCATGTGTTCGGTCATCGAGCCGGACACGTCCATCAGGCAGAACATCACCGCCTGGGTCACCGGCTTGGGCAATTGTTCGAAGCGGTTGTAGCGCACGTCGACCGGGTCGATATAGGGCACGCGCCGCGACTTGGTCAGCATCTGGTCGAACAGCAGGCGCAGCTCGCTCAGGAGTTCCGGATCGTCGCCCGATTCCTCGAGCGCGCGGATCTTGTCTTCCAGTTCCTTCATCTCGTCGGATTTGGGCCGCTTCAAGGCGATGCGGCGCGACAACGAGTTGCGCATGGTCCGCACCAGATTCAGGTTCGACGGCGAGCCGGTCACCGACCAGCCGGCCCGGGCCGGAATGAAGGATTCCGACTTGGCGATGTTGCGCTTGACCAGATCGGGCAGTTCCAGATCTTCCAGGAAGATGTCCAGGAACTCGTCGCGGGACAGGATGAAGTGGAAATCGTCCTCGCCGCCGCCATCGGGGCTGCCATCGGGACCGCCATCGCCGTCCTCGCCCTGTTCGGGCTTGGGGATGGTGTCGCCCTCGACATAGTCGCGGTTGCCGGGCAGCACATGATCGCGAGTGCCGCCCTTGGCGGAACGGTGGAAGCTGGGCTCACGCAATCCATCCATCGGGATCGACACCCGCTCGCCGCCGGCGATGTCGGTGATCGAGCGCCCGCCCGAGGCCTCGCGCACCGATTTCATGATCTGGGCGCGGGCGCGACGCAGGAAGCGCTGGCGGTTGGCCAGGCTTTTACCGGAAGGATTCAGGCGTCGGTCGATGATGTTCATGGGACCAGCTCCGGATCACCAGAGGCATTTTTTGAGACACAGATGAACACCGATGAACACCGATACTTATATAGATATTATCTGTGTTTATCTGTGTTCATCTGTGTCTCAATTCTCCTTTCACCCCGCCTGCTTGACCCGCATGTACCATTCCACCAGGCGGCGGACCTGGCGCTCGGTATAGCCGCGGCTGACCATGCGTTCGACGAATTCGTGGTGCTTCTTCTCGCTGTCGGAATCCTTTTTCGATCCGAAGCTGATCACCGGCAGCAGGTCCTCGACCTGACTGAACATCCGCTTCTCGATCACCTCGCGGATCTTCTCGTAGCTGGTCCAGCTGGGGTTTCGCCCCTTGTTGGCCGCGCGCGAGCGCAACGAGAACTTGACCACCTCGTTGCGGAAATCCTTGGGGTTGGCGATGCCGGCCGGCTTTTCGATCTTCGACAGCTCCTGGTTCAGCAATTCGCGGTTCAGCAACTGGCCGGTGTCGGGGTCCTTGAAGTCCTGATCCTCGATCCAGGCGTCGGCATAATCGACATAGCGGTCGAACAGGTTCTGGCCGTAATCGTGATAGCTTTCCAGATAGGCCTTCTGCACCTCGTTGCCGATGAATTCGGCATAGCGCGGCGCCAGCTCGCCCTTGATGAATTCCAGATAGCGTTTCTCGGTGTCGTCGGGAAACTGCTCGCGGCGGATCGCCTGTTCCAGCACATACATCAGATGGACCGGATCGGCGGCGACCTCCGCGGTGTCGTAATTGAAGGTCGATGACAGCACCTTGAAGGCGAAGCGGGTCGAGATGCCGTCCATGCCCTCGTCGACGCCGGCCGCGTCCTTGTATTCCTGCATCGGCTTGGCCTTGGGATCGGTCTCCTTGATGGACTCGCCGTCATAGACCCGCATCTTCGAGAACAGGTTCGAGTTCTCGTGCTCTTTGAGGCGCGAAAGCACGGTGAAGCGGGCCAGCATCTCCAGCGTCGAGGGCGCGCAAGGGGCCTGGGACAGTTCCGACGAGCTGATCAGCTTGTAATAGATGCGCTGTTCCTCGGTGACCCGCAGGCAATAGGGGACCTTGATCACGCAGATGCGGTCGATGAAGGCCTCGTTGTTCTTGTTGTTCTTGAAGGTCTGCCACTCGGCCTCGTTGGAATGGGCCAGGATGATGCCCTGGAACGGCAGGCCGCCGATATTTTCCGAGCCCGAGTAATTGCCTTCCTGGGTGGCGGTCAGCAGCGGGTGCAGCATCTTGATGGGGGCCTTGAACATCTCGACGAATTCCATCAATCCCTGGGTACAGCGGTTCAGGCCGCCCGAGAAGGAATAGGCGTCGGGATCGTTCTGCGAGAACATCTCGAGCTTGCGGATATCGACCTTGCCGACCAGGGTCGAGATGTCCTGGTTGTTCTCGTCGCCGGGTTCGGTCTTGCACACCCCGATCTGCTTCAAGCGCGAGGGATAGATCTTGACCACCTTGAAGCGCGCGATGTCGCCGGCGAACTCTTCCAGGCGCTTGACCGCCCACGGGCTCATCAGCCCGGGCAGGCGGCGGCGCTGGATGGAATATTTCTCTTCCAGCATCGGCCCCATGGTCTCGGGGTCGAACAGGCCCAGCGGGCTTTCGAACAAGGGGCTGACTTCCTTGCCGGCCTTCAGCACATAGATCGGCTGGTGCTCGATCAGGGCCTTCAGCCGCTCGGCCAGGCTGGACTTGCCGCCGCCGACCGGCCCCAGCAGGTACAAGATCTGCTTCCTTTCCTCGAGCCCCTGCGCCGCGTGGCGGAAATAGCCGACGATCCGCTCGATGGTCTCTTCCATGCCGAAGAACTCGGCGAAGGCGGGATAGACCTTGATGGTGCGGTTCATGAACACCCGGGACAGCCGGGCATCCTTGGCGGTATCGATGATTTCGGGCTCGCCGATGGCGGCGATCATCCGCTCGGCCACGCTGGCGGTGGTGATGGGGTCCGAACGGCACAGGTCGAGATAATCCGCCAGGCTCATCTCGACGTCTTTGCGGCCCTCGTACGAGCGCGCATAGTGGGTGAAGACATCATCGCCGTGCATCTCGGTCTCTCCCTTCGGGCCAACGACCGGGGACCTTTGGCCCCTTCGATATTGACATGGAGCCCGGGCAAGGAAAATTCGAGGGGGCGTGCGAAGATTTCTGATCATCGTCAGTCGCCGGCTTGCACCAACCGGCCCGCCCGGGCGAACAGATGAAGTCGGAGGCACCGCCCCCCTGCATCACCGGGCAATAAAGGACAAGTGTACAACAGACGTATTAAAAATTCGCTTTTGGCCAAGCCCGGCCAGCTTTGGCGGAAAGAGTCTGTTTTCAAAGGACACTCTGGACGATAGGCTTGATCCCAGACCATCGTTGGGGAGGCAATCCTTTGAGCCTGAGCGCCCTGCTCGCCGCCCGCACCGCCGACGGCAACCCGATCCGGGTCGGCCTGATCGGGGCGGGCCGCTTCGCCACCCAGTTCCTGGCCCAGGCCCGCCACATTCCCGGCCTGCATGTGGCGGCCGTCGCAGACACAGAATCCGAACGCGCCCACACCGCTCTGGCCCTGACCCTGTGGCCGCCGACCAAGGTGGTGGCCCGCTCGCTTGCCGACGCCATCGCCAACGGCTCGACCTGGGTGACCCACCAGCCGCTGGCCCTGACCGATCAGCCCGGGCTTGAGGTCATCATCGAAGCCGGCTCGAAGGCCGCCCTGGGCATCCGCCACGCCCAGGCGGCAATCAACGCCGGCATCCACGTGGTCATGGCCAACCTCGATTGCGACGCCCTGGCCGGGCCGCTGCTGGCCCGCCTGGCCGCCGACCGGGGCGTCGTCTACAGCCTGGCCTATGGCGATCAGCCGGCGCTGGTCTGCGAGTTGGTCGATTGGGCACGGGCCTGCGGTTTCGAGATCGCCGCCGCCGGCAAGGGCACCAAATGGCTTCCCGGCTACCAGGCCACCACCCCCGACACGGTGTGGAGCCATGTCGGCATCACCGCCGAAAAGGCCCGCGCCGCCGGGATGGAGGCCAAGGTCTACACCGCCCATGTCGATGGCACCCGTTCGGCGCTGGAAATGGCGGCGGTGGCCAATGCCACCGGCCTGACGCCTCCGGGCGGCGGCCTGACCTTCCCGCCCTGCGGCCACCACGACCTGGCCCGCGTCATGAGGCCCTCGTGGGACGGCGGCCGGTTGGAGCGCCTGGGCCAGATCGAGGTGGTGTCGTCCGAGGAACGCGATGGCCGCCACGTCGCAGGCGATCTGCGCTGGGGGGTGTGGCTGACCTTTTGCACGCCGTCCGACTATGCCACCGATTGCTTCGCCGATTACGGCCTGAGCACCGACGATAGCGGCCGCTATTCGACCCGCTGGCGCAGCCACCGTCTGGTCGGCATGGAATTGGCGGTGTCGGTGATCAACGCGGTGGTCAGGTCCGAAGATACCGGCTGCCCGCAAGGCTTCTCGGCCGACGTGGTGGCGGTGGCCAAGCGCGACCTGGCCACCGCCGAGATTCTGGACGGCGCCGGCGGCTTCACCGTCTGGGGCCGCTTGCTGCCGGCCATGGATGCCCTGGCTCAGCGGGCGGTGCCGATCGGGCTGACCGAAGGGGCGGTGATGCGCCGCCCGCTGCCGGCCGGCCAGGTGGTGACCTGGGACGACGTGCTGGTCGCCGACACCGAGATGCTGGATTTGCGCCGCCGGATGGAGGCGCTTTAGCGCCGAGCCCGGACGGAACGCGACGCCATCACCCCACACTCCGTCATGCCCGTGCTTGACACGGGCATCCCCGTGGCGCCGAACAAAATCGAATGGAAACAGCGCGTTATGCGGATGCGCGTGGATGGCCGGGTCAAGCCCGGCCATGACGACGAGGGGTTTGGGTGGTCCCGCGAAAATTAAACCGGACAGCCGCGGGTCAAGCCCC
>NZ_CACVCE010000007.1:0-67680 GCF_902729445.1 Magnetospirillum sp. LM-5 | reverse complement strand
AGCTGGTGATGCGATAGCCGATGCGCACGCCGCCCCAATGGCGGCCCCGCACGCTGATCGGCGCCGAGACATCCTTCATCATCACGAACTGCCCACCGCCCATGTCGCGGCGATAGGTCTGCAGCAGGAAGCTCTTGGTGTTGCGCCCCGCCGACAAACCGGTGCGGTCGTTGAACAGGCGCCGGTTGCGGCAATTGGCATTGTTCCACACCGGGTCGCTGCCCTGCGGCTGCGAGAACTTCTTGTTGTGGGTCGGCAGGAACCCGTTGCGATCGACGGCGGCGCAGAAGGCGACGCGGGGGTCGAACGTCAGCACCGGCTCTTGCAGCTCGGGCATGATGGTATCGGTGAAGTGCACGAACCGGGTCATGAATTGCTGCGGGTTGGTGCCGGGGATTTCCTGGTAATTCTCGTCGAACAAATCGTCCATGGTGACGCGGCCGCTGGCCAGGCCTTCCTCGAACCGGATGGCGGCCTTGCCCGCCACCTCCTTGACCAGCTCGATAAAGGCGGTGTCGCCGGTGCGATAGCCCGAATCGGCGATGAAACCGATCAGTTCCTCGGAATTGGCCAGCAGCGAGGCGATCCGCTCGTCGGCCCGGCGCAACGATTCCGAGGTCATCGAGATACCCTCGAAGAACTTGTCGATCTCGACGATGACGTCCGAGCATTGGCTGAGCGAGGTCGAGGCCGCGCTGGAAATGTCGGCGACACGTTCTTCGACGGTGCCGATGGCCTGGCCGAACACCGCCACGGCGTCGTTGATGACGCCGACGCCGGAATTGACCGAATCGGCCATTTTCAAGGTGTCGGTCGAGGACGTGATCAGGTCGGTCACCGATCCCGACAGCTTGCCGACGGTATCGTCGATGCCGGTGGTGACGTCGGCGGTCTGGCGGGCCAGCCCCTTGACCTCGGTGGCGACCACGGCGAAGCCTTTGCCGGCTTCGCCGGCTCGCGCCGCTTCAATGGTGGCGTTGAGCGCCAGAAGGTTGGTCTGGCGGGCGATCTTCTGGATGTCGCGCGACATCGTCGAGACCTCGCCCAGGGCGCCCTCAAGCTCTTCCAGGCGTTCCTCGATGCCCTGAACCGCGCCGACCAGCAAGTTGATGTCCGACAGGGCCGACGAAATGGTTTCCAGCGAATCGGCCGATTGGCGGCCGGCGGCCTCGGTGACGTCCTGGGTCTCGCGTCCGGCGGAATCGATGCGGCGGATGGCCTCGGCCATCGTATGGGCGATGGTCTTCAGGTGGGCGAACAGGTCTTCTTGGTGTTTGACGAACTTGGCCAAGCCGTCGATGGTCCCAGCGACGTCGGCGACCTCAAGGCTCAAGGCCTCGATCTTCTCGAGAACCTCGGACGCGAAGTGGTCGCCCTTGGCCTGGTCCGGGCTCACCTCGCCCTCGGTTCCTGCCATCCTGCTTCTCCCTGATGAAATCTAGGGTTTCTTATTTCGGCCCGTTTGCCGGGTCGTGTTTATCCCGTCAGTAAAGCAAATCCAAAGGGGGGTGGTCAATCGCGGCCGTCGAGCGAAAATCTTTCGCTAACCCCTGGATTTCTGGGCAGATTTTTCGGTTGGCCGCTGTGCGCAGGTGCAGCATCCCGTAATAAGGGACTGCCTGTTGGGGTGGTAAGCCAATCGCTGGTGGTCGGGCCGCGGGTTCTGGCGGGCTTCAACCAAGGTGTCGTCGAGGGTAGACTGGCTTCGAAGCGCGATTCGGAGGGTGGACGCCATGAGCGGTTGGGGGTGCCCGCATGAGATCAAGGGCCGGTGCGGCCGGGTGGCCGGTCGCCCGTGCGACCCCGGCATGAAGGGGTGCATCCTGGCCGGGCGATTCCGCTTTTCCAACGACGACAAGAATCGCCCGCCCAAGCCGCCCAAGGCCCCGACCGACGAAAATGATCAGTCCTGAGCAGGGGTGGCGGGTTCGGATGTGGTTTCGGCGGCGCGCATCTTGCGCTTCTGGCTCATGTAGCCCAGGCCGCCGATGATCACGGCCGCCAGCACGAAGCCGCCCAGCATGGTCCATTTGTGGTCGCCCAGCCAGGTTTCCAGCGCCCGGCCCAGCCAATAGCCGCCCCAGGCGAAGGAATGCGCCCAGATCGCGGCGGCGATCAGGTTCAGGATGAAATAACGAACGCGCGACACCCCGGAAATACCGATGACGAACGGGGCGATGTTGCGGATGCCGTAGATGAAGCGGAACGACAAGATGAACAGGACCGGGTGGGTCTTGACCAGATGGAAGGCCCAATCGACCTTTTTGCCCAGGGTCGGCCAGCGGGCCAGCAGGGGCGTGCCGTAACGGCGTCCGATGTAATAGTAAAGCTGATCGCCGGCGAAGCTGCCGGCCAGGGCGGCCAGGGCCAGCCCCTCGACGCTGATGTTGTACTTGCCTTCCGAGGCGATGGCGCCGGTGATGATCACCACCGTCTCGCCCTCGACGAAGGTCCAGACAAGGATCACGGGATACAGCAGGTAGCCATATTGGGTAAGAATCGTCTGGATGAGGTCTTCCAAGGCAACGTCCGTTATGGCTGGCTAGTGTCCTGCCCCAGAAATTCGCCTGCGAGTTTCTGGGATAAGCAGGCCACCACACTAGGCAATTCATCGGGTATCGGGACGCGAGCGTCAACGAAGAAAAGCCGATGTTACCGGATCGTCATCGATCCCGCGCGTCAGCGCAGGATTTCGGTCAGCGCTTCCTTCTTTTCAATGTCCTTGAGCAGGCTGACCAATTCGAAGTCCAGGGCGTCGCGTACCGACAGCATGCCGACCGGCACCGACTTGACCACCACCGGCATGTGACGGAAGCCGTTTTCGTGCATCAGGTGCAGCGCGTTGACCAACGGCTTGTCCGGTGTGATGGTCGTGAGGTTGCGGGTCATCACGGCGGCCAAAGGCGTGCTTTCGGGGTCCAGCCCTTCGGCCAGCACGCGGAACAGTCCGTCGCGTTCGGTGAAGATGCCGGCCAGCACGCCCTGTTCGATCACCAAGATGGCGCCGATGCGGCGCTTGGCCATGGCGATGGCGGCCTCGCGCACCGTCGCGGTGGCGGGCATGGTGGCCACCGACTGGCTTTGAATGACATCCTTGATCAAACGCTGGCTCATGGTCATCCCCCGATTTCGTTGGTTGCCGTCAAGAATTCCGCACCGGCCGGGGGCGCGTCAACCCACTGGTCAGCCGACCCGGCGTGGCGCGATGCGGGTGACGTGGCCCATCTTGCGGCCCGAGCGGGCTTCGGCCTTGCCGTAAAGATGCAGCTTGGCGTCGGGATCGGACAGGATGGCCAGCCAGTCATTGACGTCGTCGCCGATCAAATTCTTCATCACCGCGTCGGAATGGCGGATCGGGTCGCCCAGCGGCAGGCCGCAGACGGCGCGGATGAATTGCTCGAACTGGTCTGTCACGCAGGCATCGATGGTCCAGTGGCCGGAATTGTGCGGCCGGGGCGCCATCTCGTTGGCCAGGATATGGCCGTCCTTGGTCACGAACATCTCGACGGCCAGCAGGCCGACCAGATCCAGCGCCTCGGCCGCCTTGCGCGCCACCTCGATGGCGGCTTGCGCCAAGGACTGGTCGATGGGGGCGGGGACGGTGGTGGTGTCCAGGATGTGGTTGGTGTGGACGTTCCAGGCCGGCTCGAAGGCCTGGATCTTGCCGTCCAGGCCGCGGGCGACGATCACCGACACTTCGCCCGCGAAGTCGATGAAGCCTTCCAGCACGCTGGTCGCGCCGGCCATGGCGGCCCAGGCCTGGTCAAGGTCGGTGTCGGGGCCGATCTTGGTCTGGCCCTTGCCGTCATAGCCCAGCCGGGTGGTCTTCAGCACTGCCGGCCGGCCGATGCGGGCCACCGCCTGCTTCAAATCGTCGGCCGAATTGATTTCGGCCCACGGCGCCGTCTCGATGCCGATTTCGTTGAAAAAGCGCTTTTCCGAGATGCGGTCCTGCGCTACGTCCAGCACCCGCCAGCCGGGGCGGACCGGGACCAGGCCGGTCAGCAGGCGGACGCTGTCGGCGGGGATGTTCTCGAACTCGAAGGTGACCACATCGACGGCGCGGGCAAAGGCCTCCAGCGCCGCGAGGTCGGTATAGGCCGCCACCGTCGCGGCGGCGGCGACCTGCTCGGTCGGGCTGTCGGGCTCGGGGCCATAGACATGGACGCGATAGCCCAGGCGGGCGGCGGCCAGGGCTGCCATGCGGCCCAGCTGGCCGCTGCCGATGATGCCGACGGTCGAGCCGGGGGGCAGGGGAGCGGCGGACATCTCAGGCGATCAGTTCGGGGCGGTCGGGATCGACCGGCAGTTCGGCCACCTTGTCGGTCTGGCGGGCGCGCCAGGCTTCCAGGCGGGCCGACAGCGCGGCATCGGCCAAGGCCAGGATCGAGGCGGCCAGCAGGCCGGCATTGATGGCGCCGGCCTTGCCGATGGCCAGGGTGCCGACCGGAACGCCGCCCGGCATCTGGACGATGGAATAAAGCGAATCGACGCCCTTCAGGGTGCGGCTTTCGACCGGCACGCCCAGCACCGGCAGGGTGGTCATGCTGGCGGCCATGCCGGGCAGGTGGGCGGCGCCGCCGGCTCCGGCGATGATGACGGAAAGGCCGCGGTCCTTGGCGCCGGTGGCGTATTCGACCAGGCGCTGGGGGGTGCGGTGGGCCGACACCACCCGGGTCTCGAAGGGGACCTGCAACTCGGCCAGCACCTCGGCGGCGTGTCGCATGGTCTCCCAGTCCGACTGGCTGCCCATGATGATTCCGACCTGCGGCTTGGCCTTGCTCATTGGATATTCCTCTTCCGACGGGGATGGTCCCGGGAAAAGCGGCGATTATAGAAATCGCGGCAGCCGGTGCAAGAAGCTTGTGAAGTGTGATAACATAAAGGCTCGAACGGAAGAAAACCGCGTCCCATCATGGCCGACGAGTATCGCACAGAACGTGTCTTCCGCCTGACGGCGATCAACGAGTTCGCGCGCGAGCGTGAACCGTATCGCCGGCATTTGCCCCCCGGCGCCTATGTTTCGGCCGAACCCAAGGCCAAGCCCGACGCTGCCTCCATCTCGTCGGTGCTGGGACTGCCGGCCGAGCAGGTGACGCCTGAATTGCTGGAAGCCCTGGTCCCGCTCTTGAGCGAGCTCGAGCATCTGCGGGCCAGTGCCGACCATTTCAGCCGGCGCGAGCAATGGATGGAGCGCCAGGCCGACCGCCATTCGGTGGTGCCATGCCTGAACCGCCGCGCCTTCATCCGCGAGGTCGAGGCCTTCCTGGCCAGCGGCGACGCCCACGGCATCATCGCCACCCTTCAGGTGGCCGGCGTCGAGGCGCTGCGCCAATTGCACGGACTGGCCGCCGGCGAAGGCGCGTTGCGCCACATCGCCGCCAACATCCTGGGCTCGTTGCGCGGCAGCGATCTGGTCGCCTGCATCGGCGGCTCGGACTTCGCCATCCTGCTGGCCGGGTCCGACGACAACCAGGCCCGGGCCAAGCTGGCCGACATCGTCATCCGCATCAAGAACCCGCCTTACACATGGCTGGGCCAGTCGATCCCCCTGACCCCGGCCTTCGGCCTGGCGGTGCTGAGTCGCGGCGAGGGGGCGGAACAGGCCCTGGCGGCGGCCGATAGGAACCGGCGGGGGCTGGGGTGACGGCGCCAAGACTGTTGGTGTGCCGAACTGTCGATGCAAGCCTAACAAGAGTGTCTCTTGGCGAGAAGACATCCGAAGTTACCTGAGCTTCTTCGGCTTGCCATAAGGCGGGGCGCGACCTAGAATGATTGGTAGTGCGCTACCTATCGGATAGAGTCATGGTCGCATCGGTCAAGCCGCCTGCCGCCAACAAGTTCCGCCGCTACCGCGAGACCCAGCAGGCGCGTGGTCTCAAGCTTCTGCGGCTGTGGATTCCCGACCCCCGGGCGGATGGATTCCGGGCCGAAGCACATCGGCAGGCATCGATACTCAAGGGGAGTCCCGAAGAGGCCGACGCCTTGGCATTCATCGAAGCGGTCGCCGATCTTGGTGACGACGGCGAGAGCGCCGCGCAGTGAAGCGCGGCGACGTCGTCACCGTCGCGGCCGCCGGAGATTACGGCAAGCCCAGGCCGGCGGTGATCGTTCAGTCGGACTGGTTGGACGAGACGGATAGCGTCCTGGTGTGTCTGGTCACCAGCACGATGCGCGACGCGCCGCTTTATCGGCTTTCCCTATTGCCCACGGATTCCACCGGACTCCGTCAGCCGTCCCAAGTCATGATCGACAAGGTCCTGGCGGTTCGTCGCGATCGATGCGGAGCCGTCATCGGCCGGCTGGGCGAGGCCGACCTTGCCGCCATGTCGCGTCTGCTGGCCCTGGTTGTCGGCCTTGCCGACTGATCGCCGTCAGTAGGCCCGCTCGATGCAGAAATCGATGACGTCGATCAGCGACTGCTTCAGGGCGCTGTCGGGGAAGATGCCCAGGGCGTCGCGCGCCACCTCGCCGTAATGGCGGGCCCGGGCGATGGTGTCGGCCAGGCTGCCGTGACGCTCCATCAGGGTGATGGCGCGGTCCAGGTCGCCGTCTTGCTGTTCCAGCCGCTCGACCGTGCGGCGCCAGAATTCCCGCTGCTCCTCGTCGCCGCGCCGGAAGGCCAGGATGATCGGAAGCGTGATCTTGCCCTCGCGGAAATCGTCGCCGACCGTCTTGCCCAGCACCGCCTGCTTGGCCGAGTAATCCAGAACGTCGTCGATCAACTGGAAGGCGATGCCCAGATTCAGGCCATAGCTTTCCAACGCCTCTTCCTCGACCTTGGGGCGGTCGGCCACCACCGCGCCGATACGGCAGGCGGCGGCGAACAGGGCGGCGGTCTTCGAGCGGATCACCTCGAGATAGGAATCCTCGGTGGTGTCGGTGTCGTTGGCGGTCATCAATTGCAGCACTTCGCCCTCGGCGATCACCGACGACGCCCGCGACAGGATGGCCAACACCGCCAGCGAGCCGTCCTCGACCATCAGCTCGAAGGCCCGGGAAAACAGGAAGTCGCCGACCAGGACGCTGGGCTTGTTGCCGAACAGGGCGTTGGCCGAGGCCTGGCCACGGCGCAATTCCGACTCGTCGACGACGTCGTCGTGCAGCAGCGTGGCGGTGTGGATGAATTCGACGCAGGCCGCCAGCTTGACGTGGCGGTCGCCGGTATGGCCGGCCAGGCGCGCCGAGGCCAGGGTCAGGACCGGGCGCAGGCGCTTGCCGCCCGAGGCGATGATGTGGCCGGCCAGTTGCGGGATCAGTTCGACCGGGCTGTGCATGCGATCGACGATGGTGGTGTTGACCTTTTCCAGGTCCTGCTTCACCAGGGCGACCAGCGCATCGAAACTCTTGGCCTTGCGGCCGCGTTCTTCTTCCAGACTTACCACCTTCGCCACGTCGAAAACTCCCTCGGTCACGGAACGCCCCCGTCCGTGGGGTGAACTTACTGTTGCGGTGGAAAGGCGGTCAAGCTTACATCGGCCGCGAAATTGGCATGCGAGCCCTGAAATGACCGATTTTGCCACGACAGAAGATCATCTCCTGGGCGGACGGGTGGTAATTCGCCAGCCCGGCCAGGGTTACCGGGCCGGGTCGGACCCGGTGTTTCTGGCCGCTGCCGTTTCGCTGCGCACAGAAGGTCGCGTCCTTGATCTGGGATGCGGCGTCGGCGCCGCCGGGTTGTGCCTGTTGTCCCGTCTTCCCGGCATGACGGTCACCGGCCTGGAATTGCAGCCCCAACTGGCCGGCCTTGCCCGCGCCAACGGGGACGCCAACGGTTTCGGAACCCGCTTTCAGGTGGTCGAGGGATGCCTGGCCAAGCCGCCGGCCTTGATCAAGGGCCAGGGCTTCGATGCCATCATCACCAATCCGCCATGGTACGAGGCCGGCACGGTGTCCGAGCCGCCGGTGGCCAGCAAGCGCATCGGCCATGTCGAGCGCGAGCTGGACCTGGAAGGCTGGCTGCGGGCCGCGGTCAAATTGCTGCGGCCGCGCGGCCATCTGGCGCTGGTGCACCGCGCCGACCGGCTGGGCGACATCCTGGCGGCGGCGAAGGTGCTGAAGCTGGGCGAGGTCCGGGTGATCCCGCTGTGGCCCAAGGAAGGACGGCCGGCGACCCGGGTGGTGGTCACCGCCCGCAAGGACGTCAAGACACCCCTGGACCTGACGCCGGGACTGGTGTTGCACGCCGCCGACGGCTCCTATACCGCCGAGGCCGAAGCGGTGTTGCGCCACGGCGCCGCGTTGCCGATTGCAAGAAGCGCTTGACTCTGTCCGGCGGATCAGTATCTTCCGCCGCCTGTGTTTCGATCACGACACCAACGAATTCGGGATTTTCGTCATGGCCAAGCCTGCCACCATCCTCATCAAGCTCCTCAGCTCTGCCGGCACTGGCTACTTTTATGTGGCGAAGAAGAATCCGCGCAAGACCACCGAGAAGCTGAAGTTCCGCAAGTATGACCCCGTCGTGCGCAAGCATGTCGAGTTCAACGAAGCGAAGATCAAGTAAGCTTCAGGGCTCGCCTTGAAATGAGAACGCCCGCTGGGGGAACCCGGCGGGCGTTTTCGCTTGTCTGTGCTTCCTGTCCGGTCAGGCCAGGAACTTGGCGACGGTCTGCAGGAAGCTGGTGACCGAAATCGGCTTGGCGATATAGCCTTCGCAGCCACCTTCGCGGATCTTCTCCTCGTCGCCCTTCATGGCGAAGGCGGTCACGGCGATGACCGGAATGGCCTTGAGGTCGGGATCTTCCTTGAGCATGCGGGTGATTTCCAGGCCGGAAATCTCGGGCAGCTGGATATCCATCAGGATCAAGTCGGGCTTGTGCTTGCGCGCCAGACCCAGCGCCTCGCGACCGTCCTTGGTCTGCAAGGTCTCGTATCCATTGGCCTGCAATAGGTCGTTGAACAACTTCATGTTCAGGTCGTTGTCTTCAACGATCAGCACGGTCTTTGGCATGTTTCCTCTCGGCTATTCCCAGCGCGGACACGCGCTGTCCGGCCCCCCTGTACCCGTCGCGGCCATCATCACCGTTTCCCGGGGTGCTGTCAAACCCGACCAAAGCCCTGGGGCGCCGATTATCGTGAACCTTGACAGGGGGCGTCGGGCGACGACACCTAAAGGGAACCCCAGCCGAAGGAGGGTCTCGTGCCCCGCTTCCTCGCCCTGATCCTTGTGATCCTTCTTTTCCTGACGGATTTCGCCCAGGCGGCCCCGGTGGGAACAGTCACCCGCCTGCAAGGTGTGGCCGAGGCCGGCGCCCTGGCTTTGGCCGAGGGCGCCACCATCCCGGCCGGCGCGATCCTGCGCACCGGACCCGGCGCCCGGCTCGAGGTTCGCTTCGTCGATGGCACCATGCTGACCCTGGGCGAGAAGGCCGAGGTGATCGTCGACCAGTTCCTGTTCGACGGCGCCGCCGGAACCGGCACTGCGCGCTTCGCGGTCAACCAGGGTGCCTTTCTGGTCGCCACCGGCGCGGTGGCCAAACTGCCCGAGCGTCCGTTCAAGGTGGTGACCCCGATCGCCAGCATCGGCGTGCGCGGCACCAAATTCTGGGGCGGGCCGCTGGACAATCCGCTTGATGTGCTGGTGCTGGACGGAATGATCCGGGTGGAAAGCGCCGCCGGTGCCGTCGATCTGACACAGCCGGGGCAGGGGACGGCGGTCAAGGCGGCGGGGACTGCGCCGCAAGCGCCGTCCTTCTGGTCGGAACAGCAGGTCGGCCGCGCCTTCGGCAGTGTCAGCTTCCGCTGACGATCAGTTGCGGACCGGCGGCTTGATGCGCTGGGAATAAAGGGTGGCCGGGCCGCCCAGGCGCATCGCCTGGTCCAGCGTCGCGGTGGCGGCGATGCGGGTGGTCAAGGGCTCGGGCGGCGGCGGTGGCGGGGCCACGGCGATGGTCTTCGGCTTCAACTCGGCCGGACGAGCCGGCGGCGGCGGCACCGGGGCCGGCAGCGACACCTCGGTCTTGCGGGGCGGCGGCGGCGGCGGGGCCACGGTGGCTGCGACCGGCGTTGCGATTGCGGCCACCCGAACCGGCTGCTGGGCGGCGATCGGTTGTTCTGGGGTCGGCGCCGCCGGGGCGGGCTGTGCGACCACGGGGGCAGGTTCGGCCTGGGCGCGCGGTTTGGACTCGGGGCGGGTCGCCGTGCGCTCGCGCTCCTCGCGCATCACGTCTTCCATGGTGCGGGCCGGGCCCAGCCCGTCCTTCACGAAGTTGCCGATGACCTTCAGGAATTCCGGAACATCGTCGGATGCCCGCGCCGGAATGGCGGCCGACAGGCAGACGAGGATGACGGCGGATTTGAGCGCGGTGTGGTTCATGGCGCGACTTTACCAGAGCTGGTCACTTGAACACCACCGTCTTCGATCCGTTCAGCAGCACCCGATGTTCGACGTGCCAGCGCACCGCGCGGGCCAGCACCAGGTTCTCGATGTCGCGGCCGATGGCGACCAGGTCTTCCGGGGTGTGGGTGTGATCGACCCGCTCGACCGATTGTTCGATGATCGGGCCTTCGTCCAGATCGGCGGTGACGTAATGGGCGGTGGCGCCGATGATCTTGACGCCCCTGGAATGGGCCTGGTGGTAAGGCTTGGCGCCCTTGAAGCTGGGCAGGAATGAATGGTGGATGTTGATGGCCCGGCCCGACAGCTTGGCCGAAAGGTCGGTCGAGAGGATTTGCATGTAGCGGGCCAACACCACCAGATCGGCGCCGGCACGATCGACCACCTCGGACAGGCGGGCCTCTTGCGCCGCCTTGTCGTGCTTGTCGACCGCCAGGTAATGATAGGGGATCCCGTGCCATTCGACGATCGAGCGCATGTCCTGGTGGTTCGAGATCACCGCCGGAATCTCGATGCCCAACTGGCCGGTATGATAGCGGTGCAGCAGGTCGACCAGGCAATGGCCGAACTTCGAGACCAGGATCACCACCCGGGGCTTGCGCGACAGATCGTTTAGGTTCCAGATCATCTGGAAGCGGGCGGCGATCAGCGAGAACAGCTTGTCGAATTCGGGCCGGGTCGGAGTCAGCGCGCCCGACGAAAAGACGATGCGCATGAAGAAGCGCCGCGACAGCGGATCGCCGAATTGCGCCGCCTCGGTGATGAAGCAATCATGCTGGGTCAGGAAGCCGGAAACCGCGGCCACGATGCCGACGGTGTCGGGGCAGGTGATGGTCAGCACGAAAGTTGGCTTGTCGGACATGGGTCCCAGAACTCCTGATTTCGACAGCTTGATAACCGAGGCAGGGGGCTACGCCAAGCATGCTGATCGTCGCTTGCCTTTTTTTTGCGCTTGGCCCAAGGTCGGCTGGTGGCCCGATGCCGACGAAAGGTTTTTCGGCGGCTGAATCGGCCCACAAGATCAATGGATTGTGTACTGACACGGTCAAAGGGTCAGTGTACCTTTTGACCGTGTCAGTACACTAGCGCATTCACCCCCCAAGGAACGCCTGCATGATCACCGTCTATTACAAGTCCGGTTCGGCCCAATGGAAATACGAACTGGCGGACGAGGAATACGAGTACGTCATCTCCAACGTGATGGAGGACGACCCGGATCCGCAGGAAATGTTCGACGATTCGCTGGAAATCCTGCGCGACGTCTCGGCCATGTCCGAGGACGAAATGGACGAGGATGACCAGATCGATCAGACCATCGCCGTGGCCTTCCTGTGGCATTGGTTCAACAAGCTGGCCAAGCCGGAAGACCGCATCGAAGGCGACGTGGTGCTGATCGAGGACGAGGACGGTTCGGGCGTCACCATCCTGCCGGCCAGCGACGTCATCGAGGAAGAGGGCTGAGCCCGTCTTTTCCCGACACAACGAAAAACGGCGGAAAGGGGCAACCCTTTCCGCCGTTGTCGTTGGTGGCGGAGCAGCGCGCCTCATACATGACGCGCGCTGCCTTGTCTTGATATCGGCCCCTCGCCCTATTCCTCGACGGTGTTGCCGTCCAGGTCACCGGGGGCGCCCGACAGGGCGTCGGCGACCAGGCCGGCATTGGCGCGGATGGTGTTCTCGATCTCGGCGGCCATGGCCGGATTGTCACGCATGAACTGCTTGGCGTTCTCGCGGCCCTGGCCGATGCGGGTCGAGTTGTAGCTGAACCAGGCGCCCGATTTCTCGACCACCCCGGCCTTGACGCCCAGATCGATCAATTCGCCGCTTTTCGACACGCCCTCGCCATACATGATGTCGAAATCGACCACCTTGAACGGCGGGGCCAGCTTGTTCTTCACCACCTTGACGCGGGTCTGGTTGCCCACCACCTCGTCACGGTCCTTGATGGCGCCGACGCGGCGGATTTCCAGGCGGACCGAGGCGTAGAACTTCAAGGCGTTGCCGCCGGTGGTGGTTTCGGGGTTGCCGAACATCACGCCGATCTTCATGCGGATCTGGTTGATGAAGATGACGATGGTTTTCGACTTGGACACCGAACCGGTCAGCTTGCGCAGCGCCTGGCTCATCAGGCGGGCATGCAGGCCGACATGGGAATCGCCCATCTCGCCTTCCAGTTCGGCGCGCGGCACCAGGGCCGCCACCGAATCGACCACCAGCACATCGACCGCCCCCGAGCGGACCAGGGTGTCGGCGATTTCCAGCGCCTGCTCGCCGGCATCGGGCTGGCTGAGCAGCAATTCGTCGATATTGACGCCCAGCTTGCGGGCGTAGATCGGGTCCAGCGCGTGCTCGGCGTCGATGAAGGCGCAGGCGCCGCCCTTCTTCTGCGCCTCGGCGATGACATGCAGCGCCAGCGTGGTCTTGCCCGAGCTTTCCGGGCCGTAAATCTCGATGATGCGCCCGCGCGGCAGGCCGCCGATGCCCAGCCCGATATCCAGGCCCAGCGACCCCGACGAGACCACTTCGGTCTCGACGATGTCGCGGCTGCCCATCTTCATGATGGAGCCCTTGCCGAACGCCCGCTCGATCTGGCTGACGGCGGCTTCCAATGCCTTTTGCTTGTCCATGGTGTCCTTGTCCACGAGGCGCAATACGGTCTGCGACATGGCAGTTTCCCCTTCATCTATCCCGAGACGGGCGGGTGATGCAACGCGGTTCCTTCAGGACAGAGTACACGATGTGTTCCGGAACGCAACATGAATGTTCGCGTTTGTTCCCGTCAGGTTCGCTCGGAGTTCTGGAATTTTCCATGCCCGAGCGCTTTGGTCGGGGGGGCGGCCCGCCTAAAAAAGCGCGCCCTCAGCCTTCCATCACCTGTTTGACCGCGCCGGCCAGCTGTTTCAGCGAGAACGGCTTGGGCAGGAAGGTGACCCCCGAATCGGGGTCGATGCCGTTCCTGGCGACATCTTCGGAATAGCCCGAGATCAGGATGATGCGGATCATCGGGCGTTCCATCGCCACCAACTTGGCCAGGGTGACGCCGTCCATGCCGGGCATCACCACGTCCGAGATCAGCACGTCGATGGCATCCTCGGCCCTGAGCACGTCCAGCGCCTGCTCGCCCGAGCGGGCCTCCAGCACCTTGTAGCCCTTGTTCTTGAGGGCGCGTCCGGCGAACATCCGCACCGCGTCCTCGTCCTCGACCAGCAAGATGGTGCCCGATCCGGTCAGGTCGGTGGTCGAGGTGTCGGAATCGGCGGCGGCGGGGCTGGCCGGCTTTCTGGTTTCATGGGCCGGTTCGGCCTCGATGCGCGGCAGGTAGATCGCGAAGGCGGCCCCTTGGCCGATCTCGCTTTCCACCACCACGAAGCCGTCGGTCTGGCGCAGGATGCCATAGACCGTCGACAGGCCCAGCCCGGTGCCGGCGCCCACTTCCTTGGTCGAGAAGAACGGCTCGAAGATGCGGCTTAGATGTTCCTTGGGGATGCCGGTGCCGGTATCGACGACTTCGATCTGGACGTAATCGCCGGCCGGCATGGTTTCCGGCCCGCGCTGGATGGGGGCGTCGAAGGTGGCGATGCCGGTGCGGATGGTCAGCGTGCCGCCGCCGGGCATGGCGTCGCGGGCATTGACCGCCAGATTGATGATGACCTGGTCGAACTGGCCGGGATCGACGCGGACCAGGCCCAACTGGCGGCCATGCACCATTTTCAGCTCGATGGTCTCGCCCAGCAGGCGGCGCAGCAGGTTGTGCAGGTCGGCCAGGGCGTCGGTGACGTTCAACAGGCGCGGCTGCAGGGCTTGGCGGCGCGAGAAGGCCAGCAACTGGCGCACCAGCGAGGCGGCCCGGTTGGCGTTCTGCTTGATCTGCATGATGTCGGCGAAGCTGGGGTCGCCGGCACCGTGGCGCTGCAGCAGCAGGTCGCAGAAGCCGATCATGGCGGTCAGCAGATTGTTGAAATCGTGGGCGACGCCGCCGGCCAACTGGCCCATGGCCTGCATCTTCTGGCTTTGGGCGAACTGGACTTCCAGGTTTCTTTGGTCGGTGGCGTCGATGAAATGGACGATCAGGCCCGAGATGGCGCCATCCTCGTGAGTCGGGCTGACGAAAAGCTGGGCGATCAGTTCGCGCTTGCCCTTCAGGCGGACTTCCAGATGGGTGCCGGTGACCGAACCCTGCAGCACCTTGGCCAATTGCTCGGCGGCGCTGGTCCGGTGGTCCTCGGCGATGATGGCGGTGAGCGCCCGGCCGCTGATGCCGTCATGGTCGATGCCCAGCATCGATTGAAGGGCCAGGTTGCAGGTGCCGATCGAGCCGTCCAGCTCGACCAGGGCGATGCCGACGGGGGCGTCGTCGAACAGCCAGCGGAAGCGGCGTTCGGCGGCGCGCAGCGCGCGCTCCCATTGATGTTCGGGCACCATGTCGCGCACCACCACCGAGCGGGTGCGGATCTCGCCGCCATCGTCGAACACCGTGTGGGCGACCATGGCCTGGAACACCTCGCCGCCGCGCCCCATCAGACGCAGCTCGACCCGTTCCTCTTCCGGGTCGGGCACGCTGCCCAGCACATCTTCCAGGCTGTGACCGATCAGTTCCGACGGCGTGCCGCCCAGCCACTCGGCCAGGCGGTGGTTGGCCGAGCGGATGATGCCGTCGGAATCGGCCGAATAACAGCCGACCGGCAGGAAATCGACGAAATCGGCCAGCCACTCATTCTCGCGCCGAAGGGTTTCTTCGATGGCGCGCCGGGCGGTGACGTCCTCGACGAACCAGACGACGGCATCGCGGCCAGCCGGGCGGACCTCGGCCGACAGCCATTCGCGCGAGCCGTCGGGTGCGGTCAGGGCGATCTCGGTCTTGCGGGCGGCGCCGACGGCCGCCGCGGCTTCCAGCCGTTCCAGTTCGGTCAGGGCGCGGTCGTCGCTGGCGGCGCGGTCCAGCAATGGCGCCAGTGGGCGCTGGGCCGGACCCAGCAGTCGCCGCGCCGCTTTGTTGCGGTGAATTTCCTGGCCGTCGCGGTGGACCAGCACGCAGGCACGGGTTTCCGATTCCAGGGCGCCGGCCAGATGATCGACATGACCGGCAGCGGCCCGGGCCTGATCCCAGCGCCGGGCCAGCACCCAGGCCGAGGCACAGGCCACCACGGCCGCCGAGGTGGCGGCCACGGTCAGCAGGCCGCCCTCGGCGGCGACCAGGCCGGCCGCGCCCAGCGTCGAAGCCGCCAGGACCCACGGCAGCCCGCCGGTGGTGCGATCAGTGCGCAATGTTGCCCTTCAGACGCATGACGTAGCCGATGACTTCGGCGACCGCCTTATAATGCTCGGGTGGGACTTCCTGGTCCAGTTCGACCGTGGCGTAAAGGGCGCGGGCGAGCGGCGGGTTCTCGACGATGGGGACGTCGTGCTCGGTGCCCAGATCGCGGATGCGCTTGGCCACCAGGTCGGCGCCCTTGGCCACCAGCACCGGCGCGTTCATCGCCTCGGGATCGTATTTCAGCGCCACGGCGTAGTGGGTCGGGTTGGTGACGATGACGTCGGACATCGGCACCGCCGCCATCATGCGCTTCCTGGCGCGCTGCATGCGCAAGGACCGCAGGCGAGCCTTGATCTGCGGGTCGCCTTCCTGGTTCTTGTGCTCGTCCTTCACCTCCTGCTTGGACATCTTCATCTTCATCATCCAGCGCCAGTACTGGAACAGATAGTCGGCCAGGGCCAGCACGACCATCATCAGGACGGTGACGAAGATCATCCAATAGACCTTGTCATGGATGTATTCCATGAGCGCCATCAGGTCGAGGTCGGCCAGGTTCTCGAATTCCCCGACGCTTTTCCAGATCATCCAGCCCAGCACGATGCCCAGCACGATCAGCTTGAACAACTGTTTGACGAATTCGACCAGCTGGTTGGGCGAGAACAGTCGTTTGACGCCTTCCGCCGGGCTGAGCTTGCTGAACTTGGGGATCATGTTCTTGGGGACCCACATGAGTCCCTTGGTCTGGGCGACCTGGATGGCGATCCCCAACACCACCACCACCGCCATCGGCACCAGCAGGACCTTGCCCATGGCCAGGCCCAGCGTGATCATCAGGGGGGGGATGGCATTGCTGTCGAGCGCGATCTCTTGCGGGCGGTCCAGGAACGGGGTCAAGGAAGCCTTGAGGTCCGATGCCATGCCCGGCGCCAGATAGCCGATGATGATCAGCGCCGCGACCAGCGAGGCCACGCCTTTGGCCTCGGATGTTTGGGCGATGTTGCCCTCTTCGCGGGCTTCCGAGAGGCGTTTGCCTGTTGGTTCTTCTGTCTTGTCTTCGGACATCGCTCAAGCCCCGCCGACGAAGGGCAGAAGGCCAGCCTCGAACCAGCGCAGGAACAGGAAGATCATCAGTGGAATGGCCACCATCAGCATCCACAGCCCGCCCAGCAATTGCAGCGGCAAGGCGACGAAGAACACCTGGATCTGCGGCGACAGGCGGCTCATCAGGCCCATCGCCACATAAAAGAACAGGCCGAAGGCCAGGACCGGCGCCGACAGCTTGACCGCAAAGCCGAAACTGTCGGCCATCATGTGCGCCAGGGTCTCGGTGAAGTCGCCCAGCGGCATCGCCATGCCCGGTTGGAAGGTGGCGTAGGATTCGAACATCGCCTGGATCATCAGATGATGCAGGTCGGTGGCGAAGATCGCCACCAGCGCCATGTTGGTCAACAGCGCGGTCAGGGTCGCACTTTGCTGCTCGGCGACGAAATCGAAGGAAAAGGCGTTGGTCAGGCCGACCTGGGTGCCGATGAAGGTGCCGGCCACATGCAGCGAGCTCATCAGGACCTGGGTCACGGTTCCGATATAGATGCCGATCAAGGCTTCCGAGCCGACCATCATCAGCAACGCCCCCAGGTCACGCGGCCTGGGCGGATACATGCCGCCGGCCAAGGGCAGCAGCAGCAGGGTCATGGCCAGGGCCAGCAGGATCTTGACCCGCGCGGGGATCATCTTTCCCGAAAAACCCGGCAGCATCATCATCGCCGCGCCGAGGCGCGAGAAGATCATGAAGAAACGGTAGATGTCGAACGTCAGGATGTCGTTGAGCACCCGGCCCCTCTTCGTTCAATTGCCGCCGGCAATGACGCGGTCGAGGATGGTCTTCCAGAATTCGTTCATGGTGTTCAGCATGAAGGGGAAGAACAAGATCAGCGACCCGAACACCAGCAGGACCTTCGGCACGAAGGTCAGGGTCATTTCCTGGATCTGGGTGATGGTCTGGATGATCGAGATGGCCAGGCCGACCACCAGCCCGGTCAGCAGGGGCGGCGCGGCCACGATCACCAGGGTCATGATGGTTTCGCGGGCGACGTCGATCAGGTCGGCTTCGGTCATGGATGGCGACCGGCGATCAGATCGGCATGCGCATGATTTCGTTATAGGCGTTGATCACCTTGTCACGCACCGTGACCACGGTGTCCAAGGTCATCTGGGCGTTGGCGACGGCGGCCACCACCTCGCGGATGTCGGCCTTGCCGGCGATGGCCGCCGCCGAGGCCTGTTCGCCCTCTTTCAGGGAGCCGACCGCGACCTTGGCGGCATCCTTCAGTACGCTGGAAAAATCGCTGCCCGGCATCGGCGCCGGGGCATCGCGGGCTTCCATCCCACTCTCGCCCAAGGGCTTCGAGAAGGCGGCATAGGCATTCAAGGCGTCGGAGATGCGGGTCATGATCTGTCTTCCCTATGGCTACTGGCGCAGCATATCGACGGTGCGCGACAGCAACTGGCGCGACGAGTTGATGACGGCCATGTTGGCTTCGTACGAGCGCTGGGCTTCCCGCATGTCCATCATCTCGATCAGCGGATTGACGTTGGGGGCCAGCACATAGCCGTCGCGGTCGGCGGCCGGGTGCTTGGGATCGAAGCGGCGCAGGAACTCGGCCGAGTCGGGCCGGACCTTGGCGACCTTGACCCCGGTGACGCCGTTGGCCCGGTCCAGTTCGCTCTTGAACGACACCACCTTGCGGCGATAGGGGCTGGCGTCGGGGGTCTGGGCCAGGGAATCGGCGTTGGCCAGGTTCTCCGAGATCACCCGCAGCCGCTCGGCCTGGGCCTTCATGCCCGTCGTAGCGATGCGCGTGGCTTTTTGCAGTTCGTCCATGGTTCGCGGGCTCCGGCTTACTGACCCTTGGACAGGGCGGTACGCAGCAACTTGAATTGCTTCTCGAACAGGCCGGCCGCCACTTCGTAGGAAGATTTGGCCTGGCCCATCTTGGCCATCTGCTCTTCCAGGACCACGGCGTTGCCGTCGGCCGAGGATTCGAACGTCTTCTTGGTCGAGATCACCTTGGTCGGGTCCTGCATCGGCGGCGAGATGTGGCGCGGGTCGGTGGCCTTGATGCCCACCGACGGCACGCTTTGACCCAGGACGTCCTTGAAATTCCATTCCTTCAGGTCGCGCGGCACGTATTTGGGGGTGTTGGCGTTGGCGATGTTCTCGGCCAGCACTTCCTGGCGCTTGGCGATCCAGTCCATGCGGCCTTTGGTCAGCGAAACCAGGGTCAGTTTATCGAACATCGACGGCCGTTCCCTACGAGAACCCGCGCGGGCGGGCGGTCTAAACCATTGGCCATTGTCGGACCAACCCCTTTAACAAAGGGTGAATCCGATTCGCGATCAAGCACTTAACCGTTCTTTAAGCGCGCGCGGACAGACTCGGGCGACAAGATACGCCCTGGTGGCGCGACAGCTCAATCGGGAACGAAGACAGCATGGGACAGGGGCACGACCTCTGGGACGAACGGGCCGAGGCCGAGGCTGCCCTGCCGGTGGGGCCGGCGGGCGGGCGAACGGTTGCCGTGGCGCTGTCCTACGATCCCGCCGAATCCGATGCACCCAAGGTGGTGGCGTCGGGCAAGGGGGCCATCGCCGAACAAATCCTGCAACTGGCCTTCGCCCACGGGGTCAAGGTCCGCACCGATCCCGACCTGGCCCAGGTCCTGGCGGCGGTTGAAATCGACACGGTGATCCCGCTGGAAGCCTTTGCCGCCGTGGCCGAGATTCTGGCCTATGTCTATCGGGCCAACGGCCACGTGCCGGCCATCGCCAGCGGAGAGACCGCATGACCGACGTGCGCGAGGAACTGGAAAAGGCGGTGTCGCTGGTGACGGCGGCCCGGCGCCTGCTGGTCGGCGGCACCATGGTCGATCTGGCGGCGCTGGAAGGCAAGGTCCAGGGGATTTGTGCCGGCATCGCCGACATGGCGCGTGAGGACGGCCGCACCTTGTTGCCGCTGGTCGAGAAGCTGCTGAACGACCTGGACCGCCTGGCCGAGGCAATCGGCGAGCGGATGGACCCTCCGCCGGCCGACCTGGGGGCTGGCTGAATGGAGCTCGACGCCGCGTCCTATTTGCGCTTCATCGCCGCGCTGGCTTTCGTCGTCGGGCTGATGCTGGCGTTGCTGTGGGCATTGCGCCGGTTCGGTCCGGCCGGCATGGTGACGCGCGCCGGCGCCAAGCGGCGTCTGGGGGTGGTCGAAACCGCGGCTTTGGACGGCCGGCGCCGGCTGGTCCTGATTCGTCGCGACGACACCGAACATTTGCTGCTGGTGGGCGGCGGCAACGATATGCTGATCGAAAGCCGGGTCGCCCCCGCGGCCCAGGAGGACAAGGCATGAGGATGGCTCGCCGAGCCCTGATTTTCACCGTGGCGACCCTCGGCGCCGTGGTCTTTGGCGTCACCTTCGCCGATCCGGCGCTGGCCCAGCAATTCACCCTGGACCTGGGCGCTGGCGGCGGCGGCAACAACCCCAACAGCACGACGCTCAGGGTCCTGCAATTGCTGGCCCTGACCACCGTTTTGTCGGTGGCGCCCTCGATCCTGATGATGGTGACGTCGTTCACCCGCATCGTCATCGTCCTGGGCTTCCTGCGCCAGGCCTTGGGCACCATGCAAAGCCCGCCCAACATGGTGATGATGAGCCTGGCGATGTTCCTGACCGCGTTCGTCATGGCGCCCACGTTCGAGCAATCGTGGAACCAGGGGGTGCAGCCTTATATCGACGGCCAACTGGACGAGGTCGAGGCGTTCGACCGCACCGCCAAGCCGTTTCACTCCTTCATGACCCGCCTGGCGCGCGAGCAGGACGTGCAATTGTTCATGAGCCTGTCGCGGACCCAGCAGGTGAGCAAGTCCGAGGACGTGCCGCTGAAGGTGCTGGTTCCGGCCTTCATGATCAGCGAACTGCGCCGGGCTTTCGAAATCGGCTTCCTGATCTTCCTGCCATTCATCGTCATCGACATGGTGGTCGCCTCGGTGCTGATGAGCATGGGCATGATGATGATTCCACCGGCGATGATCGCGCTGCCGTTCAAGCTGATCTTCTTCGTGCTGGTGGACGGCTGGTTCATGGTGGTGGGCTCGCTGGTGCAAAGCTTCGGCGCGGGCTGATCCCGCCATTTGCGGCGGGTCTGGCATGCATTGAGCACACAGAGGGCGCGCGCCGGGGGGTGGTATAATGCCCCCAAAGGCCGAGCGGTCTTCGGTCTTTGCCCATCGAAGTGAGGAGGGGGCCATGACCGGCAGGGTCATCCGGCGTCCACCCAGGTCCGACAGCCCGGCCGAGTCCACACCCAGCCACCCGCTTCAAGGCTGGCATGGCGAGGTCGATCGCTTGTTCGAAGGGTTCTTTCCGGCCGCCCTCGGCGGCTCGTCCCAGACGGCTTTCGGCCGCGCCCTGCACGAGCTTGATTCCTGGTTGTGCCGGCCGCTCCAGGGCTTCGATCAGCCGGTTCCCAGCGTTGACATCCGGGAACTGGCCGATTGCTACCAGATCACCACAGAACTGCCGGGGCTGGATGCCCAGGATGTCGATGTCACCGTCAAGGACGGTGTATTGATGATCCATGGTGAAAAGACGGTCGAGCGCGGCATCGATCGGTTCGAGCGCTTATTCCGCCTGCCCGAGGATGCCGACGCCGAAGGGATCGGCGCCGAATTCGCCACGGGCATTCTGACGATCACCGTTCCCAAACACGAAAAAGACGCTGTCCGCGACCGCAAGATCGCGGTCAAGCCGCACTGAGTTTCTTCTTGCCGGGCGGCATTCGCCCCCCCAACAGCAGGCCGCCTGGCAAGGCCCCCTCCCGCTTCGGCAATAGCCGGGCGGGAGGGGTTCTTGTCTTCGGGTGTGGGATCGAATCGGTGTTGAATTTCGAATTCGCCCGGCCCATGCTGGCTGGGACGCGATGGCGTCCGGTGCCGTCGAGAATACCAAGAAGAAGGGGGGACAGATGTCCGTCGAAGCCATTTTGAAGACCAAGGGTCATAACATCTTCACCATCCGACCGGAGCATTCGGTGTCCGAGGCGGCCGCGCTGATGGCCTCCAAGCGGGTCGGCGTCGCCATCGTCTGCGACGCCAAGGGGCGCCTGATGGGGGTGGTGTCGGAACGCGATATCGTCTCGGGGATCACCCAATACGGTAAGGGCCTGCTGGAAATGCCGGTTCGCAACATCATGACCAGCCCGGTGGTCACCTGCGCCCCGAACGATTCCATCAAGAAGGTGATGGAAGTGATGACCGAGCGCCGCATCCGCCATCTTCCGGTGCTGGAAGGCGAGGAACTGGTCGGCATGATCTCGATCGGCGACGCCGTCAATTTCCGCCTGCACGAGGCGCAGATGGAAACCGCGGTCCTGCGCGATTTCGCCGCGACCCGCTGATTGCGGTCAAGACCATGCATGGGGCGCCGTCCGCAAGGGCGGCGCCCTTAACTTTTTAAAACGCGCGGCGCCCTTATCTTTTCCAATCGCGCGGCGCCCTGTTTGTTTTAAGAGCGACGCCCCATCAATCTGATGGGGTGTCGCTCCTGCGGCCATTGCGGACGCGCCCGCCCGGCGAGGGCCAACATTAAGATGGCGCGGCGCCCTGTTTGTTGCAGGTGCGAGAAAAAATGGTGCAGTGCAAAATAAGTCTTGGAAAAGCCGTTCGGGATCGGTATGGTGTGCCTATGTTGCATTGCACAACGGTCGCCGTGGGGGTGATCGGGTGCCGATAGAAAGGGTTCCGCCATGAAGATCGATGGTTTCGACAAGTTCGTTTCGCTGGGCAAGGAAAACGCCGACGCGGTGGTCAAGAGCAGCACCGTCGCCATGAAGGGCTTCGAAGAGCTGGCCAAGGCCTCGCAGGCCTATGTCACCACCTCGACCGAGAAGGCCGACGCCATCATGAAGGCGCTGTTCGCCGTCAAGACCCCGGCCGAGTTCTTCGACCTGCAGGGCAAGCTGGCCCGCGAGTCGGTCGAGACCGCCATCTCGGACAGCCGCAAGTTCGCCGAGCTGACCCAGACCGTCGTGACCGCCGCCCTGGAGCCGATCAACGCCCGCGTTGCCGCCTTCCAGTCGCTGGTCAAGCAGGCTGCGTAACAAGACTCGCGCAGTCGCCTTCGGGTGACGCGCCAGCCGGCCGGAACCGGGTCCCTCCTCCCTCCCTGTTCCGGCCGCTCAATGAACGCCCGACCTCTCCCCCCGAGGTCGGGCGTTTTTTTTGAAGATTCCCCCTTTTCTTTCCAATAATTCAAATCTGAGCGGCAGATTCCACCCGGTCGGGCGGGTGGTCTGTACCCACCCGGGCGGCAATATTCCTACATCCTGATACTATTTTATAAGTAACGACTCATTATCCTTTAAATTGCGCTGCAGCATGCGCTAGCCTTTTTCTTGCGCGGACGATGAAGCCGCCAAGCAGGGAGGCGTTCATGACTGTTGGGAGAATTCTAAAGTACAAAGGCGGCGACGTCTTTTCGGTGCGTCCCGACCATACGGTGGCCGAAGCCGCCCAGGTCCTGCATAACCGGCGCATTGGTGCGGCGGTGGTGTGCGACGGCCAGTCTTGTGTCGGCGTCCTGTCCGAGCGCGACATCGTCCGCGGCCTGGTCAGCCATGGCGGCAAGGCCCTGACCATGCCGGTCAAGGCGCTGATGTCCAGCCCGGTGGTGACCTGCGCCCCCAAGGATCGCGTCAAGGACGTGATGGATGTGATGAACACCCGGCGCATTCGCCATCTGCCGGTGGTACGCGACGACACCATCATCGGCATGGTCTCGATCGGCGACGTGGTCGAGCGTCGGTTGGCGGAAAAGCAGTTGGAAGCGGCCGTGCTGCGCGACTTCGCCTTGGCGGCATCCGCCTAACCCATCTTGCCATCGGCGGCCTCCTCCCGCACAGTTCGTGTGAGGAGGCCGTAAGCCGATGACATTCAAGGGAACCGACACCTACATCGCCACCGACGACCTGATGGTCGCGGTCAACGCCGCCCTGGCGCTGGAGCGCCCCTTGCTGATCAAGGGCGAACCCGGCACCGGCAAGACCGTCTTGGCCCAAGAGGTGGCCAAGGCGCTGGGCCGGCCGCTGATCGCCTGGCACATCAAATCGACCACCAAGGCCCAGCAGGGTCTTTACGAGTATGATGCGGTGGCAAGGCTGCGCGATTCCCAGCTGGGCGACGCCCGGGTCCATGACATCGCCAACTACATCGTGCGCGGCAAGCTGTGGGAAGCCTTCGAGGCCGAGGCCACGCCGATCTTGCTGATCGACGAGATCGACAAGGCCGACATCGAATTTCCCAACGATCTGCTGCTGGAACTCGACCGCATGGAATTCCATGTCTACGAGACGCAGCAGGTGGTCAAGGCGGCCAGGCGGCCTTTGGTCATCATCACCTCGAACAACGAGAAGGAACTGCCCGACGCCTTCCTGCGCCGCTGTTTCTTCCACTACATCCGCTTTCCCGACCGCGAGACCATGGAGCGCATCGTCGGGGTTCACTTTCCCGGCATCAAGGCCAACCTGCTGCACGAGGCGCTGACCATCTTCTTCGAATTGCGCGACGTGCCGGGCTTGAAGAAGAAGCCGTCGACCTCGGAGTTGCTGGACTGGATCAAGCTGCTGGTCGCCGAGGATCTGGCCCCCGAGGATCTGCGCGCCAAGGATGCCAAGACCTTGATCCCGCGCCTGCATGGCGCGCTTTTGAAGAACGAGCAGGATGTCCATCTGTTCGAACGCCTGGCGTTCATGCACCGACGCGGGGGCTGATGTTCCTTGACCTGTTCCTCGAGCTGAAGGCTGCCAAGGTTCCCGTATCCTTGCGGGAATATCTGACGCTGCTGGACGCCTTGGACCGGGGTGTCGCCGGCCATAGCCCGGAAACCTTCTACTATCTGGCTCGCGCCGCTCTGGTGAAGGACGAACGCAACCTCGACAAGTTCGACCAGGTGTTCGGCCGGGTGTTCGACGGCATCGTCGGCGCCGACGCCCAAGCCGGCGAGGGTGTCGGCGCCGAGATTCCCGACGAATGGCTGCGCGCCCTGGCGGAAAAGCTGCTCAGCCCCGAGGAGATGGCCGCCATCAAGGCGGCCGGCGGCTTCGACGAATTGATGGAGATGCTGAAGAAGCGCCTGACCGAGCAGAACGAGCGGCACCAGGGCGGCAGCAAATGGATCGGCACCGGCGGCACCTCGCCGTTCGGGGCGTTCGGCTATAATCCGGCCGGGGTGCGTATCGGCCAGCCGACCAACCGCCATAACCGCGCGGTCAAGGTTTGGGATCGCCGCGACTTCAAGAATCTTGATGACGGGCTGGAACTGGGGACCCGCAATTTCCGCCTGGCCCTGCGGCGCCTGCGCCGCTTCGCCCGCGAAGGGGCGGCCACCGAGTTGGATCTCGACCAGACCATCACCCACACCGCCCGCCAGGCCGGCATGCTGGATGTGCGCTTCCGGCCCGAGCGGCACAACAAGATCAAGGTGCTGCTGCTGCTTGATGTCGGCGGTTCGATGGACGCCCACGTCGCCGCCTGCGAGGAATTGTTCTCGGCGGCCCGCTCCGAGTTCAAGCATCTCGAACATTACTATTTCCACAATTGCCCTTACGGCCATCTGTGGCGCGACAACCAGCGGCGCTGGGACGAACGGGTCGCGACCCTGGACGTGCTGCACACCTATCCCCACGACTGGAAGCTGGTGATCATCGGCGACGCGGCCATGAGCCCGTGGGAAATCACCGTGCCGGGTGCCGCCGTCGAGGAATGGAACGAAGAGCCCGGCCAGGTGTGGCTCGAGCGCGTGCTGGCCAACTGGCCCAACGCGGTGTGGCTGAACCCGGCGGCCGAGCGCATGTGGGGCTGGACCGAATCGACCCAGCTGCTGCAGCGGATGATGGGGGGGCGGATGTATCCGCTGACCCTGGACGGATTGGACCAGGCGATGCGCGAGTTGAACAAGGGCGCGGCAGCCGGGGGAGGCACCTCATGGCGGCCTCGGCCCTAGGCAACCTGAAGGACCGCCTGCTGGCGCTGGTGTTGCTGGGGGTGGCCCCGGCGATGATGGGGGTGGCGATCCTGGTGGTGGCGGTGATGTCCCGCGACGCCCGGCACGACATGGCCCAGGCCAACGTCGCCAATCTGGTGCGGATGGTGACCGAACTGCACGATACCGCCCTTGAATCGACTCGGGTCATGTTGGCGTCGCTGGTTACCGAACATGATTTCTACCCCGACCGTTGTGCGGACCATCTGTCGCGCGTCGTCCGCGAGGGTAACGGCATCGAGGGGCTGGTGGTGATCCGGGCCAATGGCTCGGTGCTGTGCGGCAGCGGGCGCGGTGCGGATATCGGCTGGATGACCCGGCTGCCGGCGGTGTTGTCGGCACGGGAAAGCGGCCAGCCGGCGGTCGGTCCCTATCTGGTGTCGGCCGACCAGGGATTGTCCGTGCCGATGGCCATGCCAGTCGATGATCAGGACGGGAAAGGCGGCGCCATCCTGGTGGGCGTGCGCGAATTCCCGTGGTCGACGCACCCTTTGATCGGCGACATCCTGCCCGCCAGCGCGCACATGCTGATCCTCGACCAATCGGGCACGGTGCGTCATGCCCAGGGCGGCGACGCCAGGATCGGCGTGCCGGCTCCGGTCGAGGCCCTGGCCCGCGCGGTGCGGGAAGGCCGATCGGGTGTCCTTTTCGCCGAGGGCGAGGATGGCCGGAGCCGTATTTTCGCCTTCGACCGGCTCAGTCGGTCCATCCCCGACCTGTTCGTCGTGGTCAGCGTTCCCGAGGACGTGGTGGTCGGCCCGATCCGCGACTTCTTCCTGCTGGTGGTCGGCGCCATGGCTTTGGTCGCCGGAACCATGGTGGTGGTTTTGATGGTGGCCGGCCGCCAACTGGTCTTCGCGCCGACCGCCCGGCTGCTGGCGGTGATCCGCGAGGTCCAAGCCGGCAATCGCCAGGCCCGGGCCGGTTCGGTGCGGGCGTTTGGCGAATTGAACCAGATCGCCAATGCCTTCGACGATCTGCTGGACGAACTCGACCAGCGCGAGGCCCGTTTCCGCGACCTATTCGATCAGTCCCCCGACGCCATCTTGGTGCACGACCTTTCCGGAAACTTCGTCGATGCCAACACGTCGGCCTGCCGCCTGACCGGCTTCAGCCGCGCGGCCCTGCTGACGATGGACGTGTTCGCCCTGGTGCCTGCCGCCGACCGCGAGCGTCTTTTTCAGACATGGTCGGCCCTGCAGCCTGGGCGCCCGGTCACCGTGACCGGCGAGCTTCGCCGCGAGGATGGCGTGCTGCTGCCGACCGAAACCTTCCTGGCCCCGCTGGGTAGCGGCGTGGCCCGGCAGGTGGTGGCGGTGGTGCGCGACGTCTCGGCCCAGGCCCGGGCCCGCCGCGCCCTGGAACAGGCCCGAGACCAGGCCGAGCAAGCCAGCCGCGCCAAAAGCGACTTCCTGGCCAACATGAGCCACGAATTGCGCACGCCCCTGAACGCGGTGATCGGTTTCGGCGAGACCATGCGGATGGAAATGTTCGGGCCGCTGGCGCCGAAATACCGCGAATATGCCCAAGACATCGTCGAATCCGGCACCCACCTGTTGGAACTGATCACCGACATCCTGGACCTGGCCAAGATCGAGGCCGGCCGGATGGACCTGGCCGAGGAGCCGGTCAGGCTGGGCCAGGTGGTCGGCGCCGCCGTCAAGCTGTTGCGGGGCCGGGCCGATGCCGGTGCCGTCACCATGGAGGTCCGGCTGCCGGCGACCGAGTTGGTGGTGATGGGCGATCCGCGCCGTCTGAAGCAGGTCCTGATCAACCTGATCAGCAACGCCGTCAAGTTCACGCCATCCGAGGGCTGCGTGACGGTGGCGGTCGGTTTCGACGCCAAGCAGGGAATCGAGATCACTGTGACCGACACCGGCATCGGCATGGCGCCCGAGGACATCCCGCGGGCGATGGAACCGTTCGGTCAGGTTGGGCGCAACGTCACCAGCCCGACCGAGGGCACCGGCCTGGGCCTGGCCCTGGTGCGCGGCATCGTCGAGACCCATGGCGGCTCGATCGCCATCGACAGCGAACCGGGACGCGGCACCGCCGTCACCGTCCGCCTGCCGGCGGCGCGGGTGATCGCCAGTTAGAGCCGCGAGCATAAAATCCGGATCAGCCTTTCTTGGTCGTCATTGCCGGGCTTGACCCGGCAATCCATGGTGGCGAAGCTGCCTCCGGTAGCATGGACCCCCGGATCAAGTCCGGGGGTGACGGCAGAGGGTATGAACCAGATTAAAGGCTCGATGGTCTAAGGCGAAAAAACCTTATGCCGGCCGCGCCGCAAGCGACCAGCGATTGTCGTCGAAACCCAGATTGTGGCGCAGCACTTCGGCTTGCCAGCCCGACTGGCGCAGCAGCGTCACCAATTCGTCCTTGCCATAGGCGGTCAGCCCGAACCGGCGCCGCAGCAAGCCGTATTGGGAAAAGGTGGTGCGGACCAGCCCGAACAGGGCGCCAACCAGAAAGCCGTTGGCGGCGGCGAAGCGCAGCATCGCCGACACGTCCTTGACGACGGAGCCGTCGGGCGAGATGACGTCGCCCAGGATCAGACGGCCGCTGGGCGATAGCAGCGGGGCCAGCCGGCCGAGCAGGGCCGGCAGTTCAGCGCGCGGAATATATTGCAGGACCGACACCATCAAGACGACGTCGCAACTGCCGGGCGCCAACTCGTCCAGCTGGCAATCATCCAGCACCGTGATGCGGTCGGACCCGACATGGCGCCGGTTCAGAACGTCGCGGCGGAAGGGGGCGGCGTCATACAGAAGCACCGATCCGCCTTGGGCGGCGATGTCGTCCGCCATCAGCGCGTCGCCGCAGCCGTAATCAAGCAAGGTGAAGTCGTGCTGCGGCAGCAATGGCCTGACCCGCGCCAGCAGGTGTCTGTAATGCGCCTCGAGGTGGCGGCGATTGACATAGATGGAATTGTCCTGGTTCCAGAAATCAAGCCAGCCCAAGACGCCCCCCAAATCCCAGAGGAAGTTGAGTAAGACCGTAACAAGAGTCTGGTCTTTCGCGATATAGGTGATTACCGCTAGCTATCTTATCCGGATGGTTTCATCTATTTCCCGGCCAGGGCCTCGCCCAGGGCTTCCCGCATCTTGCTGCCTTCCTCGACCCAGTGGCGGATGGCCGGGTCGGCGCTGTCGGGCCAGCGTTCGGCCAGCCGGTCCAGGGTGGCGAAGGTCGCCTCGACCTGGTCCTGGTACAATTGGGCCACCGCCAGTTTGACGTGGGCGGCGGCCAGGATGTGCAAGATCGCCGCCGGTTCGTCGCCCTGGGCCTGGTCGATGGCGAAGGCGAAGCCGTCGGCGGCCTGGGCGTGCTCGTCGCGCGCGCCCAGCAGCTGCGCCGCTTCGTAAGCGGCGACGATGCGCAGTTCGCGGAACACCATGCCGGCATGGCCGCGCACGCGGCTCAGCAGAATGTCCAGCGCCTCCAGCGCCTCGTCTTCCGCCTCGCTGTCGATCAGGGCCATGGCGCGGCCCATCATCGCCCGGCTGACCGCCTCGAAATGGGCGGGGTCCTCGGAATCCTGGAAATGATCGACGATCAGGCTCAGCACCTCCAGCGCGCCGTCGGAAACGCCGGCCCGGCGCAGCGCCAGACCTTGTTCAAGGGCGTCCAGAATCATCGTCTGGTCGGGGCTGGCGTCACTCATGTCGGGCTCCATCAGAAAAGGCTTATCCATGAATAGCATGGCTGATCGCTTTCGGCACGAACCTGTTGGCCCGGTTCGGCATGAACCTGTTGACAACACAGGGCAAGTCGGCCTTCCTAGCGTGCCAAAAGCCCAGCCAACCCTGCGGGACCGTATGGACAACAATCGCGTCATCATCTTCGACACCACGCTGCGCGACGGCGAGCAATCCCCCGGCGCCTCGATGAATCTGGAGGAAAAGGTCAAGATCGCCCTGGTCCTCGAGGAAATGGGCGTCGATGTGATCGAGGCCGGCTTCCCGATCGCGTCCAACGGCGATTTCGAGGCGGTCCACGCCGTGGCCAAGGCGGTCAAGAACGCCACCATCGCCGGCCTGGCCCGCGCCACCAAGGGCGATATCTCGCGCTGCGCCGAGGCGGTCAAGGCCGCACCCCGCCACCGCATCCACACCTTCCTGTCCACCAGCCCGCTGCACATGAAGCACAAGCTGCAGATGGAGCCCGAGGCGGTGCTGGAAAAGGTCAAGGAATCGGTGACCTTCGCCCGGTCGCTGGTGGAAGACGTCGAATGGTCGGCCGAGGACGGCTCGCGCACCGAGCACGATTTCCTGTGCCGCTGCGTCGAGGCGGCCATCGATGCCGGTGCCCGCACCATCAACATTCCCGACACCGTCGGCTATGCGGTGCCCGACGAATACGCCGCCCTGATCGCCATGCTGGTGAACCGGGTGCCCAATATCGACAAGGCCATCTTGTCGGTGCATTGCCACAATGACCTGGGTCTGGCGGTGGCCAACTCGCTGGCGGCGGTCGGTGCCGGCGCCCGCCAGATCGAATGCACCGTCAACGGGCTGGGCGAGCGGGCCGGCAATGCCGCCATGGAAGAGATCGTCATGGCGCTTCGCACGCGCCCCGACCGCATGCCCTTCACCACCGGCATCAAGACCGAGCACATCACCCGGGCCTCGCGCCTGGTCTCGGGCATCACCGGCTTCGTGGTCCAGCCCAACAAGGCGATCGTCGGCAAGAACGCCTTCGCCCATGAATCGGGCATCCATCAGGACGGCATGCTGAAGTGCGCCCAGACCTACGAGATCATGACCCCGGAATCGGTCGGTCTCAACCGTTCGACCCTGGTGATGGGCAAGCATTCCGGCCGCGCCGCCTTCAAGTCGAAGCTGAAGGATCTGGGCTACGAGCTGGGCGACAACGCCATCGAGGACGCCTTCGTCCGCTTCAAGGAACTGGCCGACCGTAAAAAGGACGTGTTCGACGAGGATATCATTGCTTTGGTCGATGAAGCGGTCCATCGTGATAACGACCGCATCCGCCTCAAGTCGCTGGAGGTGCTGTGCGGCACCCGCCACAATCCGCCCAAGGCCGAGCTGGAGCTCGAGATCGACGGCGAGACCCGAAGCGTCAAGGCGGTGGGCGACGGCCCGGTGGATGCGATCTTCAACGCCATCAAGGCCCTTGTCCCGCACGAGACGCGACTGCAGCTCTATCAAGTCCATGCCGTGACGCAAGGAACCGACGCCCAGGCCGAGGTGACCGTGCGGCTGGAAGAAGACGGCAAGACCGTGAACGGGCAGGGCGCCGACACCGATACGATGGTGGCGTCGGCCAGGGCTTACGTGAATGCGCTCAACAAACTTTTCGTCAAGCGGCAAAAAACCGCTCCCGATGCGCGCGCGGGCTGATATAAGACGCGCACATCTTGACCGACGTGACGGACATTGAAGGTGAGAAGCCATGTTTTCTAAGCTGACGGGGTGGATGAGCGCCGACATGGCGATCGATCTGGGGACCGCCAACACCCTGGTCTACGTCAAGGGCCGCGGGATCGTCCTGAACGAGCCGTCGGTGGTGGCCATCGCCGAGGAAAAGGGCAAGAAGAAGGTCCTGGCCGTCGGTGACGAAGCCAAGATGATGCTGGGCCGCACGCCGGGCTACATCCAGGCCATCCGCCCGCTCAGGGACGGCGTCATCGCCGATTTCGAAGTCGCGGAAGAGATGATCAAGCACTTCATCCGCAAGGTGCACAACCGCCGTTCGTTCGCCAGCCCGCTGGTGATCGTCTGCGTGCCGTCGGGCTCGACCGCGGTCGAGCGTCGCGCCATTCAGGAATCGGCCGAAAGCGCCGGAGCGCGGCGGGTGTTCCTGATCGAGGAACCCATGGCCGCCGCCATCGGTGCCGGCCTGCCGGTGACCGAGCCGACCGGCTCGATGGTCGTCGATATCGGCGGCGGCACCACCGAGGTCGCGGTGCTGTCCCTGGGCGGCATCGTCTATTCGCGCTCGGTGCGCGTCGGCGGCGACAAGATGGACGAGGCGATCATCGCCTATATCCGCCGCAATCATAACCTGCTGATCGGCGAAGGCTCGGCCGAGCGGATCAAGAAGGAAATCGGCTCGGCCTGCCCGCCGGAAGACGGCGAGGGCCGGACCATGGAAATCAAGGGCCGCGACCTGATGAACGGCGTGCCCAAGGAATTGCTGGTGAGCGAGCGCCAGATCGCCGAAAGCCTGGCCGAGCCGGTCGGCGCCATCATCGAGGCGGTCAAGGTGGCACTTGAACACACCGCGCCGGAACTGGCCGCCGACATCGTCGACAAGGGTATCGTGCTGACCGGCGGCGGCGCGCTTTTGTCGAACCTGGATTACGTTCTGCGCCACGCCACCGGCCTGCCGGTGTCGATCGCCGACGATCCGCTGTCCTGTGTCGCCCTGGGTACCGGCCGCGCGCTTGAGGAAATGCCCAAGCTGAAGAACGTTCTGACCAGCATGTACTAGTTTTTCGTGCCCCACATGGTGTAGGTTGACGCAGATTCAGCCGCCACACCATGGGGAGAGGCGGAACGTGCTCGTTCAAAGGGGATCCGCGTGAAGCAGTCCGGTGCGGTCGGACGCCTGGCGACCTTGCGGCTTTTGGCCCAGCGCTTCGCGTTCGTGTCGCTGATCGTCGCCGCCGTTGCCCTGATGATCCTGGGCAAGGCCGACATCGTGCTGGTCGAGCGTACCCGCAGCCTGGTGGCCGATGCGGTGGCGCCGATTCTGGACGCCATCAGCCGGCCTGCCGCCACCATCAACGAATTCACCGAAAGCGTGCGCGAACTGGCCTCGTTGCGGGCCGAGAACGCCCGTCTGAAGCTGGAAAACCAGCGGCTTTTGCATTGGCAGATGGTGGCGCGCCGCCTGGATGCCGACAATTCCGTCCTGCATGAACAGCTGAACGTGGTGCCCGGCCCCGATCCGGCCTTCATCACCGCGCGGGTCATCGGCGATCTGGGTTCGGCCTATGGCCATTCGATGCTGCTGGGCGCGGGCGCCCGCGACGGCGTGCGCAAGGGCCAGGCGGTCCTGTCGGGCGAGGTGCTGGTCGGCCACATCGCCGAGGTCGGCGAACGCTCCAGCCGCCTGCTGCTGCTGACCGACCTCAATGCCAAGATTCCGGTGGTCGTCGAGGCGTCTCGCACCCGCGCCATCCTGGCCGGCGACAACAAGGACCGGCCGAAGCTCAGCTATATCGCCGGTTCCGCCTCGGTATCGGTGGGCGACCGGGTGGTGACCTCGGCATCGGGCGCCGCCTTCCCGCCGGGTCTGCCGATCGGAGTGGTCGCCTCGACCCATGACGGCATCGCCCGCGTGCAGCCCTTCGTGCGCCGGCACGAGTTGGAATTCGTCGCCATCGTCGATTACGGCCTGGGCGGCGTCTTGCCGTTCGAGCGCCCGCCGATGCCGGAAAAGCGCCGTCGCGGAGGCGACAATTAATGGCCTCGCGCGGAGCCTTCACGTGAAGCCATCGCTGTGGGTTCAGATGGACGGCTGGGTCCGGCACATCGTGCCGACCGGCGTCACGCTGTTCCTGTTGTTCCTGACCGCCATCCCCACCCATATCCCCGGGCTGGCCGGCATCACCCCGATGCTGCCGATGATAGGGGTCTATTACTGGGCGATCTATCGGCCCGATTTGTTGCCGGCCTGGGCCGCCTTCCTGATCGGCCTGCTGCATGACATCATCGCCGGCACGCCGTTCGGGGTGAACGCCCTGGTGATGGTGCTGGTGCAAGGCGTGTCGGCGTCGCAGCGCAAGTTCTTCCTGGGCAAGTCCTTCATGGTGGCGTGGTGGGCGTTCAGCCTGCTGGCCGGCGGGGCGTCGGCGCTGTCTTGGCTGATGACCTCGATCCTGAGCGGGCGGTTGATCGATCCCGGTCCGGCCTTCTTCCAGTATTTCCTGACGCTTGGCCTGTTCCCGCTGCTGACCCGGGTGCTGGCCCGGACCCAGATGGCCTTCCTGAAAGAGGCCTGAGCGGCGCGATGTATCACGACAGCGATCGCTCGAAGATGTTCACCCGCCGTGCCGCCATGCTGGCGGGCGGCAAGACCGCGTTGTTCGGCGCCCTCGTGGCGCGGATGTATTACCTGCAGGTGATCGAGGCCGACAAATACGAGATGGCGGCGCGCGACAACCGCATCTCGATGCGTCTGCTGGCGCCGCCGCGCGGGCTGATCCTTGACCGCAACGGCGTGGCCATGGCGGTCAACCAGCACAATTATCAGGTCCGCGTCATCGCCGAGCAGGCGCCGTCGCTGGACTATACCCTGGACGCCCTGTCGCAGATCATCACGCTGACCGACCACGACCGCGCCCGCATCCACAAGGAAGCCAAGCGGCGCCGTTCCTTCGTGCCGATCACCGTGCGCGAGAACCTGTCGTGGGAGGAAGTCGCCCGAATCGAGGTCAACGCCCCCGATCTGCCCGGCGTGTTGATCGAAGTCGGCCAAAGCCGGTTCTATCCGCTGGAAAGCCTGGGCGCCCACATCCTGGGCTATGTCGCCGCGGTGTCCGAGGCCGACATGACCGGCGACCCGCTCGAGGAACTGCCCGGCTTCAGGATCGGCAAGGCCGGGGTCGAGCGCATCTACGACCTGGCCATGCGCGGGCAGGCCGGAGCCAGCTCGGTCGAGGTCAACGCCGTCGGCCGCGTCATCAACGAGCTTGAGCGCAAGGAAGGCGAGCCCGGCGTCGACCTGGCCCTGACCCTGGACATCCGCCTGCAGGAATACGCCGCCCAGCGCCTGGGCGAGGAATCCGCCTCGGTGGTGGTGATGGACATCCATACCGGCGACCTGCTGGTGATGGCCTCGACGCCGTCCTTCGACCCCAACGCCTTCAATCGCGGCCTGACCCACGACGAGTGGAAGGAATTGTCGACCAATCCGCGCTCGCCTCTGCAGAACAAGGCGATTTCCGGCACCTTCGCGCCCGGCTCGACCTTCAAGCTGGTGGTCGCCCTGGCGGCGCTGGAGGCCGGCGTCATTACCCCAGACCAGACCGTCTTGTGCAAGGGCCACATGGAACTGGGGCCGATCAAGTTCCATTGCTGGAAGAAGGGCGGCCACGGCTCGGTCGATCTGCACAATGCCATCAAGGGCTCGTGCGACGTCTATTTCTATGAAATCGCCCGCCGCGTCGGCATCGACAAGATCGCCGAGGTGGCCAATCGCTTCGGCCTGGGCACGCCCACCGGCGTCGATCTGCCCAACGAGCGGCCGGGCCTGGTGCCCAACCGCGCCTGGAAGCGCAAGTCGCTGAAGCAGCCGTGGCACCCCGGCGAGACCTTGATCAACGGCATCGGCCAGGGTTATTGCCTGACCACCCCGCTGCAATTGGCGGTGATGACCGCGCGGCTGGCCAATGGCGGTTTCCAGGTGGTTCCCCATGTCGCCCGCGACCTGATCGTCGAGAAAAGCGCCTCGGCCCGGCCCGAGCCGGCCTGGCCCAGTTGCGGCGTGTCGCAGAAGAATCTGGCCCTGGTCAGGAAGGGCATGTTCGCCGTGTCCAACGAACCGGGCGGCACCGCGTTCCGCGCCCGCATCGAGCAGGACGGCATGTGGCTGTCGGGCAAGACCGGAACGGCCCAGGTCCGCCGCATCACCTTGCGCGAACGTGAGCAGGGCGTGAAGAAGAACGAGGAATTGCCGTGGAAGGAGCGCGACCACGCCCTGTTCGTCGCCTACGCCCCGGAAGAGAAGCCGCGTTATGCCATCGCCGTGGTGGTCGAACATGGCGGCGGCGGTTCGGCGGTGGCCGCGCCGATCGCGCGCGACATCATGATCGAAGTGCAAAAGCGTGAACGGGCGCGTGCCGCGGCCCCGACGCAAGGCGGTGCCGGATGATGCGGCCGGCACCAAGATTGTCGTTGCAGCTCAACCGCGCCGAATTGTCGTGGCGCGAGAAGCTGTGGCACATCAACTGGACCCTGATCTCGTTGTTGACCACCATTTCCTCGGTGGGCTTCCTGACCCTTTACTCGGCGGCGGGCGGCTCGCTGGAGCCGTGGGCGGTCAAGCAGATGATCCGCTTCGCCATGGGCATCGGCCTGATGGTGGGCGTGGCGGTGATCGACATCCGGGTGTGGATCCGCCACGCCTATGTCTTCTATGCGGTGTCGCTGGTCTTGCTGGTGGCGGTCGAGATCAAGGGCACCATCGGCATGGGGGCGCAGCGCTGGATCGACCTGGGCTTCATCCAGCTGCAGCCGTCGGAACTGACGAAGATCGCCTTGATCCTGACGCTGGCCCGCTATTTTCACGGCGCGGCGATGCAAGATATCGGCCGGCCGACCTTCCTGATCATTCCGCTGCTCTTGGTATTCGCGCCGATCGCCCTGGTGCTGAAGCAGCCCGACCTGGGAACGGCGATGATGCTGTTGATGAGTTCGGGCGCCATCTTCTTCATGGCCGGGGTCAGGATGTGGAAGTTCGGGCTGGTCCTGGCCGGCGGCCTGGGCAGCATCCCGGTCGCCTGGCAGTTCCTGCGCGAGTACCAGAAGAAGCGGGTGATCATCTTCATGAACCCCGAACAGGACCCGCTGGGCGCCGGCTACCACATCACCCAGTCGAAGATCGCGCTGGGCTCGGGAGGCGTGTTCGGCAAGGGCTATATGAGCGGCACCCAAAGCAAGCTCAACTTCCTGCCGGAAAAGCAGACCGACTTCATCTTCACCATGTTCGCCGAGGAATGGGGGCTGATCGGCGGCTTGGTCCTGTTGTTCCTTTATGGGCTGCTGATCGCCTACGGCTATGCCATCGCGCTTCGCTGCCGCAGCCAGTTCGGGCGTCTGGTGGCGCTGGGCATCACCACCACCTTCTTCCTGTACGTCTTCATCAACACCGCCATGGTGATGGGGCTGGTTCCGGTGGTCGGCGTGCCGCTGCCGCTGATCAGCTATGGCGGCACCGCCATGCTGTCCCTGCTGTTCGGCTGGGGCCTGGTGATGAGCGCCTATATCCATCGAGACACCCCGATCGGACGGCGCGGCGCTCTGGACGATTAGGGGCCGGGACAGGCTATACTGTGCGCACGCGCGGATTTTCGGAGAAGGACGAATGGAGGAGACCAAGACGGTCCGGGTGGTGGTCGAAGGCCGGGTGCAGGGCGTGTGGTATCGCGGCTGGACGGTCCAGGAAGCCAACGCCCATGGACTGGACGGTTGGGTGCGCAATCTGTCGGACGGCCGTGTCGAGGCGATCTTCCACGGCCCGGCCGATCGCGTCGATCGCATGATCCAGGCCTGCCGGGCTGGCCCGCCCTCGGCATCGGTTTCGCGCGTGCTGGCCGAGCCGTGGTCGGAACATCCCGGCCATGGCTTCCATCAACGGCCGACGGCCTGAGATTGCAGCGGCCCGGCAGCCACCGGATGCCAGAAAAATCTTGTTTCACGGGGGGCGTAAATTCCCTTTGCAGGGGCGAACGGTTGGCGCTATAAGGACGCCTCCAAGGCGGACGGAGTGTAGCTCAGCCTGGTAGAGCACTGTCTTCGGGAGGCAGGGGCCGGAGGTTCGAATCCTCTCACTCCGACCATTCTTGGATACCCAAAATCCCAATCAACCCTTCGGGTTGGTTGGGATTTTCGTTTCTGGCCTGGCCATGCGGAGCCGGTCGCAGAAGTGCCTACTCCAAAAGTATTGGGCGAAGGGCGGGGTGCTTCATTCGAACGGGGAAAAGTACCCGTCCGGTCAATATGCACAGGGTGGAGGATGCGCTAGGATCGGATCGTTGAAAAGGTCTGGCGCTCATTCCCCACACCCCATGCGCGCCGGATCGGAAATCGGGTCATCCTTGGCGGTTCGTCATCATCCCCCCCCGACGACGCTCCGCCGATACCGGCCGCCGTTCGCACCCCTCCCCCCCCCACTGGCGAACGGCGGCCACCCCTCCCGCCTTTTTTGCATGGTTTCCAGGCAGATCGCGCATTTGCCTAAAGGCTGTGCGGCTGGCTATGATGTCCGCGCTTCCGCCGAAGCTCCGCATGGGGGAACCATGAGCGACATCGAGACCTTGAAGGCCGAAATCAAGAAGCTGTCGACCCAGGCCGTTCAGGCCAAGATGGATCTGCACGATCTGTCCGAGGAATTGCCAACCAACTGGCAGGCGATCCCCGAGGTGGCGAAGAAGTGCTTCGACCTGCACGCCCGCCTGGACGAGGCCCGTAAGACCCTGAAGTCCCTGGTGCCGTGATTTCGAAGTTCGCATCACCATGCGGACATCGAAATCACGACACGATTCAATAAATGGGCGGCGTGCTCACCCACGAATTTCGCGGTGCAAACTTCGTGGGCAGGGCGCCCGCCGGCTAAACCTTAACCCAGTTCGACCATCTCGACGGTGGCGGCGGCGATGGCCCATGGCACGAAGATGCCGGCGACCCGGGCGAAGCGCTCGGGGGCGTCGGTGGCGAGATAGCGCACGCGCGCCTGCTCGGGCGTGCGGGTGGTGGCCAGGCCGCGATTGTCCAGCAGGTCCTCGACCGCGCGCGCCGTGGTGGTGGCCGAATCGATGATGGCGACGTTGGGGCCGACTACCCGGCGCAGCAGCGGCACCAGGGCGGGAAAGTGGGTGCAGCCCAACAGCAGGCAGTCGCCGGCTTCGCCGTCGCCGGCTTCGGCGAACAGCGGGTCCAGGTAATGCCGGGCCATCTGTTCGGCGATCGGTCCGTCGGTCATGCCTTCCTCGACCATCGAAACGAACAGCGGACAGGCCTTCGAGGTCACCCGTGCCCCCGGCCGGGTGTTGTGGATGGCGCGCGGATAGGTGCCGGCCTGCACCGTGCTTTCGGTGGCGATCACCACGATGCGCCCAGCGGCGCTGGCGACACCGGCGGCGGCGGCACCCGGTTCGACCACGCCCATCACCGGCAGCCCGGGATATCTGGCGCGCAGCGCCTCGAGCGCGTGGGCCGACGAGGTGTTGTCGGCCACCACCAGCGCCTTGATGCCCATCGACACCAAAGCCTGGGCCGCCTGCAGGGCGTAATGGCTGACGGCGGCGGCACTTTTGGTGCCATAGGGCAGGCGCGCGGTGTCGCCCAGATAGACCAGGCTTTCCGCCGGCAACCGCTCGCGCAGCGCCTTCAGCACGGTCAGGCCGCCGACCCCGGAATCGAAAACGCCGATCGGCAAATCGCGGTGCGGGCTCATGATCCTTCCTGTCGCCAGTCTGCCTTTGGCCGGCATCATCGGCAAAAGCGGCCTCAATGCAAGGGCTCACGTGAATGGGGTTGGCGCAAGCCCGCAACTCGTCTACCGTCTGGCTCAGGGAGAAGACGAGGGACCGATGACGGACGGTGAGTCCCAGACGTTCGGCAAGGACGTTCTGTTCCAACTGCAGTTCACGCCGATGTTCTCGGGCCTGAAAGAGGCCGACATCCGCAGCCTGACCGAGGGCGCGCGGGTGGTGACGTTCGGTCATGAACATCACCTTTATGGTGAAGGCGACGCGGTGATCGACGTCTATGTCATCCTGGACGGCCATGTCGAATTGTCGACCGAGGTGGACGGCCGGCGCAGCGTCATCGAGGTGGCCCGCAAGGGCACCGTCATCGGCGACGCCGCCCTGTTCGGGGAAGGTCGCTTCCTGATGACCGCCCGGGTGCTGTCGCAGGCGACCTTGCTGGCCATTCCGGCGGCGTCGTTCCGGGCCAAGCTGGAGCCCAGGATCGACATCATCACCCACATGCTGTCGACCATGTCGTTCCGGCTGCGCATGCTGGTCCGCCAGATCGCCGAACTGAAGCTGAAGACCACCGCCCAACGATTGGGCAGTTTTCTGCTGTCGATGGTGACGGCGGACGAGGGGGCTGCCACGGTCCGCTTCCCCTATGACAAGAAGCTGGTGGCCGACGAACTGGGCATGAAGCCGGAAAGCCTGTCCCGGGCGCTTTCGAAGCTGGCCAAGGTGGGCGTCAATTCCAAGGCCGACAACGTGGTGGTGATCGCCGATGTCGATCGCCTGCGCGAGTTCTGCGCCGAAGACGATTTGGGGTAAGGAAGAATGGCCGGTCTTTCCGCTGCCGATCTGGCTTTGTGCGCCAAGGCGCCGTTGTTCGCCGCCCTGGGGGCGGGCGAATTGGAGATGCTGGTCGGCTCGGCCAGCGTGGTCACCTATCCCGAGACCGAATTGCTGTTCAGCCAGGGCGACCCGGCCGATCGGTTTTTCGTGGTGCTGGCGGGCCGCGTCAACATCTTCGCCCTGACCGAGACCGGCGACCAGTCGATCATCGAGGTGTTCGACGGTATCGCCACCTTCGCCGAGGCGGCGATGTTCTCGTCGGGCAAGTTCCCGTTGAATTGCGAGGTGGTGGCGGGCTCGCGGCTGGCCCATGTGCCGGCGGCGCCGTTCTTGAAGCGGCTGGCCGAAAATCCCAAGCTGGGCTTGCATCTGCTGTCCGGTCTGTCGCGCTGGCAGCTGCGGATGATCCAGGAAATCACCGAACTGAAAAGCAAGTCGCCCGGCCAGCGCCTGGCTTCGTTCCTGCTGGCCCTGGCCAAGGACCAGGAAGGCTCGGCCCAGGTGCGGCTGCCGATCACCAAGGCGGTGCTGGCCAGCCGCATCGGAATCGCCCCGGAATCCCTGTCGCGCGCCTTGGCGCGGCTGAAATCGGTGGGCGTCGAAAGCCATGGCCGCGAGGTGGTGTTGACCGATCTCGACGCGTTGCGCCGCTTGGTCCGCGAAGGGGCCAACGATCTCCCTTAACGAACGTCAAGGATTGGAAACCGGCGCTCCCGCAGGGTCAGGAGAGCTTGGATGAAGGCACGCGCATGGCCGAATTGATGGAGAGTAGCGGACGAGAGGCGGGAGGGCCGCCGGGGTGGCTGGCCCAGGCCCTTGACGCCCCCATCCTCGATGTCCGCCCCTCGCTGGCCGATGGCGAGGACCCCTTGGGCCTGATCCTCGACGCCGCCGAGCGGGTCGAATTCGGCGGCTTCCTGGTGATCGACGCTCCGTTCAATCCGTCCCCCTTGCGTCGCGTGCTGGCCGCGCGTGGCTTCTCGTCCTATGGCCGCAGGCTGACTTCGGCCCATTGGCGGGTGTTCTTCCACATGGATGGCGGCCAGGATTGGGAGCGCGACGCCGAAATCGAGATGCTGCCGGAAGGGGCCTTGACCTGGTCCGAGGAAGACGGCCTGCATGTCGATGTGCGCAAGTTGACGCCACCCCTGCCGATGCTGGCCATTCTGCGCCTGATCGACGGTCACCCCGAATTGGCGGCGCTGGTGGTCCACCACGAGCGTCTGCCGCAATTCCTGATTCCGGAATTGGCCGAGCGCGGCTGGCGGGTGGTCCGCTCCACCGAGGATTTCGCCGACGTTCGGCTTTGGTTGGAGAAAGCGGCCTGATGTTTGCCGGCGCCTTCATGATGGGTGCGAAGGACCGGCTGTTGCCGCCGTCGGTGCCCTTTCGCTTCTTCGCCACCGCCACATTGCTGCATGTGGTCGGATGGGCCGTCCTGGCCGCCGGGGCCGGCGATCTGGCCGGCTTCACGGGCGGGCTTGGCCTGCCGCTGGCCGGACTGCACCTGATCACCCTGGGTGTGCTGGCCATGGCCGGCATGGGGGCCGCCTTTCAGATGCTGCCGGTGGCGACCCGGCGCCAGTTGGGTCCGGTGTGGGCCTGCCGCCTGACCTGGGTGTTGTTCACCCCGGGGGTCCTGGTCCTGTCGCTGGGCCTGGCGACCGGGCTGGCCTGGGCGCTGCATGGCGGTGCCACCCTGACGGTGGCGGGGCTGGCCTTGTTCGGCATCCTGATCGGTCGCAATCTGATGCAGGTTTCGGACCTGCCGGGCGTCACCCGCCATGCCTGGCTGGCGGTGGCGTCGCTGGCGGTGCTGGCCGGTCTGGGGCTGGTTCTGGTGGTCGATATCGACCAGGGCTTCCTGCCCGATCGCGCCGCCTTCGCCGCCGCCCACGCCATGGTCGCGGGCTATGGTTTCATGGGCATGCTGGCCATGGGCTTCAGCTATGTGCTGATTCCGATGTTCGTGTTGTCGCAAGGGGTCCCCGACGTGGTCGGCAAGCGGACCGCGTTGCTGTCGGCCGTGGCCCTGGTGCTGGGTGTCGGCGGCGCGCTGGCCGGATGGGGGCCGATTTCGGCCCTTGGCGCCGTGGTCGGCCTGGGCGCCGTGTTCGTCTATCTGAAGGCCCAGGCCGCGGTGCTGAAGGGGCGGATGCGCAAGCGCCTGGAAACCTTCTTCCGACTGGTCAAGGCCGCCTGGGTCCTGTTGCCGCTCGGGCTGCTGGCCGCCATTGCCCTGGCCTTTGGCCTGGCCCCCGACGTCACCGCCCCGTTATGGGGGCTTTTGCTGGTGTTCGGATGGCTGCTGTCCTTCGTCACCGGCATCTTGCAGCGGATCATGCCGTTCCTGGCCTCGATGCATTCGGGGGCCAATGGTGGAAAACCGGTTCTGTTGTCCCATCTGGTATGGGAGCCGGCGCTGACGGTCCATGTGTTTTGCCACGGCGGGGCGGTCTTGCTGTTGGCCGTGGGTCTGATTGTCAAATCGCCGCCCGTCCTGACCGCCGGGGCCGTTCTGGGCCTGGTGGGGGCGGTGTCGTTCGCGTCGTTTACCTGGGTGATGATGCGTCGCTACCTGGCTTATGAAAACGCAAAGAACAAAGGAACCCCCTGATGTTGAACCAGACCCAGATCGGTGCGCTTCTGCACCAGGATCACATGTCCACCATCGAGACCCTGCAGGGCCTTGAAGAATTGTTGGGCAAGCATCGCAAGACGCCGGTGGTCGATGACGATCTGCGTTTCCATTTGAAGCGGCTGGCGCGTACCTTGAAGGCCGAGGTCGAGAAGCATTTCGGTTTCGAGGAAAACCACCTGTTCCCGGTGTTCGTCGAACAGGGCGAGACCGGCATCGTCATGATGCTGACCCACGAGCACCGCTCGATCCTGCCGCTGGCCCTGCAGGTCGCCGACATCGCCGTGGCCGCGCAGGAGCAGGGCTTCACCGACGAGACCTGGCGCAACTTCCGCGATGCCGGGGGCGAACTGGTCGAGCGCGAGATTTTCCACATCCAAAAGGAAGAGATGGGGCTGCTGGCGGCGATTTCCGCCCTGGTCGAACCCGAGGTCGATGCTCGCCTGGCTGATACCTACCGGCAAGTGGTCGGCTGACATGAACGCGGTCCTGATTTCCATTGATGTGGTCCCGACCTTGACTTTCGGGTAGGATGGGCGGCGACCGCGAAGGGGAACTCCAGGATTGGCCGGCCCGTCACCCAGCGAAGATCAAGCGCTTCCGTCGTCCTTGCGGCCTTTGGCCCTTGCGGCTGTCGCCCTGTTGGTTGGAGTGGCGGTCAGCCTGTTCGCCTGGCGCGCCTCGAAGGACGAGGTCGATCGCCTGGTCGCCAGTCGCTTCGACGCCCGTGTCGCCGAGTTGCAGACCGTGCTGGAACAGCGCATGGTCGCCTATCCCCAGGTGTTGCGCGGGATCCAGGCGATGGTGTCGGCGTCGGGCCATCCCAGCCGCGCCGACTGGGCGCGGGTCAACCAGACCCTGCAGGTCGAAAGCATCTATCCCGGCCTGACCGGCACGGTCTATATCCGCTCGGTCCCGGGCGAGCAGCGGACCGCGCTCGAGCGCGAGGTCGCGACCTTCGAGCCCGGTTTCCAGGTCAAGCCGCCCGGCGAGCGGCCCTATTACACCATCGTCACCAGCGTCGAGCCGCGCACGCCCTCGAATCTGCCGGTGATCGGGTCCGACAGTTGGGTCCACCCGGTGCGCCGCGCCACCTTGGAAGCGGCCAGGGACAGCGGCGCCATTCAGATCACCGGCAAGCTGAATTTGGTCATCGACGACAAGCCGACGCCGGCTTTCCTGATGTATCAGGCGATCTATCAAGGTGCCGCGATTCCCGACACGATCGAGGAACGCCGCGCCCGGCTGCTGGGCTTCGCCACCGCCGGCTGCCGGGTCGGCGTGTTGATGCGCACCATCCTGCCGGCCGATCTGAACGATGTCGAGGTGCGGGTCTATGACGGGGCCGAGGCCACCGCCGACGGGCTTTATTTTGACAGCCATCCCGACATCGAGGTCTCGTTCGCCAGCCATCAGGCCCAGCGCGCCGTGCAGATCGGCGGGCGGACCTGGACGGTGATCTACGCCATGCTGCCGGGATTCGCCCAGGCCGCCGAGGGAGCGCTGCCCCGCCAGACCCTGGTCGGCGGACTTCTGGTCAGCCTGCTGTTGACGCTGATCGTGTGGTCGCTGGCCACCACTCGGGCGCGCGCCCAGGCGCTGGCGGTGGATATGACGCGCTCGCTTCGGGCCAGCGAGGCGCGGTTCCGCGAATTGGCCGAGAACATCGACCAGGTCTTCTTCGTCGCCGACCCGCAATACCGCCATTTCGACTATATCAGCCCGTCCTTCGAGCGCATCTGGGGCCGTTCGCGCCAGGAATTGCTGGAAAATCCCGATCGATGGCTGTCCTGGCTGCATCCCGAGGATGTCGAGTCCGTTCGGGCGGTAGTGGCCGAACATGGCGGCGAAGACGATTACGGCACGGAATTTCGCATCGTCCGGGCCGATGGCGAGGTGCGATGGCTGGCGGCCCACGCCTTCAATGTCGCTCGCGCGGCCTCGGAGCCGGCGCGGGTGGTCGGCTTTCATTCCGACATCACCGACCAGAAGGCGGCCGAGGAAAAGATCGCCCGCTATATCAGCGAGGTCGAGGTGTCGAACAACGACCTCGAACAATTCGCCTATGTCGCCAGTCACGATCTGCGCGAGCCGTTACGCATGGTCAGCTCGTATCTGACGCTGCTGGAGCGGCGCTATGGCGACCTCTTGGACGCCGATGGCCGCGAGTTCCTGGATTTCGCCCGCGAGGGGGCCGTGCGGCTGGATCGGCTGGTGCTGGACCTGCTGGGATTCTCGCGCATTCAGCGTCACGGCAATCCGTTGGCGGCGACAAATTTGGCCCAGGTGATGAGCGACGTGCTGCGCAACCTGACGGTGGCGATCCGCGAAAGCGGGGCGGCGATATCGGTCGACCTTGATCGATTGCCGGTGGTCCGTGGCGACCGCGAGCAATTGGTCAGCGTGTTTCAGAACCTGATTGCCAACGCCATCAAGTACCGCTCGCCGGTCCGCCCGGTGCGGATCGCCGTGACCGCCGAGGCCGACGACGGATACTGGCGGCTATCGGTTGCCGACAACGGCATCGGCATCGAGCCGCAATATTTCGACCGCATCTTCCGCATCTTCCAGCGGCTGCACACCCGGGCGGAATATGACGGCACCGGCATCGGGCTGGCGATGTGCAAGCGCATCGTCGAGCGCCATGGCGGCCAGATCTGGGTGCAGTCGGTGGCGGGCGAGGGGGCGACCTTCACTTTCACGCTGCAGGCGGTTCCGCCCAACCCATCCGAGACTTGAGCCGCATCAGGTCGGGCAATCCCACGAAGGACAGGTCCTCATAGACCGCCAGTGCGCCGGTGACGTCCTCGTCATGGGCATAGGTGCTGCGGGTCACCACCACATCCAAACCGGCGCCCCGGGCCGACAGCACGCCGTTCCTGGTGTCCTCGATCGCCAGGCAGCGAACAGCGGGCAATTCCAGCCGTTCCAGCACGAAGCGATAGACCGCCGGGTCGGGCTTCTTGATCGGCGCGTCGTCGGCGCAGGCCAACACCTTGAACCAGTCATGGCCGGCCCCGCCGGTGGCGCCGTCCAGCAGGGCCAGCAGGTTGGCCCGGGTGGTGGTGGTGGCCACCGCCAGCGTCAGGCCACACTCCAAAGCCTGGGTGATCAGCCGTTCAATTCCCGGCCGCAGCGGCACCGCACCGGTGGCGACGAAGGTCGTGTAGATCTCGGTCTTGCGACGGTGCAGGGCGTCGATCAGCGTGTCGTCAACATTGGCTCCGGCATACGAGCGCATGCGCTCCTTGCCGCCCGACACCTTCAGCAGGCGCCCGTACAAAAGCGGGTCCCAGTGCCAGTCCAGCCCGAACTCGGCGAAGGTCTGGTTGAAGGCCTTGCGGTGGGCTTCCTCGGTTTCGGCCAGGGTGCCGTCGACGTCGAATATCAGGGCGTTCAGCATGGGCCAAGTCTATGACAGGCCGGTGCCCTGCCGCCACGCCCCTGCCGGGTGGGACGGCTCACCCCCCGAAGAGTGCCGGCGCCCAGCCCCAAGCGACGGCCACCACCCCGGCGGCCGCGGGAATCAGCGCCACCAGGCGCCGCAACGGCGGGCAGGGCGCCATCACCCGCCAGCCCAGCCACAGGCTCCAGACGATGCCGGCCAGGAACAACATGCCCTTTGCGGTTCCGGCCCATGGCCCCAGCGGCTGGAACAGCGTGCCGCCCAACCCGACCACCAACGACACCATGGCCACCGGGGCGAACAGATAGCCGACCTGGGCGAAGGGTCGGCCCGACAGCCGGGCGATGGCGGCGGTGAGCGTCGCCAGCACGGCGGTCATCGCCGCCATCACGCCCAGCATGAAGCCCGAGATCATCAGGAAATCCAGCCACAGGAACACTTCGCGCCGCTCGGGGTGCACGCTCATCAGCCAGGCCGGACCGGGAGAGACCAGCCAGTACAGCTCGGCCTCGATGGCCCATTCCGCCAGCGCCTGGCGCCATTCCTGATAGATCGGCAGCACCAGCCACAGGAAACCGCCCAGCGCCACTCCGGTTCCCAGGAACAAGAACCACACCTCGGCGATGTTGGGATGGTGGTGGGCGATCCGTTCGATCTCGGTGCCGGGGCGGCGCAGACGGATTTCCAGCGCGCCCCTGGCCTGGGGGTTGACGCAGCGCAGGCATTGGATGCAATGGCGGCTTTCTTGCTTGCGCGGCAGGTCGATCATGGTCGGGCAGACGCCCTTTTCGGTCCAGGCATCGCCGCCCGGCACCGGGTTCTTGGGGGCGAACTGCACCGCGCCCAGGCGCGAGAACACGCCCAACAGCAGGCCGATCGGGCAGGCGTGACGGCACCAGGCCCGCTTCTTGCGGCCATACAGGAAGCCCAAAAGGATGGCGGCCAGAAGGGTGCCGCCGAACACTTCCAGCGCCGCTTCCGCATGGTCGCGCACGCCGACGGTCTGGCCCAGGATGGTGACGACCAGGAAGCTTGCGACTGGCGTGCCTTCCCAGCGCAGCCAGGCCGGGATGGCCCATTTCGGCCCTTTGGCGTTGGCCCATTCGGCCGCCGCCCCCATCGGGCACAACAGGCCGCACCACGAGCGGCCGGTAAAGATCACCGACAGGAACACCAGCGGGAACCACAGGCCCCACAGGGCGAAGTTGGCGAAGCTGGTCCAGTGGGTCAGCGGCGTGGAATCGCCCGGCGGATCGGGCAGGAAGACCGGAACCAGGATGATCGCGACGAACACCACCGCCATGGCGGCGTGCAGCCAGACCAGGCGGTGGCGATGGGCGACCAGGAAGGCTTCCAGCCCCTTCATGCCGGTCGTCTCTTGCGCCGGGCGGCGTGCCAGACCAGGGCGGCCAGCATCGGCGTCAGCAGCAGCGCCTGGGCGGCCAGTCCCTCGGCGGTGGGGAACAGGCCCAGCCATTCCAGTTTGGGCCAGCCGTCCAGCGGGGTGATCGGCAGCCAGCGACCTTCCTGCAATTCCAGCACGCCCTTGCCGGCGAACGATACCGCCAGCACGAACAGCAAGCCGGCGGTGGCGGTGAAGAACAGCCCCAGCGGCAGGCGAAGCGACAGATGGCGCATGGCGAGGTAAAGGACCGCCAGGGCGATGGCGGCGACGACGAAGCCGCCGACCAGGGCTGGCCCCTGGCCGGGCGATGACAGGGCCAGGGCTTGATAGAACAGCACGGTCTCGGCGCCTTCGCGGAACACCGCCAGGAAGGCGGCCAGGCCCAGGGTCCACAACCGCCCACTTTGCGCGGCACCGACGACCTGGCCTTGGACATAGGCCTGCCAGGCAGCGGCCTCGCGTTTGGACAGCAGCCAGAAGCTGACATGGAACAGCACCATGGCGGCAACCAGCAAGATCACCCCTTCCAGCACCTCCTGTCCCGCGCCCGACAGGTGGATGACCCGGTCGAACAGCCAGGCGGCGACCAGGCTGAACAAGACGGCCAGGCCGACGCCCTGCCAAATCACGCCCATCTTGTCGTCCTGGCCCGACCGGCGCAGCCAGGCGACCAGGGCGGTGACCACCAGCATCGCCTCGATGCCTTCGCGCAGTAAGATCAGCAGCGATTGCAAGAAGGCCTGGAACGGCCCGGTCGGCGGTTCCAGTGCCGCCAGGGTGGCGGTCTCCAGCAAGGCTTTCAGAGTGTTCCACTTGGCCTGCAACTCGGCCGGCGGGCGGCCTTGGCCGGCCAGGCCGATGATCTCGCCGAACAGGGCCTCCAGCGCGGTCTTGTCGCTGGCCGAGCACACCCCGATGGCCTGCTCCAGCCCGGATTCCTCGAACACGTCGAAATAAAGGTCCGAGAAGGCATCGCCGGTGGCGCGGCCCTGGGCCGGGTCATAGGCTGCGATCAATTGGTCGCCGCGGGCGGCCAGGGTGCGGGCGGCGGCGGCCAGATCGGTCTCGGCGGCGCGGACCGGGAAGGCGGTCAGCACCAGCACGGCCAGAATGATCAGGCGGCGGATCATTGGTTCACCGCGAAGACGTCGGGCGGCACGCCCTGGGCGTCCAGCCGGGCCGCGTCGTCCATCAGGCCCGAGCGCAAGGCCAAGATGATGGCGGCGCGTTCGGGCTCCGGCGCGGCACGGGTGATGGCCTTGCGCAGATCGGCGAATCCCTTCTCGCGCAAGATGGCGGCCTTGGCGCCGATTTCCTTGCGGATGGCGGCTTCCATCTTGGAATTCTCGAACAGGTCGAAATAGGCGGCGGTGACCGCTTGCTTGGCGTCCTCGGGCTTTCCGGCCTGGGTCATTGCTTCGGCCCGCGCCAATGCCTGGTCGATGTCGGTGGCGATCTTGCGCCAGTGGTTGGTCTCGGCCGCAAGAGAGGGAACGGCCACCACTATCGCCATCAACAAGGCCAGGCCCCAAGCGGCCACCGCCGCCCGGCCCATCAGTAACCGCCCTTCTTGCCGGTCGAGCCGGCATAGGCGAAATCCCACTCGACGGTGAAGGGCTGCCACCACTTGCCGACGCCGGTTTCCTTGTCGGTGTGGCGCAGGAAGCCGTGGGCGCCCGGCGCGATGCGATAGACGACGTGGTACTTGCCGGCCCCGTCCATCTTGACGTTATCGCCGTAATGGGGGCCGTCGGAAGCCACCATCGGCACCAGCTTGCCGGTCTTCTTGAAGGCGCCGCCCTTCTTGGTCAGTTCGTATTCGACCTCGAGATAGGGCACCCACTCGCCCTCGCCGAAGCCGTTATTGTTGCCCTTGATGGCCTTGATGTCTGCTTCCAGATGGATGTCGGTCTGGGCGTGGTGGGCATGCGCCGGTTCCATGGTCACCGCCTGCAGATAGACGCCGGCGATCGACATGCCGTTCTTCTCGACCGGATCGCCGATCGGCTGCTCGCCGGCCAGGGCCGGAACGGAAAGCGCCAGGGCGCAGGCAAGGACGGCGGGAACGGCCAGGGCGGTCATCGTCTTCATGAATATCCCCATTTCGGTACAGCGAATGAGAACCACTCGCAACATATGACCAATAACAAGTCCGGACGGGGAATGCAAATGCGAATCACTATCGCATACGGAGGGGTGTGCCCATACCATATGGATCATTCGTAAGCGGGGCATAAGTCCGGGCACGCAGATGCAGCATAACCCTCGCCCCTTTGTGGGAGAGGGTGGCCGCGAAGCGGCCGGGTGAGGGGCGCGCGCGTCGGCGCGCCATATGATCTGTTTGATATAATGACGTTTTTTACGCGCTCGCCGCGCGTAAGCCCCCTCACCCCCGCGCTTCGCGCGGACCCTCTCCCACAAGGGGCGAGGGTTATGCTGCGCTTGAGTGCCCGGACTTTTGCCCCGCTTACGATCATTCGAATCAGGGCTCAGAAATCGTTGGTCTTCTCGATGCGGTCGAGAACCGGCCAGAATTCCAGGAAGATCCGTTCCTTGTCGGAATCTCCGCGTCCGCCCTGGTCGGGGTGGAAGTGGCGGGCGAACGCGCGCTTGGCGTCGCGGAAACGATTGTCCGCCGCGCCCGGACCCGGCGACACCGCCCGGGCCTTGGCGGCATCCAGGGCGTCCTTCAGCAATTCCAGCTTGTTGTTGGCGATGCGCAGTTCGTCCTCGGCCATCATGGCGCGGGCCAGGGCGGCGTTCAGGCGGGCGTCGGTGTCTGATCCGCCCCCCCGGGGCGATTGCCCGGCCTGGTGCATCTCGATGCTGGCAAGCTGGGCCCTGAGGTCGGCCACAGTGCGTTCCGATGCGGCAAGGCTGGCCCGGTGTTCGCTGTCCAGCGTCTGGCGCAGGCGGGTCAGCGCGTCGGAATGGTCGGCGCCCTGGCGTTCGAGATCGCGGGCATGGTTCAGGCGCAGGCGGGCCAGGTCGGCCTCCAGCTCGCCGATGCGGCCGGTCGCCTCGATCAGGCGGCGGTCCAGTTCGCCCCGCTGCTGGTCGGCCTCGCGGTGCAGACGTTCGATGTCCTGGCGGTGCTGGTCGGCCAGTCGGGCGCGGTCGTCGGGAGGGGCGCCGGTCTGCCCCTTATCCCTTTGGCGGGCCAATTCGTCGGCCAGCGCCCCAATCCGGGCGTCGGCCTCGGCGGTGGCGCGGGCAAGCGCGCGGGTGTGGCGCTCGTTCAATTCGGTGATTTCGCGCAGATTGGCGATGCGCAGGCGGGCCAACTCGGCGTCTTGTTCCTGAATCCTGGCGGTCAGCGTCGAATTGTCGGCCTGGGGACTTTGCTCCTGCGACCGGGCCAGGCGCTCGGCAAGCTCGCGGCGTTCGGCCTGGACGGCGGCCAGGCTGTCCAGCGCCTTGCGCAGGCGGGCGTCGGCGCCGGCCTCGGATTGGCTGCGGGTCTGGTCGATCTGGTCGGCCAGCTCTTGCTTTTCGGCGGCATGCTGTAGGGTCAGACGCTGATGCTCGGCCTGCAGGGCGGCCAACTGGTCCAGCACGCTGCGCAGATTGGCATCGGCGATGGCGGTGACCTCTTCGCGGACACGCTCCAGGTCGGCGGCCTGGCAGGCCCGCTCGGTGGCGGCCTGTTGCTGCAGAAGGGCGATCTCGGCCTGGGCTCGGCCGATCTCGCGTTTGATGAACTCGGCCTGGTGGACCGCCAGGTCCTGCAGCTTGCGCTTGGTGTCGGCCTTGGTCTGCTCGAGCTGGCTGGTCAGGGCGTTGATCTGGGTGCGGGCGTCGGCCAGTTCGGCGTCGGTCTGGCGCTGGCGGCTATCGGCGCTGGCGGCGATGGCCGCCCGGGCCGCATCCATTTCGCGGGCATGGTTTTGTTCGCGTTCGGCCAGCTCGGCTTCCAGCAAGGCGACACGGTCCAGGCCGCGTTGGATATGGCCGTCGGCCTCGACCTCGGCCTCGCGCCGTTCGCGGGTCAGTTCCTCGGCATGGCGCTCGGCGATGCGGCCCAGTTCGCGTAAGTAGCCGTCGCGCTCCTCCTTCAGGCGGATTTCCAACTGACGCCGGTCGGCCTGGGCCTGGGTCAGTTGATCCAGGGTCTGGCGCAAGTGGGCGTCGCCGGTTTCGGCCATGGCGGCGCGGGTCTTTTCCAGTTCCGTCGCATGCCAGCGGGCGGCGGTTTCCTGTGCGGCCTCCAGGCTGGCGATGCGGTCCAGCGCCTGCTGCAGGGTTTCCTGGGCCTGCGCCGACAATTCGGTGCGCAGACGGATCTGTTCCTCGGAATGGCGATCGGTCTGTTCGCGCATTTCCTGGGCGTGGGAGTGCAGCAACTCGCCGACACGCTCTTCCAGCAGCGAGCGGTGGCGGCCGGCCTCGGCCAGGGCGGCAGCATGTTCGGCGGTCAGTTCGGCCAGGTGGGTCCGCGCCGCCTGTTCGGCGGCCTGGCGGTCGCTCTCGGCCTGGTGGATGGTCTGGCGCAGCTTGTCCTCGGCCTCGCGCAGGCTTGCGGCCAGTTCGCGGGCATGGGCGTCGGCGGCCCGACCGCTTTCATCCTCGTGGGCCATCAGCAGGTCGCGGATGCGATTTTCCAGCAAGCCCTGGCGGCGATGGGAGTCTTCCAGTTCCGCCTGATGGGCGACCAGCAGATCGACGCGCCGGCCTTCCTCGGCCCGGGCGCTTTCGGCCATGGCGGCCTGGAGTGCCGCCTGGTGGGCGGCTTCCTGCTCGGCCACCTCCTGGGCGTGGGTACTGGCCATCCGCTCGATCTCGGCCTTCAGGCTGGCGCTCTCTCTCGCCCCTTCGGCCAGCTTCTGCTCGGCCTCCTGCAGGGCAGCGTCCAGGGCGGCGCGGGTGGCGGCGATCTTGGCCTGTTGTTCGGCTTCCAGGTCCAGCCGCAGACGGTCGAACTCGGTGCGATGGGCCAATTGCGTCTCGGCCGCCTTGCGCACGCTGGCCTCGTCCTTGTGGGCCGCCTCGGCCCGCAATTGCTGGGTCTCGGCCTCCCACCGGGCAATTTGCGCGGCGTGGTCGTGGCGGGCCCGCTCTTCGGTCGCGGCCATTTCGGCGATCAGGATTTCCGCCGCCTGCTGCTGCCGGGCCATTTCGGTGCGCAGCTGGGCCACCGCCTGGGCCTGGGCCTCCTGCGCCTGGTTCAGCGTTTCTTCCAGGGTGCGGGCATGCTCGGCCTGCTGGGCCTTCAGGCGGCGCTCCAGCTCCTCGACCCGGTCCAAGGCCTTCTGCAGCGGACCTTCCGAGATGGCGGCCGCCTCGTTCCTGGCCCGCGCCACCTCGGTCTCGCAGGTCTGCTGCAACTGGTTGGTCAGCTGTTCCAGCTTGCTGGTCCGCTCGCGCGAGGCGGCCAGTTCGCGCTGGATCTCCAACAGCGAGCGTTCGGCATCTTGTTGCAGCTCGGCGCGCAGCTTGGCGACATCGACGCCCTTTTCCTGGCGGACGCGGTCGATGTCCTTGGCGTGCTGGGCGGCCAGGCTTTCCAACTGGGCGGCATGGTCCTTTTGCAGCCGGCTCAGTTCGCGTTCGTAATTGTCGAAGATCTTCGACAAATGGCCCATGTCGGCCAATTCCGGCCGCTTGCGCCCGCCCATGCGCCACATCCAATAGCGCAAATTCTGCCCCAGCCCGTCCTTCTCGACGGGCAGCGCGGGAATCACACCATCCTCGGCGCCGGGCGTCAGCAGACGCTCGGTCAGCGCAAGGGCGGTGGAAAGGTCGGCATCCTTGCCGGCTTTATAGGGCGGTGGCTCGCTCATGGAATGAAAGAATGACAGGGACCGCACCAACGCGAAAGTGTGTGCGTAACCGTAGGCCTTGCTGTTGGCGCGGCAAGTCCTATACTTCGGCCCTTCCATTATCCCAAGTTCAGGGGCGTTACCCATGAAGGGCGAAGTCAAGAAGGTCGTTCTGGCCTATTCCGGCGGTCTCGATACCTCCATCATCCTGCGCTGGCTGCAGGACCAGTATCAATGCGAGGTGGTGACCTTCACCGCCGACCTGGGCCAGGGCGAGGAGCTCGAACCGGCGCGCAAGAAGGCCCAGCTGATGGGCATCAAGGACGAGAACATCTTCATCGACGACCTGCGCGAGGAATTCGTGCGGGACTTCGTCTTCCCGATGTTTCGCGCCAACGCCCTGTACGAGGGCGTCTACCTGCTGGGCACCTCGATCGCCCGGCCGCTGATCTCGAAGCGCCAGATCGAGATCGCCAACCTGGTCGGCGCCGACGCGGTCAGCCACGGCGCCACCGGCAAGGGCAACGATCAGGTCCGCTTCGAGATGGGCTATTACGCCCTGAAGCCGGACATCAAGGTGATCGCGCCGTGGCGCATCTGGGACCTGAGCAGCCGCACCAAGCTGCTGGACTTCGCCGAGAAGCACCAGATTCCGATCGCCAAGGACAAGCGCGGCGAGGCGCCTTATTCCACCGACGCCAACCTGTTGCACATCTCGTACGAGGGCAAGGCGCTGGAAGATCCGTGGGTCGAGCCGTTCGAGGACATGTTCACCCGCTCGGTCAGCCCGGAAAAGGCCCCCGACAAGCCGACCTATGTCGAGGTGGAATTCGAAAAGGGTGATGCGGTGGCCATCGACGGCGTGCGCATGACGCCGGCCCAGCTGCTGACCAAGCTGAACGAGTTGGGCGGCGCCAACGGCATCGGCCGGCTGGATCTGGTGGAAAACCGCTTCGTCGGCATGAAGAGCCGCGGCGTGTATGAAACCCCCGGCGGCTCGATCCTGATCGTCGCCCACCGCGCCATGGAAAGCCTGACCCTGGATCGCGGCGAATCGCACCTGAAGGACGAGATCATGCCGCGCTATGCCGAGCTGATCTATAACGGCTTCTGGTTCAGCCCGGAACGCATCGCGCTGCAGCAGATGATCGACCATATCAGCCTGAACGTCTCGGGCGTGGTGCGGCTGAAGCTGTACAAGGGCAACGTCACCGTGGTCGGCCGCAAGTCCGAAAAGAGCCTGTATCGTTTGGACTACGTCACCTTCGAGGAAGATTCGGTCTATGACCAGCGCGACGCCCAGGGCTTCATCAAGCTGAACGCGCTTCGCATGCGTCTGGCCAAGATGGCACGCGGCTGACGCTCGTTGTTGGTGACAGGCTCGAGTGAAGAGGGGCCGGCGGGCGATCCGCCGGCCCCTATTGCTTTTGTCTCTCTCGTGAAGGGCGTCATGGCAGCCCACGTTTCCTCTGTCACCGGGCGCGTCGATCCGGGATTTTGATGGAGGTTGCCATGATTGGCCGAATGATGATCCTGGCCGCTCTATTCCTGCTGTCCGCGACAACCGCCGGCGCCGGAGGAATATCCGAGCGCGCCACCCCGATGGGCGCGATATTGACCGATGCCGCCGGAATGACCCTTTACGTCTTCGACAAGGATGAGCCCGGCAAGTCCAATTGCCTCGACACCTGCGCGGCCAACTGGCCGCCAGCCCTGGCCGACACGGCCGACATGGCCAAGCCGCCTTATTCCATCATCACCCGTGCCGACGGATCGAAGCAGTGGGCCCATGGCGGCAAGCCGCTCTATCGCTGGGCCAAGGATGCCAAGCCGGGCGATGCCACCGGCGACGGCTTCCGCGATATCTGGCACGTTGCCAAGCCGATGGCGGCGCCGGTGATGGTGCCCGAGCCGGCTTCGCCGATGAAATCGGGATACTGAGATCTACTCGGCCGGCGGCAGCTTGTCGCGCCACGCTGGCGGCAGCGCGGCCAGAACCTTGCGCCGCCCTCGTTGCCACAGCGACGACAGCAGCAAAAGGGCGGCGCCGACCACCAGTCCGATGATGGCGAAGGCTTCCCCGCCGCTGGTGCCGGCCTTCAAAAGCGCAATCAGCGCACCTAGGACATAGGCCAGCGCCGACACCAGCATGGCGCGGCGATCGATGGCGATGGCCACCAGGGTCATGGCGATGTAAAGGGTGACGGCGGCCCCGGCTTCCCATGCCTTGGACGGATTGGCGTTCAACAGGCCCAACAGGCTGAACAGCGGATGGGCGATCATCGGGGCGGCGGCCATGTGCAGCCAGAAGGCGACGTCCGAACGCCGGGTCTGGCGGGTCCGGTCGCTGGAATCCCAATGCATCGCCAGGGCGAAGATGGCGATGCCGCCGGCCAGCATCACCCAGGTCCAATGCTCGAGCACGGCGGCTCCAAGCGCCAGTGTCACCAGCGAATAGACCGCCGCCAGCACGAACAGCGCGATGCCGGCGATGGCGGCGGGAATCTTGAACCGTCGCCAATGCAGGTAGGTCCCGGCGGCGACGGCCAGCGCGATGGCCACCGCCTTGACGGTCGCGGCCGGTGGGTTGTGGGCGGCGAAGGGATCGACCACCGTCAAGCTGGCCATCGACAAGCCCAGGCAGAAGGTCAGCAGCAGCACCAGGCTGGGCAGCGCCATCCGGCGGCGCCGCGAGAAATACTCGGCCAGGACCCAGCTCAGGCCCGCGATCAACAGGCCGCCGACCACCGAATCCTCGGACCCGGTCAACTGGCTGACCGAAATCAGCACCAGGCCGATGGCGATGGTGACAAAGACGTCGTTGAAGCCCGAAACCAGGCGAAAGCGTTCGTCGTCGGGGGTGGCGGTCTGATGCCGGTCGGCCATGAAGCGGCGAAAGGCGGCGGCGATGTCGGCCGGCATCACGCCGGCACTCACCGCCGCATTCAAATCTTCGTCATCGTACAAGAAAACCGTCCTTTGGTGATGGCTGCGGACGGCTTTCGCGTCCGCTCGTCTATTGGCTCAGCTCTTCCCGCCAGGTAAGAAAACATATGGGCTCGGGGCTCATCCATTGGCTGGGCGACGCATGGTCCGTTCGCGAACCTTGGCTCGATCTTGATGTGCAGGGTCATTCCCTCGGGGGTGAATGCCAATCACGTCCAGAATGAAGCGCGCGGTATCGCTATGATCCGCGCAAAGCCGCGCGACGGGCCGGCATAGCACCGGAATTCCGTCGATTTCGAATGTTTCGCTGTGGGTCTTGCTGGAAATGACCGCCGCTCTGAGACTATGGCGCTTTGCAAAGGATATCAAATTACCCACAACGGAACGGTCACGCGCCACGCGGTCGCTCCACTTGAATTCTTCGGCCCGAAGGGGCTTCCCGCTAGTTCCGTTCACCAAGACCAGATCGATCTCGCCGTCTCGCCAACGAGCATAATAGCAATCGTGGATCATCGACGACTGCACCACCTGCGCCATCACCGCCGTCTCGACCATTGCCCCGACTACCTTGGGGTCGTCGCCGTCATGCACAGGGCTGAACATCGCGGCGCGGAGGCATGGATTGGTCAGGTAGACCTTGAAGCCCATCTCGCGCCGTGGGCGCTGACCATGCTCGTCGATTCGGTACAGTCGATGCACCAGGAAAGCGGCCTCCAGGAACTGGAAATATTTGAGGACGGTGTTCTTAGGGATGCCGGTCTCCTTCGACAGCTCGCCCAGGCTGACTTCCTGGCCGCTGTTGTAGGCCATGCTGGCGAAGAACCGGTAGAGTTCGTTGGGGTTGTCGATGCCGTACAGGCTGGGCAGGTCGCGCAGCAGCGCCTTCTCGACGATATCTTCGGCCACGTAGCGGGCCATGTCGCCCTGGATGGCCGGGTTCAGAACCGCTTCCGGGAAACCGCCGAAATTGATGTAATCGAAGAAGTGGCGGTTCAGGATATCGATATCGCCTTCGGCGGCCTCGGTCTCGCCGATGAAGTCCAGATACTCGGCGAACAGCAAGGGCGGCAGCAGGAAGTCGGTGAAGCGGCCAGCTCCCGATTCCAGACTCTTCATCCGTAAGGCGGCTGCCGCCGAGCCCGACACGATGATGCGCAGATTGGGGTAATCATCGACCATCACCTTCAGGTGGGCTTCCCATTCCTCGAGATACTGGATTTCATCGAACACCGCCCAGAATTCGGCAAAGCGGTCGAGGCCGCGATCTCGCATGAAAATTTGCAGGATGCGGTCCAACGACCAGCCTCGATAGATCGGGTTTTCCAGCGAGGCGAAGAAGATGGCCTTTGGATCGACACAGTCGTCCTGAATCAGGGCGCGGATGGTCTGGCGAAGAAGGATGGTCTTGCCGACCCGGCGCGGTCCCATCAATACGACCGCGCGCCGAACCTCGGTCTTGCGCACCAAGTCCAGGAACAGTGGCAGATAGGCGCGATCACGCTTGCCATCCAGCAGACGGTCAAGCGTGTCGGGGTTGCTCCACCACGGGTTCTCGAATCCGAAGCGGGTCAGCAATTCCTTCTCATTGACGCGCAACATCGGACGCCTCCGTCAAGATCATGATCTTAGGTCGGCGTGTGTCGCAGTGTCAAGATCGTGATCTTATTCGCTCAGCTCTTCCCGCCCGGCATACAGATCCAGCGCTTCCGGGTTGGCCAGGGCTTCCTTGTTCTTGACCGGGCGGCCGTGCACCACGTCGCGGACCGCCAGTTCGACGATCTTGCCGGACTTGGTGCGCGGGATGTCTTCCACCTGGACGATCTTGGCCGGCATGTGGCGCGGCGTGGTGTTGTCCCTGATCTTCTTCTTGATGCGGTCGCTCAAGGCCTGGTCCAGTTTGATGCCCGGCCGCAGGCGCACGAACAGCACCACGCGGACGTCGGCCTGCCAGTCCTGGCCGATCACCAGGCTTTCCAGCACCTCGTCGATCTGTTCGACCTGGCGATAGATCTCGGCGGTGCCGATGCGCACGCCGCCGGGATTCAAGGTGGCGTCCGAGCGGCCATAGACGACGATGCCGCCATGGGGCGTCAATTCGACCCAGTCGCCATGGCACCAGACGTTGGCGTACTTGTCGAAATAGGCGGCATGGTACTTGGCGCCGTCGGCATCGTTCCAGAAGCCCACCGGCATCGACGGGAAGGCTTGCGTGCAGACCAGTTCGCCCTTGGTGCCCTCGACCGGCTGGCCGTTGTCGTCGAACACCTCGACCTTCATCCCCAACCCGCGCGCCTGGATCTCGCCGCGCCAGACCGGGGCGGTGGGGTTGCCCAGCATGAAGCACGAGATGATGTCGGTGCCGCCCGAGATCGAGGCCAGTTGCACGTCCTTCTTCACCTTGTCGTAGATGTAGTCGAAGCCCTCGGGCGCCAGCACCGAGCCGGTCGAGGCGACCACGCGGACCGATGTCAGCTTATGGGTCTTGGCCGGCTCGAGGCCCATTTTCGAGATGGCGTCGATCCACTTGGCCGAGGTGCCGAAGAAGGTCATCGCCTCGGCATCGGCGAAATCGAACAAGATCGCGCCGTCCTTGGCCGACGGGTTGCCGTCGTACAACAGCAGCGTCGCCTGGCAGGCCAGGGCCGACACCAGCCAGTTCCACATCATCCAGCCGCAGGTGGTGAAATAGAACACCCGGTCGTTCGGCTTGCAGTTGGAATGAAGCAGATGCTCCTTCAGGTGCTGGATCAGGGTGCCGCCAGCCGAATGGACGATGCATTTGGGCACCCCGGTCGTGCCCGACGAGAACATGATGTAAAGCGGATGGGCGAAGGGCAGGCGGACGAATTCCAGCTCCTTGGCCGGGAAGGGGGCGATGAAATCGGCCAGATGGACCGAGCCGGGAATGGCCGAGATGTCGGCCCTGTCCTGGGTGTAGGGGACCACCACCACCGTCTGGACGCTGGGCATGCCGGCCTTGATGGCGGGCAGCTTGTCGGTCGAGGGATGGGCCTTGCCGGAATAGAAATAGCCATCGGCCGAGACCAGCACCTTGGGCTCGATCTGGCCGAAGCGGTCCAGCACGCCCTGGATGCCGAAATCGGGCGAGGCCGACGACCAGATGGCCCCCAGCGAGCTGGCCGCCAGCATGAAGGCCACGGTTTCCGGCATATTCGGCATATAGCCGGCGACGCGGTCGCCCACGCCAATCCCAGCCGCCTTCAGGGCCTGCTGCAGGCGAGACACCAACTGGCCCAGTTCCTTGCGGCTTAAGCGGCGCTTGACCTTGTCCTCGCCCCAGAACACCACGCCATCACGGTCGTCCAGGCCACAGAGCAGGTTCTCGGCGTAATTCAGCCGGCTTTGCGGGAACCATTGGGCGCCCGGCATCTTCTTGATGTCATCGACCGCCACCGTGCCGGGACCGTCGCCGATGATGGCGCCGAATTCCCACATCGAGGTCCAGAAGCGGTCGGGCGAGGCGTTCGACCACCGCCACAGACCGTCATAATCCGAGACGGCGGCGCCCCAGCGGGCGTTCACCTCGGTCATGAAGCGGGTCAGGTTGGCGCTGGCCACCTGATCGGGCGTGGGCTGCCACAGCGGCATGGTCATGTCGGTCTTCCCCCCTGGATGGGTACGGGTCAGTTGTTCTTGAGGTCCTGCGCCACCTGGCGGGCGCGGCCCAGTTGGCGCTGGCTCATGCCCTTGGCCAGGCGGTCGCGGGCCTCTTCCGCGGCCTTCAGGCCCTGGCCGGCGACGATGTCATAGCTGACCCAGGCCCGTACCGGGTCGGCATTGGGCAGGCCGTGGCCCTTGGCCGACAGGTCGGCCAGCACCATCATCGCTTCGCCATGGCCGGCCCAGGCCGCGCCCGACAGCCATTCGACGGCGCGGTTCAGGTCCAGCGGCAGGTTCAGGCCGTTCAGGTGGGCCATCCCCAAGACAAAGCGCGCCTCGGCGTGGCCGTGGCGGGCGGCCTCGATCAGCCAGGTCTCGGCCTCGATCATCCCCGGCCGCATCATGTCGGGCTGGAAGTCGCCGCCCGCCGCCTGCAGCGCCTGGGCCTTGGTCGGGTACAGGCGGTCGCGTTCGGTATTGTCCTTCTCGCGGGCCGGGTCCTTGTACAAAAGCCGCCATTGTGCCGGTTCGGCCAGCAGCATGCGGCCCAATCGGAACTTGGCCTCGACATTGCCGGCGATGGCGGCGTCGGTGTACCAGCGCCGCGCCTTGGCGCGATCGACCAGCACGCCTTCGCCGGTTTCGTAAAGCTTGCCGACCGCCAGCACCAATTCTGCGGTGCCCAGGGTGGCCGCAGCACTTTCCAGCCAACGGGCGGCAGCGGGGCCGCCGATGCCGTCGCTCTTGCCGGCCATGTAGAGGTCGATGAAATGGGCGCGTGCCGCCTCGTCCCCCAGGTCGCCGGCGCGGTACCACCATTGCGCCGCCTGAATCGGGTCCTTGGGCAGGCCCTCGCCGGTCTCGTGCGCCTGGGCCAGCGTCAACGCGGCGCCGACATGGCCGTTGCCGGCGGCGGCGGTCAGCCAGGCAGCGGCCTCGGCCGGGCTTTTCTTGACGGCCTTGCCCGACAGATAGGCCATGCCCATCTCGAACTGCGCCGACGGGTCGCCTTGGGCGGCGGCCTGCAGCGGCAGGGTCAAAGCGGGGGTGGCTTTCTTGGCAGCCGGCTTGGTCGGCTTGCTTTGCGCCAGGGCCGGACCCGCGACCAGAAGGGCGAGCAGGGCGGTGGCGGCGGCGATCCTCATTGGGCGGGGCTTTCCGTGTGACGGGGCGAGTTTATGGCCGCATGATTCCACAGGGGGACCGGGCTGTAAACTCTCAGCCCTTCGCCGCCCGTTCGATCGCTTGCGCCAGGGCGATATCCTTGGCGGTCACGCCGCTAAAATCATGGGTCGACAGGGTGATATCGACGCGGTTCCACACATTGGTCCATTCGGGATGGTGGTCCATCTTCTCGGCCACCAGGGCGACATGGGTCATGAAGGCGAAGGCGGCGGGGAAGTCCTTGAACTTGAAGCTTTTGGCGATGGCGTCGCGGCCGGCGACCTCGCCCCAGCCGGGCAGGCCGTCCAGCGCCTGGGCGCGTTCGGAACCGGAAAGTTTGGCACTCATGGCAGGGTCTCCCTGGTAAAGGCGAAGATCGCACCCATGAGAGTCTTAATGGGCGCCCTTCACGCCCACATCAAGGCAGGGTAAGGTGGTGCCCATGTCCCGACTCATCCCTCCCCATTCCGTTCCGCCGTCGCTCGACGATCTCGAAACCATCGCCCAGGCCGCCTTTGCCGAAATTCCGGCCGAGCTGCGGGCCTATGCCGCCGACATCATCATCCGCGTCGAGGACTTTCCCGACGAGGAGGTCGAGCAGGAGATGGAGCTGGAATCGCCGTTCGACCTTCTGGGCCTTTATCGTGGCGTGTCGATGGCCGACCAAAGCTTCACCGAGACGCAGCCCAGGTCGGACGTCGACATGATCTTCCTCTATCGCCGACCGCTGCTGGACTATTGGTGCGAGACCGGCGAGGATTTGTCGGGCCTGGTCAAGCATGTGCTGATCCACGAGATCGGCCACCATTTCGGCCTGAGCGACGATGACATGGAGCGCATCGAGGACGAGGCATAAGGGGGGGGGGAACCGTGGCCGAAAGCACCGTGACTGCGCTCGAGCCCGAACGGCTTTATACCGTTTGCGATCCCGACCAGCTGAATTTCGCCAGCACCGCCGACCTGGAAGACACCGACGAGCCGATCGGCCAGGACCGCGCCGTCCAGTCGATCCGCTTCGCCATCGGCATGGCCCATCGCGGCTTCAACCTGTTCGCCCTGGGGCCGGAGGGCACCGGGCGGCGCTCGCTGGTGATGCAGTACCTGCTGCAGGCGGCGGCCGATCAGCCGGCGCCCGACGACTGGGTCTATGTCAACGATTTCCAGAACGCCCACCGTCCCAATCCGTTGCGCCTGCCGCCCGGGCGCGGTCCCGGCCTGAAGAAGGACATGGCCGACCTGATGACCGAGCTGGGCCAGGCCCTGCCGGCCGCCTTCGAGGCCGAGGAATATCGCGCCCGGCGCCAGGCCATCGAGGCCTCGCTGAAGGAACACCAGGACGAGAACTTCCAGAATGTCGGCGCCGAGGCGGCGGAAAAAAGCGTCGCCCTGATCCGCACGCCGGTCGGCCTGGCCTTGGCGCCGATGCGCGACGGCGAGGTGCTGTCGCCCGACGAGTTCCAGAAACTGTCCGAGGCGGACCAGGAGCACTTCAAGGCCGAGATGGAGCGGCTGCAGGAGAAGCTGGAAGCCACCATCAAGAAGGTGCCGGTGTGGGAGCGCGAAACCCGCGCCAAGATCCGCGAACTGGACCAGGAGGTCGCCAACTTCGCCATCAGCCACCTGATGGACGAGGTCAAGGAGAAGTACGCCGATCTGCCCGAGGTCCTGGCCTATCTGGATGCCGTCGCCGCCGACGTCGCCGAGAACGTCGCCGATTTCCTGGGCGACGGCGAGGATGGCCGCTCGAAGCCGGCCAAGCCCGGCCCGGCCGGCGAAAGCTCGATCCGCCGCTATCGCGTCAACGTTCTGGTCGATCACGGGTCGACCACCGGCGCCCCGGTGGTGTTCGAGGACCACCCGACCCAGCCCAACCTGTTGGGCCGGGTCGAACATGTCGCCCAGTACGGCGCCCTGATCACCGATTTCAACCTGATCAAGCCGGGCGCGCTGCACAGGGCCAATGGCGGCTATCTGGTGATGGACGCCCGCAAGGTGCTGCTGAACCCCTTCGCCTGGGAAGATCTGAAGCGCGCCCTGAAAACCCGCGAGCTGCGGCTGGAAAGCCCCGGCCAGAGCCTGGGGCTGCTGTCCACCGTCAGCCTGGAGCCCGGCCCGATCCCCATCGACGTCAAGGTGGTGCTGATCGGCGACCCATCGCTTTATTACCTGCTGTCGCACTACGATCCCGAATTCACCGAACTGTTCAAGGTCGCCGCCGATTTCGACTGGCGCATGGACCGTTCGCCCGCCAACATCGTCGGGCTTGCGCGCTCGGTGGCGACGCTGACCCGCAAGGAAAACCTGAAGCCGCTGGATCGCACCGCCATCGCCCGTCTGGTCGAACAGGCCAGCCGCGAGATCGAGGATTCGGCCAAGCTGTCCACCCACATGGCCAGCCTGGCCGACCTGGTGCGCGAGGCCGACCATTGGGCCGGCCAGGCCGGCGCGGGGCTCATCACCGCCAGCCATGTCCAACAGGCCATCGATTCCGCCATCTATCGCCAGGACCGGGTGCGCGAGCATGTGCAAGACGAAATCCGCCGTGGAACCGTCCATGTCGCGACCGAAGGGTTCGAAATCGGCCAGATCAACGGACTGGCGGTGCTGCAATTGGGGCGCTTCGCCTTCGGACGGCCCAGCCGCATCACCGCCCGGGTTCGGTTCGGCAAGGGCGAGGTGATCGATATCGAGCGCGAGGTCGATCTGGGCGGGCCGCTGCACGGCAAGGGGGTGATGATCCTGTCGTCGTTCCTGGCCTCTCGCTTCGGCGCCGACGGCCCGTTGACTTTGGCCGCCAGCTTGGTATTCGAACAATCCTATGGCGGCATCGAGGGCGATTCGGCGTCGTCGACCGAGCTTTACGCCCTGCTGTCGGCCCTGGCCGAACTGCCCATCGACCAAGGTCTGGCGGTGACCGGTTCGGTCGACCAGTTCGGCCGCGTCCAGGCCATCGGCGGCGTCAACGAGAAGATCGAGGGCTTCTTCGACCTGTGCGCGGCGCGCGGCCTGACCGGTCGGCAAGGCGTGCTGATTCCCGCGACCAACGTCGCCCACCTGATGCTGCGCGCCGATGTGGTCGAGGCCTGTCGTCAGGGGCGCTTCGCGATCTATCCCATCCAGACCATCGACCAGGGCATCGCCTTGTTGACCGGCAAGCCGGCCGGCACCGCCAATGCGGCGGGGCGCTATCCGCCGGGCAGCGTCAACGCCCGGGTCCAGGCCCGGCTGAAGGCCTTCCTGCGTGCCGCCGAGCGCCTGCAGGGGCGGTCCGAGCCCCCCAGGCCGAAGCCCAAATCTCGGCCCTAGCCCTGTTGCGGCGATGCAACAGTGTGATTCGAATGATTCAGCCCGGTCGGAACAGGGCTTCCAATTCGCAGTCGCGGGACTATATCTAGGGTGATGAACGTCACCTGCCGTTGGTTCCCATGCGTTTGCTGACCGTCCTTTGTGTGTGTGCCCTTGCCGCCGCCCCGGCTTTTGCCGAGGATGCGGCGTCGTCGCGCCCGCGCCTGGTCGGTGGCGGCATCGATCTCTTGACGGCCGATTTCGCCCGTGGCGCCGGCATGGGCGAGAACCAGGCCGAAATCTTCGGCAAGGGCGCGTTCAGCGCCGGTGCGGTTTCGGGGCCCGAGCGCATGGCCATCGGCGGCTATACCTCGTACATCTTCAACGATGTCCGTCTGTCCTCGTCGCTCAAGGGCGACCCGGTGGGCCAGTCGGCCGACGTGTCGGCGGCCTATTCCGGCGCCTTCATGGGCATCGACGGCACCGCTTTGGTGCGGTTGGGCTATGAATGGGGCAATGCAGGCTCGTTCAGCCCGAACCCGGCGCAGATGGGTGTGACCGCCTTTGATGGTTACCGTCCGGGCAGCGACCTCTCCTTGTCCTTGTCCTTGACCCACGACATCACCCCGGGCTTTTCCTTCGGGGGCTTCGCCGCCGCCAATCGCGGCGAGGTCGAGGCCGAGCGCGCCCAGTCCGGCTTCTCGCTGGGTGCCGGCCTGGGGCTTAAATTCTAAGATGGACCACGGCACTCTTCAGCGCTTGGCCCGCTATAACCAGTGGGCCAACGACCGGCTTTATGCCGCCTGCGGACAGCTCAGCCAGGACGAGTTGGCGCGCGAGCGGCCCAGCTTCTTCGGGTCGATCCTGGCGACGCTGAACCACATCTTGCTGGCCGACCGTGTGTGGATGGGGCGCTTCGAGGGCCAACCCGCCCAAGGCATCGTCTCGCTGGGGCAGATTCTTCACCCGGATTTCTCGGGCTTGAAAGAGGCTCGTGACCAGTTCGACCAACACATCGTCGCCTGGTGCGATGGGCTGAGGGGCGATCTGGCGCGGCCGCTGGCCTATCGCACCATCGCCGGTGTGGCGGCGGAGACTCCGCTGGGTTGGTCCTTGTTTCACTTCTTCAACCACCAGACCCACCATCGCGGCCAGGTGCACGGACTGCTGTCGCACGCCGGCACCGAGCCGCCGCCGCTGGACCTGATCTACTATTTGCGCGAAGTGTGACGGCTGGGCGCCTTTGGTGCCGGAATTCGGCGCGAAAGGGAAAAGCGAAACGCCTGGATCGTCGGGCGATCCGGGCGCCGGGTCAGTTCTTTCGGTCGAGGACGCCCTGATTTTCGGGGGCGTTCATGTCCAGCAGCCGCATTTCCTCGGGCACGCGCGGCTTGTCCTTTCGATAGCCGTCATCCCAGACAACCCAGATATTGTCCTCACCCTTCCATGGATTCAGATTGTAGGGGCCGAAGCGACGCTGGATGGAAACGCCGAAGCCGAAATCTGGGGCGGCCACCGGGCCGATCAGGGCGATTTCGTGGGCAAGACCGGTGGTTGAGGAACATTCGACGCGGTAGTGGGCGCCATTGTCCGGGAAGGCCACCATCTTGCGGTCCTTGCCGACCTCGTCGGTCCACACCGCACCGCGTGCGGCCGTCCGCGCCTCAAGCTCGGCCCGGGATTTCCGCAACATCAGGCCATCCAACTCGGTCTGCGGGGTGAGCCGCTCCACTACCGAGAGCGGCGGCACCGGAGCCTTGCCGGGCGAGCAGCTGATCGAGGTGATATAGGCTGCCTTTGGCGTATCACGATATTCGGCATGGCATGTCTTCGAATCATCTGAGACCGGGACGACCACCGCAGTCTCGGGATTCAGGGCCAAGCCATTGCCGTACATGCAATACAGGAATGCTGGCTTCTTGAAGCTACCCATTCCCCAGAACACCTCATCGACATCGCGCCGGCCTTCTGGTTCCTGCCAATCCTTTCCCTCCCTGGTCCGCCCTTCGATAGGGGCGAGCGCCTCCCAGCCCACGTAAATCTTGGCCCAACGCAGTTTCAATCTTTGTCCGTCGAAGGTCCATGCGGCCGGGCAGGTGGGGCCGCCCAGCGACTTTGCTTCCGCGCCCCCCATGGTCAGCGCCAGAATGGCAAAGAGCAGCACGATTCGCTTCAGCATGAAAAGGATCCCCGGCGGGCTGATGCACCGCCGGGGAGCATACGCTACTTCTTGATCGCGGAATAGTTACCCGCTTGGTAGATGAACTTCCCGCCCGTGCTGAACGGAATGAATTTGCGAGTGACGGACTGGTCTCTTGATTGCTCAAGGACTTCCATGCCCTGCTGGCCATTATTGGTCTCGTCGCCGATACCGGAACCGGTTCGGTCGGAGCTGAGCGCTTATCACTTGAAATTAAAATTTGTGCCAACCTTCAAACAATATACGCCATCAATGACCCACCTGCCTGTCACGAGAACTAATCTGTACAAGCTAGTTGGGGGACTATTTTCGCCCCAGGCGGCAACGATAATGGCTCGGTTGTCCGATAAGCTCTCGGTCTTGAAAAAATAGCCAAGTTCTGAATTTGACTGCGCGCAATTGAGTGCACTTGCGTTATACCCACACACCTCCCCTTGCAGATATGTTCCGCCGCAATCTGATTTTACCATTTTCATTTCAACGGCTCTGGCCGAACTAAGGTAGTGGTTGGAAAATAACGTATTAAGATGTCGATGTCTTTTGGCTGCTCCATTTCTATCTAATATGAAATTATTTATGGTCGGATCGCTGTCTGCTGAGGCAAGAATGCTGTCGAGCGCTTTTTCGACAATGCTTTCCGCTCGGTGAAACGAGGCAGGGGCTCGAAGCCCCTGCTCGGCCGGAGCTGCCAAGACGTTTCCGGCAAGAAGAACGTTAATTGCCCCGGCGATACACGCGGAACGATGGCTGGTGGTCACGATATCCTCGCCCTCCCCACATATCCTTTTGTCGCGCATCGGAAATCCAGGATTTACCATCATACATGGCGATATGTCCATGAGGGCTTCCGCCTGGATAAGGCTGAATGACGACCACATCACCTTTCTGTGGAGAATAGCTCTTGGGATCGACAGAACCAAACCCGCCCCCTTCCAGGGCCGGCCCCATATCCTTGGCGGATTCGACGCCAACCCCAACATTCAAGCCCCCGGCCCTCAGCGCTCCTTTAACAGCTTTGCCGCAATTTCCTTCTGGCGACGACTTCGCCCCGACCTGTAACGCAGCTATGCTTTTGTCGACATCAAGCGATTGAGACTTGGGCACAGTGGAGGTCTCTGGCGGCTGCGTCGGTTCCGGTGTCGGAGCGGGCGTGGTCACGGGAGGTTCGGTGGTGGGCGCCTGCGTCGGTTCCGGTGTGGTGGTTTCCGGCGGATTGTTGACCGGGGCCTGCGTCACCGGCGGCAAGGTGGGGGCCGGCGGTTCCGGGGCCGCATCGGCCATGGCCAGGCCGGCGTCACGCATCTGGGTGGCGAACTTCATCGCCGCCATCGGGTCCTTGTCGCGCATCTGCTCGTGCACGGCGGCGAGATAGGGCATGGTGGCTGAGGTGTCGGTGCGGAAATGCGTCACCGCGTCGGCATAGTCGGTCTTGCCAAGCAAGACATCGGCCATGTTGCCGGCCGCCCAGCGATCGGCGCCCTCGGGGCTGCCGAACGGGGATTGGGGCGCCTTGGCTAGTTTGTCCTCGTCGGTCGGTTCGGCGAAGCCTTCGCCCAGGGGGG
>NZ_CACVCE010000006.1:0-78712 GCF_902729445.1 Magnetospirillum sp. LM-5 | reverse complement strand
GCTGCCGTTCCAGTCGGCGTCGGGGGTGAAGGAATAGGTGCCGTCGGGGTTCAGCTCGACGCTGCCGTGGGCGGCGTCGCCCACCAGCTCGATGCTGACCACGCCACCATCGACGTCGGTGGCGCTGATGCTGCCGGTGACGACGTTGTCTTCGGTGCCCGAACCACCGGTGGCGGTGACCACCGCTTCGTCCTCGACCGCGCCGACATTGACGGTGACGGTGTTGGTGGTGGTCACGCCTTCCGAATCGGTGACCGTGTAGGTCAGTTCGGTGGTGCCGGCGAAGTCGCCGGTCGGCGTGAAGGTGAAGGTGCCGTCGTCATTGACGGTCACGCTGCCGTTCGGATTGTCGGCGAAGGCGATGTCCACCGCGCCGCCCTCGGCGTCGGTGACATCGACCGCGAAGACCAGGCCGCTGTCCTCGCTGATGCTGACGCTCTCGACCGGAGTGTCGGATCCTGCGACCACGATGCCGTCGGTGGTGGCGGCGTCGTTGACCGCCTCGACATTGACGGTGATCGTCTGCTCGGTGGTGCCGCCATTGGCGTCGGTCACGACAACGGTGAAGCTGTCGGTGCCGTTCCAGTCGGCGTCGGGGGTGAAGGAATAGGTGCCGTCGGGGTTCAGCTCGACGCTGCCGTGGGCGGCGTCGCCCACCAACTCGATGGAGGCGATGCCGCCATCGACATCGGTGGCGCTGATGCTGCCGGTGACCACCCCGTCTTCCGAGCCCTCGCCGCCGGTGACGGTGACCACCGCTTCGTCTTCGACCGCACCGACATTGACGGTGACGGTCTGTTCGGTGGTGCCGCCATTGGCGTCGGTCACCAGAACGGTGAAGCTGTCGGTGCCGTTCCAGTTTTCATCCGGGCTGAAGGAATAGGTGCCGTCGGCATTGACCGTCACGCTGCCGTGGGCGGCGTCACCCACCAGCTCGATGCTGACCACGCCGCCATCGACGTCGGTCGCGGAAATCGTGCCGGTGACGACATTGTCTTCGGCGCCCGAACCACCGGTGGCGGTGACCACCGCCTCGTCCTCGACCGCGCCGACATTGATGGTCACGGTGTTGGTGGTGGTCATGCCCTCGGAATCGGTGACCGTGTAGGTCAGCTCGGTGGCGCCGGTGAAGTCGCCGGTCGGCGTGAAGGTGAAGGTGCCGTCATCGTTGACGGTCACGCTGCCGTTGGGGTTATCGGCGAAGGCGATGTCCACCGCGCCGCCCTCGGCGTCGGTGACATCGACCGCGAAGGTCAGGCCGCTATCCTCGCTGATGGCGACGCTTTCGACCGGGGTGTCCGAGCCCTCGATCACGATGCCGTCCGAGGTGGCGGCGTCATTGACCGCCGCGACATTGAGCTCAATGGTCTGCTCGGTGGTGCCGCCCTTAGCATCGGTGACACGGATCGTCACACTATCGGTACCGTTCCAGTCAGGATCGGGCGTAAAGCGATATTGACCATCCTGGGTGAATTCGAGAACGCCGTGCTCGGGAACGGTGATAAACTCGACACTAGCAACCCCACCATCCGCATCGGAGATGGATATCTGGCCGGTGATCGTGCTGTCTTCGACCCCCTCGGTATTCGAAACCGTGATCACCGCCTCGTCGGCAACCGCCGCCACGTCGACGGTGACTTCCTGATCGCTGAAGCCGCCCTTGTCGTCATAGACGCGCACGGTGAAGCTGTCGCTGCCGTTCCAGTCGGCGTCGGGAGTGAAGGAATAGCTGCCGTCGGCATTGACCGTCACGCTGCCATGCGTCGCGTCGCCCACCAGCTCGTAGCTGACGATGGCGCCGTCGATGTCGGTCGCGCTGATGGTGCCGGTGATGGTGGTGTCTTCGTCGCCGGCGCCGCCGGTCATGGTGAAGACCGATTCGTCATCGACGTTCTTGATGTCGATGGTCACCGTCTGGCTGATGGTGTTGCCTTCATCGTCGGAAACGAAGACGGTGAAACTGTCCTGGTCGGCGAAATCGAACGTCCCATCCTGGTTCGTATAGGACGAGAAGTAGTTTTCGTCCGGCGTGTACGAATAGCTGCCGTCACCGTTGACGGTGATCGAACCGTGCGCCGGCTGGCTGAAGCTGATGCTGACCGAGCCGCCATCGGGGTCAACGGCGTCGATGACGAACTTCAGCTCACCATCCTCGTTGATGGTCTGCGGCGAGCCCAGCGGCACCAGGGTCGGATCGCTGGTGGCCGGATCGTCGAAATAGATGCCGCCGATAGCCGGCGGGGCATCGACGAACAGCTCGTCCAGGGCGGCTTCGGGCACGATCTCGGCTGCGTCGATGACGGCAGCGTCTGCCGTCGCCGTCGGGGCCACGGCTTCTTCGGCGTTCTGCTCGATGACGATCGGGTCGCCGAAAATGACGTTCTGCTCGCTCAGGTCGTCCTGGATCCGGACATTCAGCCGGGTATCGACCGCCACGTCCTGGGCCGCCTCGGCCGCGGCGCCATCGAGTTCGGCGACCGGCGGGGTCTCGATCACCGTCGTCTTGGCCTGGTCGACCGAAACCTCATCTTGCACGATCTCGCCGACCTGGAGGTCCAGACCCTGCTGGATCTGCTCGCCCTCGTTCGAGCCCTGGTGGATGGTCGCCAGCGAACCCAGCGCCGCATCATTGACATCGACCGCGCGCGCGACGTTCAGCCGCGTCTCGCCCATGTTCTGGTTGCCGACGTCCGACAGGACCGTCAGGTCATCCAAAGCCTGCTGCGCAACGCCTTGCGAGCCCGAATTCGGATTGTCGGTCTGCGCGTTGGTCTGGTTTTCGTCGAGATCGTCGGCCATGATCTTGCTCCCCGAGCATCCAAAAGGGCAAAAAAAAGCCCGGCCGCAATGCGGTCCGGGATGGATCATCTATTATGATGGCAGGTTCTTGCGCACAAATCCACTAGAATCTGAACGCCCCTTCAGCGCCGTGAACGGCCGCGTCCCTTGGGCTGACGCTGGGGTTGCGGGCGTTTGCCGGCCTCGACCGGCACCCCCAGTTCGACCGCCTCGAGCCGGCGCAGTTCGTCGCGCAGGCGGGCGGCCTCCTCGAACTCCAAGTCGGCGGCGGCGGCTTTCATGCGCTTTTCCAGGTCGGCCTTGACCGCCCCCAGATTGTGGCCGATGGCGTGGGCCAGGCCGGCATCGCCGGTATCGACGGTGACGTAATCCTTCTCGGCCACCGAATCCAGCAGGTCGGAAATCCCCTTCTTGACGCTTTCCGGGGTGATGTTGTGCGCCAGGTTGTAGGCGGTCTGCTTGTCGCGGCGACGCTGGGTTTCGGCCAGGGCGTATTCCAGCGAGGCGGTGATGGTGTCGGCATAAAGGATGACGCGGCCGTCGATGTTGCGCGCCGCCCGGCCGATGGTCTGGACCAGCGAGGTCTTCGAGCGCAAAAAGCCTTCCTTGTCGGCATCCAGGATGGCGACCAGCGCGCATTCGGGGATGTCGAGACCCTCGCGCAACAGGTTGATGCCGACCAGCACGTCGAAGACGCCGAGGCGCAGGTCGCGGATGATCTCGATGCGTTCAAGGGTGTCGATGTCGGAATGCAGATAGCGCACGCGCACGCCATGTTCGTGCAGGTACTCGGTCAAATCCTCGGCCATGCGCTTGGTCAGCACGGTGACCAGGGTCCGTTGGCCGTTGCGGGCGACATTCTTGACCTCGGCCAGCAGGTCGTCGACCTGATGCTCGACCGGACGGACGATGCACACCGGGTCGATCAGGCCGGTCGGGCGGATCACCTGCTCGACGAAGACGCCGCCGGTCTTTTCCAGCTCCCACGGGGCCGGCGTCGCCGACACGAACACCGAGGCCGGGCGCATGATTTCCCATTCCTCGAACTTCAATGGGCGGTTATCGACGCAGGACGGCAGGCGGAAGCCATATTCGGCCAGCGTGCTCTTGCGGGCATAGTCGCCCCGGTACATGCCGCCGATCTGCGGCACGGTAACATGGCTTTCATCGACGATCAGCAGCGTGTCGTCGGGCAGATACTCGAACAGGGTCGGCGGCGGCTCGCCGGGATTGCGCCCGGTGAGATAGCGCGAATAATTCTCGATCGACTTGCAGTGGCCGGTGGTTTCCAGCATTTCCAGATCGAAGGTGGTGCGCTCGCGGATGCGCTGGGCCTCGAGCAATTTGCCCTCGGCCTCGAATCGGGCCACGGTGTCCTTCAACTCGGCCTTGATCCCGGCCATGGCGGCGGTGATGGTCGGGCGCGGCGTGACGTAGTGGCTGGACGGATAGACCACCACCTCGGTCAGCCGCACGGTCTTCTCGCCGGTCAGCGGATCGAATTCGGCGATGGCCTCGATCTCGTCGCCGAACAGGCTGACCTGCCAGGCGCGGTCTTCATAGTGGACCGGAAAGATCTCGACCGAATCGCCCCGGACCCGGAAGGTGCCGCGCTCGAAGGCGGCATCGTTCCTGGTATATTGCAGCGTCACCAATTGCTTCAAAAGCTCGGTGCGGTCGATGGTGTCGCCCACCTTCAGCGGTACGGTCATGCGGGCATAGGATTCCACCGAGCCTATACCGTAGATGCACGACACCGAGGCGACGATCACCACGTCGCGCCGTTCCAGCAACGCCCGCGTCGCCGCATGGCGCATGCGGTCGATCTGCTCGTTGATGGCGCTGTCCTTCTCGATATAGGTGTCGGTGCGCGGGATATAGGCTTCCGGCTGGTAATAGTCGTAATAGGACACGAAATACTCGACGGCATTGTCGGGGAAGAAGCCCTTCATCTCGCCATAAAGCTGGGCCGCCAGGGTCTTGTTGGGGGCCAGCACCAACGCCGGCCGGCCGGTGCGCGCGATGACCTGGGCCATGGTGAAGGTTTTGCCCGAGCCGGTGACCCCCAGCAGCACCTGATCGCGTTCGGCCCGCTCGAGCCCGGCCACCAGCTCGGCGATCGCCGCCGGCTGATCGCCGGCCGGCTGGTAATCCGACACCAGCTTGAATTCGGCGCGGCCGGTCGGCAGATCGGGGCGTTCGACGAAGGGCAGGACAGGCATTCTATCCCGCCAGTTCCTTGCCGCGCCGCGTCGCCGCCGCCACCGCGTCCACCATCAACGGCCCCATGCCCTTGGCCCCATCCATCAGCACCGAAAGCGCGGCGGCCGTGGTGCCGCCGGGGCTGGTGACGTTGATCCGCAACTGGGCGGCGCTGTCATTGCTTTGACGCAGCAATTCGCCGGCACCGGCAATTGTGGCCCGCGCCAGCTGGGCGGCCAGCTCGGTCGGCAAACCGGCCCGGGCGCCGGCCTCGGCCATCACCTCGGCCAGCAGGAAGACATAGGCCGGACCCGAGCCCGATACCGCCGTCACCGCATCCATCAAGACTTCATCCTCGATCCACGCCACTTGGCCCACTGCCTGCAGCAACGACTGGCAGGACGATCGGGCCTGGTCGGTCACGCCAGGGCCGGCACAGCAGACGGTGATGCCGCGCCGCACCGCCGCCGGGGTGTTGGGCATGGCCCGCACGATGGCCGCGCCTTGCCCCAGATGGGTCTGGAAAAAGGATATGGGCTTGCCGGCGGCAATGGACAGGAAGGTGGCCTGGCCAGCGAAGCGGGCATAGGCCGGAACCACATCGGCCATCACCTGCGGCTTGACCGCCAGAATGACGATATCGGGGGAAAAGGCGGCGGGGATCGCATCGGCGCCGCCGACCAGGGCCACGCCCGCCGGCACCTGGGCCGGGTTGGGCTCGACCACCACCACATCGGCGGGGCGGATACCCTGTTCCAGCCAGCCGGCCAGCATGGCCGATCCCATCTTGCCGCAGCCCACCAGCAAAATCTTGGTCACGGGGGTCACTCCCATCGTCAGCGTCGCAGCCGTCACCCCCGGGCCTGTCCCGGGGGTCCATGGATGCCCGGATCAAGTCCGGGCATGACGTCTAAGAGATGACCATGCCGGCTGCGAAAAAGGAACCCCCTACGCCTCGCCCACCGTCTCCAGCAGCGAGGCGGCCATCGCTTCCTTCGGGCTCTTGCCGCCCCAGATGACGAACTGGAAGGCGGGATAGAAGCGCTCGCACTCGGTCACCGCCAGATCGACGATGTCCTCGATCTGCTCGGGCGCCAGGGCCGCCGGGCTGGCGCACAGCGCGGTGTGGCGGAACATCGGCAGGCCTTCTTCCTCCCACAGGCCGAAATGGCCCAGCCACAGCTTCTCGTTCATCGCCACCAGCAGCTCGCACACCTGAGAGCGCTTGGCCGCCGGCACCTTCATGTCGAAGGCGCAGGTGAAGTGCAGCGCCGCCATGTCGGCTCGCCAGGCGAAATAAAGGGAGTAATTGCACCAGCGTCCCGGAACCTCGACGGCCAGTTCCTCGTCGGAACGGCGGTCGAAGGCCCAGTCGTTGCCGGCCACCAACTGCTCGACCAGATCGAGCGGATTGGGACCGATATCGTCCTCGAAACCCAGTGCCATGCTCATCGGAGTCCCCCGCGCCACACCCCAAGATATGGGGGCGGCAGTCCTTGTAAAACACAAGCGGCAGGCTACAAGCAGGGGTTCCCCGGCTGCAAGGGAAAGCTTCGCGTCACATACCAAATCTTGTGGATAAGCGGCTCAATCCACCGGGATATAGCTGATTTCCACCACTTCCAGGGTCTCGGGCCCGCCGGGGGCGCGAAACGGGACCTCGTCGCCCTCGGCGGCCTTCATCAAGGCCCGGGCGATCGGAGCGATCCAACTGACCCGGCCCTTGGTCATGTCGGCCTCGTCGATGCCGACGATGGTGATGGTGCGCTGGATCCCCTTGCTGGTGGCATAGGTGACGGTGGCGCCGAAGAACACCTGATCCCGGTTGGTCTGCGCCGCCGGATCGACCACCCGGGCGGCCTCGACCCGCTTGGTCAGGAAGCGGATGCGGCGATCGATCTCGCGCAGGCGCTTCTTGCCATAGATGTAATCGCCGTTTTCCGAGCGGTCGCCATTGCCGGCGGCCCACGACACCACTTCCACCACCTTGGGCCGCTCGACCCGGGTCAGCTCGCGCAGTTCGGCCTGCAGGCGGGCGAAGCCGGCCGGCGTGATGTAGTTGGGCGAGCCCTTCGGGATCGGCGCCACGCCTTCCGGCAAGTCGTCATCGTCGCCGTCATTCTCGCGGGTGAAGGCCTTGCTCATGATTTGTCGCCACAAAAGAAAAGGGCCCCGGACTTGGCCGGGGCCCGGATACCGTCTTGGAACCTTACAGCATGCTGGCCAGCACGCGATCGGGCGGGTTGTGCCCGTCGGCGAAGGTCTTGATGTTGACGATCACCTTCTCGCCCATATCGACACGGCCCTCGATGGTGGCCGAGCCCATGTGCGGCAACAGCACCACATTGTCCAGCTGCAACAGCTTGGGATTGACCGCCGGCTCGTGCTCGAAGACGTCCAGGCCGGCACCGGCCAGTTCGCCCTTTTGCAGCATGCGGATCAGGGCGTTCTCGTCGACGATCTCGCCGCGCGAGGTGTTGATGACATAGGCATGGGGCTGCAGCTGGGACAGGCGCCGGGCCGACAGCAGGTGGAAGGTGGCCGGGGTGTGCGGGCAATGGACGGTGACCACGTCCATGCGGGCCAGCATCTGGTCCAGGCTTTCCCAATAGGTGGCTTCCAGCTCGGCCTCGATCTCGGGATGCAGGCGCTTGCGGTTGTGATAGTGGATCGACATGCCGAAGGCCTTGGCGCGCTTGGCCACCGCCTGGCCGATGCGGCCCATGCCGACGATGCCTAAGCGCTTGCCCCAGATGCGGTGGCCCAGCAGGTGGGTCGGGCTCCAGCCGGCCCAGTCGCCCGAGCGCATCAGGCGCACGCCCTCGCCCATGCGGCGCGGCACCGCCAGGATCAACGCCATGGTCATGTCGGCGGTGTCCTCGGTCAGCACGCCCGGCGTGTTGGTCACGGTGATCGAACGCTGGCGCGCGCTGGCCAGATCGATGTGGTCGACGCCGGTGCCGAAATTGGCGATCAGCTTCAGGGTCGGGCCGGCCTGGGCCAGGATGCCGGAATCGATGCGGTCGGTGATGGTCGGCACCAGCACGTCGGCGGTCTTGACCGCCTCGATCAATTCGGACTTCGACATCGGGTGGTCGTCCAGATTGAGCTTGGTGTCGAACAGCTCCATCATCCGCGTCTCGATGACATCGGGCAGCTTCCTGGTGACGACGACGACGGGCTTTTTCTGAATCATTGTTGTTGCTCCTCCCGTAACCCGATCTTGGCCTCTCGACCTAGCAAGGACGACGCCCCTTGTCCAGCGAACAGTTGACGCAGACGACCGTACGGCTTGGCGCCCTTGACCCGGGCCGCGCTTGGCCGCCTATAATGCGCCCGCTTTCGCATCATAGACCGAACGGACCCGTTGATGAACCTGTGGCGACATTTGGCGATGCTGGTGTTGACGGCGGCCCTGGCCGCCGGCCAGACGGCAACCGCCGGTGAAACCAGCGGTTTACCGCTGCCCCGCTTCGTGTCGCTGCGGTCCGACGAAGTAAATTTGCGCACGGGCCCGGGCGTGCGCTACCCCATCGACTGGATTTATTCGAAGAAGGACCTGCCGGTCGAGGTGGTCGCCGAGTTCGAAGCCTGGCGCAAGATTCGCGACTGGCAGGGCTCGGAAGGATGGGTCCATCAATCGATGCTGCAAGGACGGCGCATGATGGTGGTGATCGGCGCCACCCGCATCTTGCGCGCATCCGACGCCGACTCCGCCGACCAGGTCGCCACGATCGAGGCCGGGGTGTTCGGCCGGCTGCTGCAATGCCCGCGCAATCGCGATTTCTGCCGGGTGGAAATCCAGCAGACCCAAGGCTGGCTGAAGCGCGACGAGTTCTGGGGCGTCTATAAGGGCGAGTGGATAGAATAAATTCCTGTGGATGGAATCCGGGGCGCGATTGACTCCACCGCCCGGGCCGCTACACTCGCCACCACAGATGACCCCCGTGGGAGAGTCCGATCCACAACATCTTGTGTTGTGAGGTCGGCGCCGAAGGAGCAACCGCCCCTGGAAACTCTCAGGCAAACGGACCGTGGGGCGATGAAGCTCTGGAAAGCGGCCGGACTTCCCCGGAAGTCGGGCCCACCGACGATGTAAGCCGTCCGCCCCGAACCGCTTGCCGGTGCGGAACCGGTGAATCTTTCAGGTTCCAAGGACAGAGGGGGGCACGACGGCTTGAAGCCCGAAGTGCGAGTCCTGATCCACTTGAGGAGGAACCGGTGAGCCCATCCGACACCGTGCTGTTGACCACCCCGCTGGACGCGTTGCATCGCGAACTGGGCGGCAAGATGGTGCCTTTCGCCGGCTATGCCATGCCGGTGCAATATCCCAAGGGCATCCTGGGCGAGCATCTGGCCACCCGCTCGGGTGCCGGCCTGTTCGACGTCTCGCACATGGGACAGGTGACCATCGAGGCGGCCGATCCCGCCGCGCTTCTGGAAAAGCTGGTGCCCGGCGACATCGCCGGCCTGGGGGTGGGGCGAACCCGTTATTCGGTGTTCACCAATCCGGCCGGCGGCATCCTTGACGATCTGATGATCTCGAAGCTGTCGGCTACCAAGCTTTATCTGGTGGTCAACGCCGCCTGCAAGCAGGCCGACTTCGCCCACATGAAGGATAAGCTGGGCGCCGACGCCGACATCCGTATGTTGGATGATCGCGCCCTGCTGGCCCTGCAAGGCCCGAAGGCGGCCGAGGTGATGAGCGGCCTGTGCGACGGCGCCGCCCAGCAGCCTTTCATGTCGATCCGCCAGACCCATGTCGCCGGAATCGAGGCTCTGATCACCCGCTCGGGCTATACCGGCGAAGACGGCTACGAGATCTCGGTGCCTTCAGCCAAGGCCGAGAAGCTGGCCCGACTGCTGCTGGGCCTGCCCGGCGTCGAGCCGGTCGGCCTGGGGGCGCGCGATTCGCTGCGCCTGGAGGCCGGCCTGTGCCTGTACGGCTCCGACATCGACACCGAAACCAGCCCGATCGAAGCCGGGCTGTCGTGGATCATCGGCAAGCGCCGCCGCGAGCAGGGCGGCTTCCCCGGCGCCGACCGCATCTTGAAGGAACTGACCGACGGCCCGGCCAAGCGCCGCGTCGGCATCCGCCCCGACGGAAGGGCGCCGGCGCGCGCCCACACCGAAATCACCGACGAGGCCGGCAACCGCTTGGGCGAGGTGACCTCGGGCGGGTTCGGCCCCAGCCTGGACGGCCCGCTGGCCATGGGCTATGTGCCGGCCGCCTTCGCCCAGCCGGGCACCAAGGTCAAGCTGGTGGTCCGCGGCAAGCCCCTGGACGCCACCATTGTTGCCATGCCCTTCGTCGCCCACCGCTATTTCAAGGGAGTCTGACCGATGAGCGAGATGCGTTTCACCAAGGACCATGAATGGATCAAGGTCGAAGGCTCGACCGGCACCGTCGGCATCACCGACTATGCCCAGCACGCCCTGGGCGATCTGGTGTTCGTCGAGGTCCCCGAGGCCGGCCGCACCCTGAAGCAGGGCGACGAATGCGCCGTGGTCGAATCGGTCAAGGCGGCGTCCGAGGTCTATTCCCCGGCCTCGGGCACGGTGGTCAAGGCCAACGGGGCCATCGCCGACCAACCCGGCCTGGTCAATGAAAGCCCCGAGGAAAGCGCGTGGTTCTTCACCATCACCCTGTCCGATCCGTCCGAACTGGCCGGCCTGATGGACCGCGCCGCCTATGACGAATACGTCAAGGGCCTGGAGTAAACCGTCCCATGCGCTATCTGCCCCATACCGAGTCCGACCGCCGCGCCATGCTGGCGGCCATCGGAATCTCCGACGTCGAGCAATTGTTCGCCGACGTCCCGGTTTCGGCCCGTCAGGCGGCCAGCTTCGACCTGCCGACAGGCCTGGGCGAGATGGCGGTGGAGCGCGCATTCACCCGCATGGCCGGCAAGAACTTGTCGGCCGGCTGCGCGCCGTTCTTCATCGGCGCCGGCATCTATCGCCACCATGTGCCGGCGGCGATCGACCAGCTGCTGAGCCGGGGCGAGTTCCTGACCTCGTACACCCCCTATCAGCCCGAGGTCGGCCAGGGCACCTTGCAATATCTGTTCGAGTTCCAGACCCAGGTGGCGCTGCTGACCGGCATGGAGGTGGCCAACGCCTCGATGTATGACGGCGCCACCGCCATCGCCGAGGCCGCCGTGATGGCCGCGCGCATCACCAAGCGGCCCCGCGTCCTGCTGTCGGGCAGCCTGCACCCGCAATACCGCGAGACCACCGAGACCTTCCTGAAATATACCGAGCTGGAAGCCGAGGCCTTGTCGCCCGACCCGCTGGGGATGGAGGACCTGATCGGCCGCATCGATTCGCGCACGGCCTGCGTGGTGGTGCAGAACCCCGGCTTCTTCGGCGGCCTGCAGGATCTGCGGCCACTGGCCGAGGCCTGCCACGCCGACGGCGCCCTGCTGGTGGTGATGGTGGCCGAGCCGGTCAGCCTGGGCCTGGTGGAAAGCCCCGGCGCCATGGGCGCCGACATCGTGGTGGTCGAGGGCCAAAGCCTCGGCATGGGCATGAATTTCGGCGGCCCCGGCCTGGGCCTGTTCGCGACGCGGGACAAATATGTCCGCCAGATGCCCGGCCGCATCGTCGGCCAGACCGTCGATCAGGACGGACGGCGCGGCTTCGTGCTGACCCTGTCGACCCGCGAGCAGCATATCCGCCGCGAGAAGGCGACCAGCAACATCTGCACCAATTCCGGCCTGTGCGCCCTGGCCTTCACCATGCACCTGACCCTGCTGGGCGAGACCGGGCTGGCCCGGCTGGCCCATCTGAACCATGCGCTGGCGGTGCAGTTGGAAAGGAAGCTGCGGGCAGTCAAGGGCATCAAGGTGCTGTCGCAAACCTATTTCAACGAATTCGCCGTGACGTTCGCCGACGACATCGACGCAACCGCCATCGTCGAGGCGCTGGCCGCCAAGGGCATCCTGGCCGGCGTGCCGGCGGCCCGCTTCTTCCCCGGCTGGCCGGAACTGCGCCCGGTGCTGCTGCTGGCCGTCACCGAGACCAACACCGAGGCCGACATGGACGCCCTGGTGTCCGCCCTGAACGAGGTGCTGTGACCATGTCCGACATCCAGACCATTTCGGGCCATCGCGGACTTTTGCTGGAAGAGCCGCTGATCTTCGAACAATCCTCGCCCGGGCGCGACGGCATCGACCTGCCCGAGGCCCCGCCCATCGATCTCGACCGTCTGGGCGGGCTGGCCCGCAAGGCCCCCATCGGCCTGCCCGACCTGTCCGAGCCGCAGATGGTGCGCCATTACACCCGGCTGTCGCAGAAGAATTACGGCATCGATTCCGGCTTCTATCCGCTGGGATCGTGCACCATGAAGCACAATCCGCGCCTGTCGGAAAAGGTCGCCCGCCTGCCCGGCCTGGCCGATCTGCACCCGTTCCAGCCGCAATCCACAATCCAGGGCGCGCTCGAGGTCATCGACCTTCTGGCCTTCTGGCTGAAGGGCCTGACCGGCATGCCGGCGGTGGCCATGAGCCCGGCCGCCGGCGCCCACGGCGAATGGTGCGGCCTGATGGCCATCCGCGCCTATCACGAGGATCACGGCCAGGGCCATCGCCGCCGCGTGCTGGTGCCTGAATCGGCGCACGGCACCAACCCGGCCTCGGCCGCCATGTGCGGCTTCACCGTCGATCCGGTTCCGGCCAACGCCTTGGGCCGCGTCGATGTCGAGGCCTTCAAGGCCAAGCTGGGCGACGACGTCGCCTGCATCATGGTCACCAACCCCAATACCTGCGGCCTGTTCGAATCCGAAATCCTGGAGATCGCCAAGGCCACCCACGAAGCCGGCGCCTTCTTTTACTGCGACGGCGCCAATTACAACGCCATCGTCGGCCGGGTGAAGATTTCCGATCTCGGCATCGACTGCATGCATATCAACCTGCACAAGACCTTTTCGACCCCCCATGGCGGCGGCGGCCCCGGTTCCGGCCCGACCGTGCTGTCGGACAAGCTGGCCCCCTATGCCCCGCTGCCCTTCGTGGTGCACGGCCCCAATGGCCTGACGCTGATCGAGCACGCCGAAGAGGTCGAAGGCGCCAAGCCCTTCGGGCGGGTCAAGGGCTTTCACGGCCAGTTCGGCGTGTTCATCCGCGCCCTGGCCTATATCCTGTCCATGGGCAGCGACGGCATGCGTCAGGCCAGCACCGATGCGGTGCTGAACGCCAATTACCTGCTGGCGCGGCTGAAGGACGTGCTGACCGCCTCGTTCGACGGCCCGTGCATGCATGAATGCCTGTTCGACGATCGCTTCTTGAAGGATACCGGAATCAGCACCCTGGATTTCGCCAAGATGCTGATCGACGAGGGCTTCCATCCGATGACCATGTACTTCCCGCTGGTGGTCCATGGCGCCCTGTTGATGGAACCCACCGAAAGCGAGACCAAGGAAACCCTGGACGGCTTCATCCGCGTCGTGCTGGGCCTGGCCGCCAAGGCCAAGGACGGCATGGTCGAGGATTTCAAGGCGGCACCGCGCCTGACGCCCCGGCGTCGCCTGGACGAGACCCTGGCCGCCCGGACCCCGGTGCTGCGCTGGAAGCCCGGCGCCAACAGCGCGAGTTAAGCACAGATACCCCCTTGCGGTTGAGGATACCCCGATGCATCCTGTGCAGATGCTCGGGACGATGGTCTCCCGGCCGCAAGGGAATCCGTGAATGCGTCGGCTGTGCGCCTTAGTATTGATCCTGATGGTGCTGGCCGCGCCATGGCCGGCCGGCGCCGCCGACAAGGAACTCGTGGTCGGCGTCGAGGAGCTTGAGTATTACCCGATCTATGCCCTGCGCGACGGCGATTATGTCGGGGCGGCGCGCGAGATTCTGGACGCGTTCGGCAAGGATCGCGGCTACCGCATCGTCTATCGCCCACTGCCGATCAAGCGGCTGTTCGCCGAACTGATCAACGGCAGCATCGACGTCAAGTTTCCCGACAATGCCCAATGGGCCGGCGACGTCAAGCAGGGCACCAAGGTCTATTACAGCCAGCCGGTGATCGCCTATGTCGATGGCGTCATGGTCCGCCCGGCCAACAAGGGCTTGGGCGCCGATTCCGTGCGGGTGCTGGGCACGGTCGCCGGGTTCACCCCGTTCGCCTGGCTGGACCGTATCAAAGCCGGCAAGACCCAGTTGAAGGAAAACCCGCGGATGGAACTGCTGCTGAAACAGGCGGCAGTCGGCCATATCGATGGCGCCTATGCCAGCGTGGCGGTGGCCAGTTACGTGCTGGCGACGTCACTGGCGATGCCGGGCGCGGTGGTGTTCGATTCCGACCTGCCGCATTCCCGCGATTTCTATCAATTGTCCTCGACCCGGCGCGCCGACGTGATCGCCGAGTTCGATGCCTGGATGGTGGTCAATCAGGCCCGGATCAAGTTCATCAAGGAATCCATGGGGGCCGAACGCGGGATCCACTGATCCCGCCCCGCCCCGCTACCTGGCAAGCAGGCGCAATGCCGGCGGCATGATGGTCGCCGTCAGCGAACCGGGAAGCCCGACCTCGACGGCGTCGTCGGCGGCGAACAGCAGCACCATGCCGTCGCGCAGCAGGTCGGTGGCGATCCGGCTGTCTTCCAGGAAGGTCGGGGTGATCACCGGCAGGGCGATGATGGTGTCGGCCAGCAATTCGGCGCCGCTTTCGCCGAACGGGGCCTTGGACAGCAGCTTGACCCAGCGGGTCCGCAGCCGCTCGGCGCCGTCGGCCAGATCGGGCAGGCGCTTCAAGACGATGCGCGTCTGCGCCAGCCAATAGGCGATCCAGGCGCCCTGATCGCCATCCAGCCCGGCCGCCAGGGCCCGGGCATATCCATCCTCGCCCATCTCGGCCGGGGTCAGCGGCAGCACCAGCGGCCCTTCGCGGCCGGACGCCATCAGCGCGGCCAGCATCACCGCCATTTCGGCATTGCCCCAGCTCAAGGGCGACAGCGCGATGAATTCCAGGGCGGCGGCACCGGCATGGGCCGCGTCGATGGCCTCGGCCGCGGCGTGGCGCTGCGCCCATTCGGTCACCACGATGCGGGATTGATGGTCCAGGAAGGCATCGGCCGGATCGAACCGGCTGATCATCACCCCGTGCAGGCGCTCGATCAGTTCCGGCACCAGTTCCGGCGCCGGGATCACCGGGATTTCCGCCAGGACCTTCAGGCCGCGCGCCATGCTCCACAGCCGGCGCCAAGTCGCCTGGTCCAGGTCGAGATCGGGACCATTGGGGCCGTCCAGCCGGGGCGGCAGGCTGCGGGCCAGCAGCGACCAGCCGGACAAGCGGGCGAGGACGCGGTCAAGGCCCGGGGGGTGGCGCCGGCGCCAGGCCTGCCCCAATTCCTTGCATTCCCGCAACAACCCGCCCAGAAAATCCTCGATCACCGCGCTTGCTCCGTGGTCTGACCTTTTCTTACGGCATTCCGGAAAGGCTGGCTACCCGTATCCCCACCATTCCGCCTTTGTTTCGCCATCACCCTTGCTTATGCTGACCCGGTCTCTCCAGTAGCTCGGGACCGGTCATGAGAAGTTTGTCGCGCCGCCATGCCATGCTGGGATTGTCGCAGGCGCTGCTGGTCCCGGCCCTGGCCGGCTGCCAGCTATCGCCCGGCACCGGCGAGTCGCATTTCAATTTCATGAGCGCCGAGGAAGAGGCCGACATCGGCCGCAAGACCCATCCGCAGATCGTCCAGCATTTCGGCGGCGCCTACGACAATCCGGCCCTGCAGGCCTATGTCGCCGGGCTGGGCCAGCGCCTGGGCCACGCCACCGAGACTCCGGCCGCCGACTTCCGTTTCACCATCCTCAATTCCGACATCGTCAACGCCATGGCGGTGCCGGGCGGCTATGTCTATGTCACCCGCGGCCTGCTGGCGCTGGCCGCCAACGAGGCCGAGCTGGCCGGCGTCATCGGCCACGAACTGGGCCACATCCTGGCCCGGCACTCGGCCCAGCGTTACAGCCGGGCCGTGGCGTCCAATGTGGCGGCCACCATCCTGGGCGCGGTGGTCGGCATGCCCGGGGTGGCCGACCTGGCGCAGATGGGGGCCGGCGCCTGGCTGCAGGCCTATTCCCGCGAGAACGAATTCGAGGCCGATTCCTTAGGCGTGCGCTATATGAGCCGGGGCGGCTGGAACGCGAACGCCATGGTCAGCATGCTGGGGTCGCTGCGCAGCCATGCCCGCCTGGAAGCCCAGATGGCCGGCCGCGACCCCGACCAGGTCGATCAGTCCCATTTCATGTCGACCCATCCGCGCACCACCGACCGGGTCCAGGCCGCCATCGACGCCGCCCTGAAGGCGCCGCCATCGGGCACGCTGGGGGCCGACACCTTGCTCGACCGTGTCGATGGCATGGTCTTCGGCGACGATCCATCGCAGGGCTTCGTGCGCGACCGGGTGTTCGTCCATCCCAGCGAGGGCTTCCGCTTCGAGGTCCCGGCCGGCTTTCGCATCACCAATGGCGAGCGGGCCGTGCAAGCCCAGCACCCCAACGGCGCCGCCATTCTGTTCGACGGCGCCAGGGCGCCGGCCGGCGATCTCGACATGCTGGGCTATCTGACCCACAGCTGGCTGCCCAAGGCGCGGCTGGCCGGGGCCGAGCGCATCTTGGTCAACGGCATGGCCGGGGCCACCGCCACCACCACCGGGCGGACCCGCCAAGGCAATGTCGATGTCCGGGTGGTCGCCGTCCGCTTCGATGCCGACAGCATCTACCGCTTCACCTTCCTGACCCCGCCACGCCAGACCGCCGCCCTGGGCGAGGAGCTGCGCCGCGCCACCTACAGCCTGCGGCCGCTGTCGGCCGACGAGCGCCGCGAGGTCCAGCCCTGGCGCATCAAGGTGGTCCGGGTCAAGCCCGGCGACAGCGTCGCCTCGCTGTCGGCCCGCATGGCCCAGGCCCAGTGGAAAGAGGAAACCTTCCGCCTGCTCAACCGCCTGGACGAGGATGACCGCCTCGAACCGGGTCGCCGCGTCAAACTTGTCGTCTAGCCAAAAGAGGGAGCCGCCCCGTGCCGCAAGGATTCACCCCGCCTTATTCGCCGACCGGCCGCTCGTCGTTGGTGCCGCCGCCGCCGTGGCACTATGCCGGGCAGATCCTGTCCATGGCCTTCGCCGTCGATAAGGCCGCCGCCGAGAGCTTCCTGCCCTCCGGCTTCGGCACCGCGACCGGGCGCGCCGTCGCCCATTGCTGCGAATGGCAATCGACCACCGACGGCTGGGAATTGCTGGACCCGGCCTATGCCCAGTACCGCGAGTTCTTCGTCCTGCTGGAAGCGATGCGCGACGGACAGCCGGCGCTTTATTGCCCGTTCATCTATGTCGACCAGGACATCTCGATGGCGCGCGGCTGGCTGCAGGGCTGGCCCAAGAAGCTGGGCAGCGTGTGGATGACCCGGCCCTACGACCTGGATCATATCGCCGCAGCACCGCGGCGCGCCGGCACCCGCCTGGGCGCCACCCTGGCCGTCAAGGATCGCCGCCTGATGGAGGCACGAATCACCCTGGACGGCAGCGAAGGCACCCGCCTGGGCTTCCTGGCCACCCCCACCTTCGGCCTGATCGCCAGCCCGACCATCGTCGGCCAGCCCGATCCCGGGCAACCGCAATTGGCCCGGGCATTGGTCGAGAACTTCACCGCCGGCACCTTCCATGGCGGCACCGCCGAACTGGCCTTCCTGGCCTCGCCCCGCGACGAGTTGGCCGACCTGGCCCCGCAAGGCCCGGCCGCAGCCAGCCTGGCCAATGTCGCCTTCTCGATTACCGGAGCGGTGAAGGCCGATGCGCAGGAATAAAGGTATTCCGGTAAGCTAATACCGATTTCGCTTGACGGGAGCCGCAGCACCGGCTTCAAATCCCTGCCAGACGACGGGAAACCATCGTGCGGAGGGGGACATGAGCGTCAAGGACATCCTGGTTCACGTCGATGGCGGCGAAGGCGACAAGGCGACCATCGCCGCCGCATTGGCGATCGCCGTTCGCTTCGGCGCGCGCCTGACCGGCCTGTTCGCCCGCACCGAGAATTCCGGCCCCAGCCTGGTGGCCCGCCAACCCAGCGACCAGTTCAAGGCCGCCGCCGCGTCCGCGCAGGCGGCGATCGAGGCCGCCTGCAGCCAGGCCGGCCTGGTTTCGCGCTGGTGGCTGATTCCCCATGGCGGGGTGTCGGACCTGATCAGCGAGGTGCTGTTCTGCGGCTATTACGCCGACCTGGTCATCATCGGCCAGGATGCCGCCAAGGGCGTGCACGTCCACGACAGTTTCGCCGAGGATTTGATCCTGAAATCGGGCCGCCCGGTCTTGATGATCCCCAAGGACTATGCCGGGCCGACGGTCGGCGCCCGCGTCGCCCTGGGCTGGCGGGCCGGCCGCGAGGCGGCGCGCGCGGTTGCCGATTCGCTGCCGTTCCTGGAAAGCGCCGACATGGTCAAGGTGGTGGCGGTCGGCCCGCGCACCCACGCGCCCGACTACCTGCCCCCGGTCAACGTGGTCGAGCACCTGTCGGCGCACGGCATCCACGCCGAGGGCGAGCAGTTGGAAATCGAAGGCCTTGGCGTGATGGACGCCCTGCTGTCCAGGGCCTATGACCACAATGCCGACCTTCTGGTGGTAGGCGCCCATGGCGGCTATGTGCTGCCGCTGGGGCGCGGCTCGGCCACCCGCCACCTGCTGCGCCACGCCCAGGTGCCGGTGATGTTCTCGCACTGAGGCCGCCGGGCCCTTGAGCGGATTTCGAACGATTGGGACGACATCTCAAGCCCGCGCGGCGATTGAGCCGCCCCGGGACGGGGCGCATCATGCAAAGCAGCGCAGGTTTCGTTTGATCGAAACCTGCCCTTAGAACGTCAAGACCGTGACGTCGTCGTCCATGGTGATCTCGGCCCGCACCAGCTTGCCGTCATCGTCGTACTGATATTTGTGCGCCAATTGGACGCCGCCATAGACCATCTTCTCGATCAGCACGACACGCTGGGCCTGGTCCAGCGCGGCGCGGACGAAGGTGTTGCGGTGGGACAACTCGTCCGCCGCCAGCGGCCCGACCAGCTTCAGCGGCAGCTTGACGCCGCTATAGGTGGTGAAATAGCGCCAGTCCCGTTCCATGCCTTACCCCCCTCGCTCACACCGCCTGCCCGGCGCACCAGCCGCTGGACCACGCCCATTGGAAATTGTATCCGCCCAGCCAGCCGGTGACGTCAACCGCCTCGCCGACCACATGCAGGCCGGGAACCTTCTTGGCCTCAAGGGTTTTCGACGACAGCTCGTCGGTGTCGATCCCGCCCAAGGTCACCTCGGCGATTCCATAGCCCTCGGACCCGGTCGGCACCAAGCTCCAGCCGTTCAGCAAGGCCGCTGCCTGGGCCAGCTGCCCCTTCGACAGATTGGCCATGGTCGGGTTGGGCAGATGGGCATCGACCAGGCCATGGGCCAGCCGGGCCGGCAAAAGCTCGGCCAGGATGGTCTTCAACTCGGCCTTGGGCCGCGAGGCCTTGCGGTCGGCCAACACGGCAATCGCATCGTCGTCGGGCAGCAGATTGACGCTGATCGCCTGGCCGGATCGCCAGTAATTGGAGATCTGCAGGATCGCCGGCCCGGACAGGCCGCGATGGGTGAACAGCAACGCCTCGCGGAAGCGGCGCTTGCCAAGCGAAATCTCGGCTTCCAGCGAGATGCCGGAAAGTGCCCGCAGCCAGGCCAGTTGGTCGCCGCCGAAGCGCAACGGCACCAGGCCGGGCCGGGTCTCGGTGACCGCCAGCCCGAAGCGGCGCGCCGCATCCAGCGCGAAGCCGGTCGCCCCCATCTTGGGGATCGACAACCCGCCGGTGGCCAGCACCAGCCGAGGGGCGACGAAAGAGCCGCGGTCGGTGTCCAGGCGGAAACGGTCGGACTTGGACAGGCCGGTGACGCGGTGGCCCAGGCGGATATCGACCCGGCCAGCGGCGCATTCGTCCAGCAGCATGTCAAGGATCGCCCGGGCCGACCCGTCGCAGAACAACTGCCCCCAGCGCCGCTCGTGATAGGCGATGCGGTGACGGCGCACCATGTCGATGAAATCGGTCTGGCTGAACTGCTTCAGCGCCGATTTGACGAAATGGGGGTTGGCCGACAGATAACGGTCGGGAGCCACGCCCAGATTGGTGAAGTTGCAGCGCCCGCCACCCGAGATCAGGATTTTCGAGCCGGCCTGGCCGACATGATCGACCACCACCACGCGGCGCCCACGCTGGCCAGCGGCGGCGGCGCACATCAATCCGGCGGCGCCGGCCCCGATCACGATGATTTCGGTCTCGAACATCGGCGCCCCGGTCAGGCCGCCGCCGGCAGGGTGAAGAAAAAGGTCGAGCCCGCGCCCTCGACGGATTCCACCCAGATCCGCCCGCCATGATGCTCGACGATCTTCTTGCAGATGGCCAGGCCGATGCCGGTGCCTTCGCGCGATTCCCCGGTGTCGAGGCGCTGGAAGATCTGGAAGACGCGGTCGAACCCGTCGGAGGGTATGCCGATCCCGTTGTCCGCGACCCGAAACAGCAGCTCGGACGTTTCGGTCGGACGCCAATCGATGGTGATCATCGGCGGCCGGCCGGGCGAGCGATACTTGATGGCGTTGCCGATCAGGTTGGTCATCAGGCGGGCCAGTTCGTCGGCATCGCCCTTGACCATGGGCGGATCGACGGCGACCGAAATGGTGGCGCCCGTGGCCTCGACATCCATGGCCAGGGCCGCCCGCGCCTCGTCGAGGGCGCCGGCAAAGGGCAGCACCACTAGCGGCCGTTCGGTCCGCCCGATCCGCGACAGCGACAACAGGTCGCGGATCAGGCGGTCCATCTTGACGGCGCCGTCGCGGGCGAACCCGATATAATCATGGCCTTTGGCATCGATCCGATCGCCATAGTCACGGTCCAGCAGGGCCATGTACGAGGTCACCATGCGCAGAGGCTGACGCAGATCGTGGCTGGCGACACAGGCGAACTGTTCCAGTTCCGCATTGGACGCCTCGAGCTGGCGGGCCTGGGCCTGAAGGGCGCGATTGGCCTGCTCCAGTTCCTGCGTCCGCTCGGCGACTTGCGATTCCAGTTGGGCGTTGGCGGCCACCAACTGGTCGCGCTGGTCGTGCACGCGGTCGATCAAGGCGTTAAAGGAATCGCGCACCACCGCCAATTCCGTCCCACTGACCATCGGTTCGACATCGGCGGCGAATTGTATGTGCTCGGGGCTTTCCGGCCGGGCGCCATCCAGGGCGGCGATCAGCCGGCGCAGCGGCCGGGCCAGCACCCGCTGGCCGACCGCCAGGAAAATCACCCACAGCACCGCTTCCTTGAACAGGGAAATGGCAATGATCAGCCCGGTCTGGCCTTTGATCCGGTCGAACAATTGCCCCCGACCGGCCAGCAACTCCACCCGCCCCAGGATCGCGGTGCCGGTGGCATGGCGGTGGGTGACGTCGAAGGCGTGACGAACCGCCGCATGATCGGCCAATAGGTCCCATTGCCGTTGCAGTTCGTCGCCGTGGCCGACCAGCAAGCCGTCGTAGCGTTTGATGGCGATGACGAACAGATGGTTGGCGGTGGGGTCAAAGATGCGAATCGCCTCGATGTCGGGAATCTCGACCATGCCGGCGGCGATGGCCTCGACCTTCGCCGCGTCCACCGCCCACAAGGACGCCCCCAGCGTGCCGGCGAAGGCATGCTGATAGGTGGTCATTTCCCGTTCGATGTCGGCGCGGGCCGAGAAATACTGGCCAGCGGCCAGCAGACCGGTCAGCGCCACGGCGATGGCGACATAGTACTGGAACGAGATGCGAAACAGCCGGGCGGCGATCGATTTGACCTGGGGCGTGCCGTCCTGGCCGATCATCGGCTCAGTTCGCATACTTGCCGGTCACCAGACCCTGATAGGCGGGCGTGGCGCGGACGGTGGCGATGGCGTCCCACACCTGCTCGACCAGGGCGGGGTTGGCGGCTTGGAAAAGTTTGGAAAACATCAGGTAATAGGGGGTGGTCCGCAAGGGCGGCGCCAGTTTGACGATGCCGTCGAATTCCGCCCCGTTCTCCTTGATGGCGGCTTCGGCCAGGGTGTCGATCTCGGCATAGGCATCGATGCGGCCACCGGCCAGCTTGCGTAGGTTGCCGACCACGCTGGGCTCGAGATCCAGCGGGACGTTCTTGTCCTGCAGCATCGGCACGACGGCGAAGTTGGGGAAGGCGCCGACCGGGGCGCGAAGACCCGAGATTCCGTCCCCGGTCCAGCGCACGGCGGACCCTTTCCGCACGAACAGGCTATAGGATTGCTGATAAATCTTGCGCCGCTCGTCGGGCTTGCCATCGACCATCGGATAGGCGCCATAGCGGGCCCGCTCGGGGCTGTAGCTCGAGGCGAAGATGGCGTCGGCCTGACCGTACTCGATCAGGTACAGACCGCGCTGCCACGGCACCCGCTGGAACTCGAAGACGATGCCGGTGCGTTCGCCGACCATGCGCAGCAAATCGACGATCAGGCTGGGCTTGTCGGGATCGATGACGGTGCCGCTGCCATAGACGATGGGCGGGTTGGGGTCGGTGTTGAACACCACCCGCACCACCGGGGCCGGATCGGCCGCCCACGCCACCGGCGCGGCAATAGCCATGACGGCGCAAACCGCCACCCGCAAGAAGAGCCTGAAAAGCACCATCACCCCTCCGGCGTCCGGTCCGGACGCCGTTGCCTTGAAACCTTGAGCACAAGGGTAGCCCAAAACCAGGCGGGGCGAAAATGAAAGGAGGGAGAGGAATCTTATACTAGACAGAAGTCATATTGAGCATTGCCGGACGCGTTCGCCTCAGGTCATCCAAGCAGCGATGTGTCGAGGGCGCCCGCAGCCGGAGCGCGTGGTGCTGCGGTCGCGCGACCTGCAACAACCCGTTGAAATCATTGATGATCGAGAGGATGGCTGGGGCGCCAGGATTCGAACCTGGGAATGCCGGTACCAAAAACCGGTGCCTTACCGCTTGGCGACGCCCCAACAGCGGGGCCGCACCTTAATCGGAACCGGCCGCGGATTCAAGTCAGCATCGGCGCCGATTCGCACCACCAGCCGGGATACAGCGCGCCAAGCGCGCGAGCCGCCCCAGCAGCGGCCTCGGCCGAGGCGAACAGGCCCAGGCAGGTCGCCCCCGAACCCGACATGCGGGCCAGCAGGCAGCCGTCGCAGGCGGCCAGACCGGCCAGGGCGGTCGCCACCTCGGGGGCCAGCGAAATGGCGGCGGCGGTCAGGTCGTTGCGCCGGGCCGCCAGCAGCGCCGCCAGATGAGCGGCGTCGCGCGGCGTGGTTTCCAGGGGTGCCGGGTCGGAAAAGCAGCTCTGGCGGGCCTTGAAGACCGCAGGTGTCGATAACGGCACCCGCGGATTGACCAGCGTCAGCCACACGGGCGGCAGCGCCGGCACCGGCTCCAGCCGCTCGCCGACACCGCTCATGCGAGCCGGCTGTCCGGCCAGGCACACCGGCACGTCGGCCCCCAGCGACAGGGCCAGTCCGTGGCGGTCGGGGGCCGGCAGGGTGAGGCCCCACAAACGCTCGAGCGCCCGCAAGGTGGCGGCGGCGTCGGCCGAACCGCCGCCGATGCCCGAGGCCACCGGCAGCCGCTTGGTCAGGGTGATCGCCGCCCCTTGCGCCACGCCGGCGCGGGCGGCCAGGGCGCGGGCCGCCTTCCACACGATGTTGGACTCGTCGGCGGCCAGGCCGGCCGCCATCGGGCCGTCGATGGACAGGGTCAGATGCTCGGACGGCGCCACCGACACGCTGTCGCCGATGCCGGCGAACACCACCAGCGAATCCAGCAAATGGTATCCGTCGCCCCGCTTGCCGGTGACGTGCAGGTACAGGTTGATCTTGGCCGGGGCGAACTCGGCCAGGGTCACTGCTGGCGAACCACCGGCTTGGCCGGGACCTGGCCGGTGCGGATCTTGTCCTTCAGGGATTCGATCTGCTCGGGCTCGGGCTCCAGCGAATTGGCGCGCAGCCACTGGAACATCGCCTCCTCGACCCGGCCGACCTGCCAATAGGCGTCGCCCAGATGGTCGTTGATGGTCGGGTCCTCGGGCTTCAGCTCGGCGGCGCGCTCGAGATAACGCACAGCGCCATGGTAGTCGCCCAGGCGATAGAGCGCCCAGCCCATGCTGTCGACGATGGCGCCGTCGCGCGGGCGCAGCTCGACCGCCTTTTCCAGCATCTTGCGGGCGACGTCCAGGTGCATGCCCATATCGACCCAGGAATAGCCCAGATAGTTCAGCACGTCGGCCTGATCGGGCTTGAGCCGCAGGGCTTCCTGGAAATCGGCCTCGGCCTTGGGCCATTGCTTCGAACGCTCGTAGCAGATGGCGCGGCTATACAGCAGCGCCCAGTGGTGGGACTGCAGCACGCCGGCCCGGCCGACCGCCTGGTCATAGGCCGACGCCGCTTCGGCGAAGCGCTTGCGCCGACGCAGGATGTCGCCCTTGGTGACCAGCGCCTCGAGGCTGTCGGCACGCTCGCGCGCCAGCTCGTCCAAGGCGGACAAAGCCCCCTCGGTATCGTTCAACTCGTCCAGGTTGATCGCCACCCGCAGCCGGCCGTAGGTGAAGGCCGGGTGCCCCTTCGGCACCGACAGGTACTGGCGGTTGGCCTCGGCCAAGCGGCCCTGGCCGACCAGGATGTCGGCCACCGTGGTCTGGGCCAGCGGCAGATCCGGCCGCATCCACAGGGCCAGGCGGGCATAAAGCATCGCCACGTCCGAGGCATTGCCCTGGCGCATCAGCGAGGCGATGTCGAACAGCGCCTCGGCCAGGCCGGCGCGGGCGTCGGGCACGACGGGCGCGATCCCGCCGCCCTGGCTGAGAAGGCGCTTGGCGTCGAACAACATGCTGTCGGGGTGGTCGCCCTGATAGCGGGCATAAAGCTTGGCCGCCTCGTCCAGCCGGCCGGTGCGCTGGTACCACGACCCCGCCGCCTCGATGCCGCGCACCGACAATTGGGTCGACAGTGCCGTGCGATAACCGTCCTCGGCCACCTGGGCGCGGCCACCGATATCGGCGATCAGCGCCCCGTGAAAGGCGGCCAACGGTTCCAGCCCCTTGGTCTTGGTCAAAGCATCCAGCGCCTGCAGGGCGCCTTGGTCACCGGCGCCGACCTTGGCCCAGGCCACCAGCAGCGGCCCCAGAATGGCGTTGATGCCGCGCTTGGGCAATTGGCCGAACCTGCCCTCGGCTTCGGTCCAGCGGCCGGCCTGGGCGGCGCCAAGACCGGCCACCACCAGCGGCAGCGGTTGATCGGCGTCGAAGGCCAGCACCCGCTCGGCCAGCGGCTGGGCGACATCCAGCCGGCCCTCGGCGGCCATCAGGCTGAAGGTCCGTTGCAGCAATTCGGTGTTGTCGGGATCGTGCTTGAGCGCCTGGGCATAATAATCGGCGGCCGCGCGGCTGTCGCCCACCCCTTGCGCCAATCGTCCGGCCAGATAGCCCGACAGGGCCGAGCGCGCCGCCGGCCGAACCTCGTCGGCCGATCCCGCCGCCGTGCCGCTGCCGGAACGCGGCCCGCATCCGGTCGTCAGAACCGCGACCATGGCGAAGGCGGCCATCGCCGCCCCACCCCGCTTGCACCAAAGCACCATCAAACGTCCTTGAAGAGGTGATGCGCCCGCCAGGCCTGGTCGGCTTGGCGTCGGGAAGAAATCGGTTTCATCATAACCGATTCAATCCCCGGCGCACCGTCTTTCTCGGCAAACCTACATGTTGGGATAGTTGGGGCCGCCGCCGCCTTCCCGGCGAAGCCGGGATATCTTTTCGAAGATTGAAGGCGGCGGCCCGGACCCGGTTACATGTTGGGATAGTTGGGGCCGCCGCCGCCTTCGGGAACCGTCCAGTTGATGTTCTGGGTCGGGTCCTTGATGTCGCAGGTCTTGCAGTGCACGCAATTCTGCGCGTTGATCCGCAGGGCCGGGCCATCGACGATCTCGTACACGCCGGCCGGGCAGTAACGCTGCTCGGGGGCGTCGTACAGGGCCAGATTGACCGAGATCGGCACGCCCTCATCCTTCAGCTTCAGGTGTGCCGGCTGGTTTTCCTCGTGGTTGGTGTTCGAGATGAACACCGAGGACAGCTTGTCGAAGCTGACCAATCCGTCGGGCTTGGGATAAGCGATCTTCGGATAGTCCGAAGCCTTGCCCAGGACAGAATGATCGTCGTGGTTATGGAAGGTCCACGGCGCTTTGCCCATGAACAGATAGGTGTCGAGCGCCGAATAGGCGATGCCGGCCCACAGCCCCTTGTGGAAGCTGGGACGGATGTTCCGGACCTTGTGCAGCTCGCTCCACAGCCAGCTTTGCTTCAGCTCGCGCGGATAGGCATGGGCCTGGTTGCCCGAGCCGTCGGACAGCAGGGCGACCACCGCCTCGGCGGCGACCATGCCCGACTTCATGGCGGTGTGGCTGCCCTTGATCTTGGGCACGTTCAAGAAGCCGGCGGTGTCGCCGACCAGCAGGCCGCCGGGGAAGGTCAGGCCCGGCACCGACTGGATGCCGCCTTCCGAGATGGCGCGCGCGCCATAGGCGATGCGCCGGCCGCCTTCGAAGGTCGGGCGGATGGCCGGATGGGTCTTGAAGCGCTGGAACTCGTCGAACGGCGACAGATGCGGGTTCTTGTAATCCAGGCCGATGACGAAGCCGACCACCACCTGATTGTCTTCCAGGTGATAAAGGAACGAGCCGCCATAGGTCTGGCTGTCCAGCGGCCAGCCCACCGTGTGGACGATCTTGCCCAGGCTGTGCTTGGCGGGATCGATCTCCCACAATTCCTTGATGCCGATGCCATAGGTCTGCGGATCGCACTCGGCGCGCAGATTGAACGTGTCGAACAGCGTCTTGGTCAGGCTGCCGCGGCAACCTTCCGAGAAGATGGTCTGGCGGGCATGCAGTTCCATGCCCGGGGTGTAATTGCCGGTCGGCTCGCCATCCTTGCCGATGCCCATGTCGCCGGTGGCGACGCCCTTGACCGAGCCGCCCTCGTGATAAAGGACCTCGGCGGCGGCGAAGCCGGGATAGATCTCGACGCCCAGTTCTTCCGCCTGGCCGGCCAGCCAGCGGCACAGATTGCCCAGGCTGATGATGTAATTGCCGTGATTGTTCATCTGCGGCGGCGTCGGCAGGCGGATGGCCTTGCCTTCGGTCAGGAACAGGAAACGGTCGTCCATCGCCATGGTGGCGAGCGGCGCGCCCTTGTCCCGCCAATCGGGGATCAGTTCGTCCAGCGCCCGGGTCTCGAACACTGCGCCCGACAGGATGTGGGCGCCGACTTCCGAGCCCTTTTCCAGCACGCACACCGACAGATCGGCGTTCATCTGCTTGATGCGGATCGCGGCCGCCAGTCCGGACGGGCCGGCACCGACGATCACCACATCGAATTCCATCGAATCTCGTTCCATCGCGCTCCACAATCCCCGATAATCGGCCGCCCTGCTCCACGCTCGTTGGACGGCACCTGCTCGTGAGGCCAAGGCGGCCTCTATACCATACGTCGCGCGAAAGACACGAATCCTTCAATCAGGGACCCGCCGGTGATATTTTGTTAGCCGCCATGCCGCCCGAACTCGCCCCCGACCAATTGCTGCGCTGGTATATCGATGCCGGCGCCGACGAGACCATCGGCGAGGTGGCGATGGACCGTTTCCAAGCCCAGCCGCCCCCGCGGCCGCTGCCGGCCGCCGCCGCCGCGCCCCGCCCCACCTCGCCCCACCCCGCCCCGCCCCACCCCGCCGCCGGGCCGGCCCTGGCGATTCCGTCCGGCGGCACCGCCGCCCATATCGCCGCCGAATGCCACGATCTCGAGCAATTGCGCCTGGCGATGGAGGCCTTCGACGGCTTGCCGCTGAAGAAGACCGCGCTGTCGACGGTCTTCGCCGACGGCAACCCCGAGGCCAAGGTCATGTGCATCGGCGAGGCGCCCGGCCAGGAGGAAGACCGCCAGGGCCGCCCGTTCGTCGGCCGCTCGGGCAAATTGCTGGACCGCATGCTGGCCTCGATCGGGCTGGACCGGACCAGCGCCTATATCACCAACGTCCTGCCGTGGCGGCCGCTGGACAATCGCAAGCCGACACCGGACGAGGTGGCGGTGTGCCTGCCCTTCGTCACCCGCCATATCGAACTGGTCGATCCACAGGTGCTGATCCTGTTCGGCGGCGCCTCGGCCTCGGCGCTGCTGGCCCGGCACGAGGGCATCATGCGATTGCGCGGACACTGGCACGATTTCTCGTCGCCGGGCCTGCCCCGCCCGGTTCCGGCCATGGCCACCTTCCATCCGGCCTATCTGTTGCGCACCCCGGCGGCCAAGCGCGAGGCGTGGCGGGATTTGCTGGCAGTTTGGAAGCGATTGAACCGAATCACATAACCGCCTGATTCGAAACACATTTTAGCCACTTTTCGAGCTTTTCCTGGATTCAAGGGTTGCTTCCGGGCCCGAGGTCATTTATAAAACCGCGCATGGTGTTCGATATTTTCGATAACAACATGAGGAGAACAGCCTTGCGCGACAGGCTCCTCCCGGTCCTGATGGCAGCCATCATGGCCGCGACCTCGCCGGCTCTGGCCGGTGACCTCAATCCCTCCCGCGCCGCGTCCGGCCACCAGGTGGCGAGCGCCGCCCGTGGCGACGGCACGGTGACGGCCGCCATCCTGCCCGGCATCGGCCGCGAGGCGCGGGTCGCACCGCTGCCCAAGCCGTTGTCGGCCGCCGACGCCGAAACCTATGCCCGCATCTTCAAGCTGCAGGCGGCCGGCCAGTGGGCCGCCGCCGAGCGCGAGATGGGCCACATCAAGGACGACCTGCTGAAGGGCCACGTGCTGGCCCAACGCTACCTGCAATCGGGCGCCAAGCCCAAGTACCAGGAACTGCGGGCCTGGATGGCCGACTATGCCGAGCTGCCGCAGGCCGAAGCCATCTACAAGCTGGCGACCACCAAGGGCGTCAAGGGCTTTGGCGCGCTGAAGCCGCCGGTCAAGGGCGGGCTTAGGGGCGTCGGCATCGACAATTCCGACGACGGCGCCAATTGGGAAGAGCTGTCATTCTCGGCCGATCGCGGCAATCCCAAGGGCCGCGCCCTCAAGATCAAGTTCCGCACCCTGCTGAAGAAGGGCGACGGCGCCGCCGCGCTGTCCCTGCTGACCGGTCCCGACGCCCGGGCGCTCGATCGCCTGGAAATCGACGAATTGAAGGTCATCATGGCCACCGACCATTTCGCCGGCGGCCGTGATTCCGAAGCGGCGGCGTGGGCTGGACAGGCGGCCGAGCGATCGGGCGACGAACTGCCCGCCGCCCATTGGGTGGCCGGCCTGGCCCAGTGGCGCCAGGGCAAGCCCGAACTGGCGCACCGCCATTTCGAGGAAATCGCCAATTCCGAAACCGCATCCAGCTGGATGGTCGCCGCCGGCGCCTTCTGGGCGGCGCGGTCGAACCTGGTGGCCAAGCGCCCCGAAGTGGTCAACCACTGGCTGGAAGTCGCCGCGACCTATCCGCGCACCTTCTATGGCCTGCTGGCCCGCCAGACCCTGGGTTACGAGACCCTGTTCGCCTGGGAAACCCCGCCCTTCACCGAGGCCGATGCCGACGTGTTGATGCGCGTGCAAGGCGCCAAGCGGGCGCTGGGCCTGCTGCAGCTGGGGATGAACGCGGCGGCCGAGGAAGAATTGCGCAAGGCCTATCCGCGCGCCACCAAGCCGGTCAAGCAATCGATGATGGTACTGGCCCACACCGGCGACATGCCGGGCCTGTCGGTCCGTCTGGGCGGCATGGCCCCGGGCATGACCAGCGACGCCGCGTCGTATCCGGTGCCGGACTGGACGCCCACCGGCGGCTGGACCATCGACAAGGCCCTGGTCTTCGCCTTCGTGCGTCAGGAATCGGCGTTCAATCCCAAGGCCAAGAGCCCGGCTGGCGCCGCCGGCCTGATGCAGCTGATGCCCCGGACCGCCCAGACCATGGCCGGTGGCCGCGCGGTCAAGGACAGCCTGTCCGACCCGCAGCTGAACCTGGCGCTGGGCCAGAAATACCTGGCCAAGCTGATGGCCGAGGAGCCGGTCAACGGCAATCTGTTGCTGCTGGCCGCCGCCTACAATGCCGGCCCCGGCAAGCTTTCCCAGTGGCTGGGCGGCATGAAGCACAACAACGACCCGCTGCTGTTCATCGAGGCCCTGCCGTCGCGCGAGACCCGCGCTTTCGTCGAACGGGTGATGAGCAATTACTGGATCTATCGCTCGCGCCTGGGTCAAAGCTCGCCGTCGCTGGATTCGGTGGCGTTCGGCACCTGGCCGCTGTACGAGGGGGCCGACCTCGCGGCCCGGCGCAAGGGAGCGAAAAGCTGAAATCGACATCAACATTGCGTCGCTTTCACTTGCTCCCGCCGACCGCTGTGGTATGAAGCTGGCCCATGCATATCCTGGAATTCGAAAAGCCCATCGCCGAGCTTGAGGGCAAGATCGAGGAGCTGCGTCACCTGACCGATGCCGGCGATGTCAACATCGCCGACGAGGTGGGACGCCTTCAGGTCAAGGTCGACAAGCTCCTGCGTTCGACCTACGCCAAGCTGACGCCTTGGCAGAAGACCCAGGTGGCTCGCCACCCGGATCGGCCGCACGCGCTCGACACCATCAAGGCCCTGATCGAGGACTTCACGCCGCTGGCCGGCGATCGCTGTTTCGGCGAGGATCAGGCCATCGTCGGCGGACTGGGGCGCTTTCGCGGCCAGTCGGTCATGGTGCTGGGCCACGAAAAGGGCCACGACACCGAAAGCCGCCTCAGGCACAATTTCGGCATGGCCAAGCCCGAGGGCTATCGCAAGGCCAAGCGGCTGATGGAGATGGCCGACCATTTCCAGGTCCCGGTCCTGACCCTGGTCGATACCGCCGGCGCCTATCCCGGCATCGACGCCGAGGCGCGCGGCCAGGCCGAGGCCATCGCCCGCTCGATCGAGACCTGCCTGGACATCCGTGTCCCCTTCGTCTCGGTGGTGATCGGCGAAGGCGGATCGGGCGGGGCCATCGCGCTGGCGGCGGCCAATTCCGTCTTGATGCTGGAACACGCCATCTATTCGGTGATCAGCCCCGAGGGCTGCGCCTCGATCCTGTGGCGTTCCGGCGAGAACGCCAAGGACGCTGCCGAGGCGCTGCGCCTGACCGCCCAGGACCTTCACAAGCTGGGCGTCTGCGACGGCGTGATCCCCGAGCCCCTGGGCGGCGCCCACCGCAATCCCGATCTGGCGATGCAGACTCTGGGCGCGGCCATCGACGCGGCCTTCGCCGACATGGCCGGCATCGATGGCGGCGTGTTGCGGGCCAAGCGGCGCGACAAGTTCCTGGAAATGGGACGGGCGGGTCTGGCGTGAGCGAGACGGCGGTGACGCCAGAACTGGCTCCGGCCGGGACGGCCGAATTGGCCGTCGTGGTGCCGGTCAAGAACGAGGCCGACAACATCCTGACCCTGGTCGGCGAGATTCACGCCGCCCTGTCCGGCGTGACCGACTTCGAAATCGTCTATGTCGATGACGGCTCGACCGACGCCACGCCCCAGCGGCTGGCCGAGGCCAAGGCCCGCTTCCCCATGCTGTCGTGGGTCCGCCATCGCTTCAGCTGCGGCCAAAGCCAGGCCATCGCCACCGCGGTCCGCCATGCCAAGGCCCCGATCATCGCCATGCTGGACGGCGACGGCCAGAACGACCCGGCCGACATCCCGGCCATGCTGGCCCGCTGGAAGGCCGAGCCGGACGCCACCCGCGACAAGCTGCTGATCGCCGGCTGGCGGGCCAACCGCAAGGACACCTCGTCTCGGCGGTGGGCCTCGAAGGCGGCCAACGCCATCCGCGCCTGGGCCCTGAAGGACAACACCCCCGACACCGGCTGCGGTTCGAAGCTGTTTTCCCGCGCCTTGTTCCTGGACCTGCCGCGCTTCGACCATATGCACCGCTATCTGCCGGCCCTGACCATCCGGGCCGGCGGCAAAGTCGAATCGGTGGTGGTCAATCACCGCCCGCGCGGGGCCGGCAGCTCCAACTATTCCAACCTGCGTCGCGCCCTGGTCGGCGTTCCCGATTTGCTGGGCGTCATGTGGCTGATGCGCCGGTCGCGCAATCCGGTGGTCGAGCCCGGCCAGTGACAGAGCCCGCGCCCCGCCCGTCGATCTGGCGCCCGCGCGTGCTGGTGCGCGGCATCGTCCTGATCCTGACGCTTGCCGCCCTGGGGCTGCTGTTCGAAGGCCTGGGCCTCAAGCACCTGCTGGAACAAGGCTGGATCGACGAGCATATCCGTGGCCAAGGCCTGACCGGCGAGGCGCTGTTCATCGTGGTCGGCGCCTTGTTCACCGCCGTCGGCCTGCCGCGCCAGGTGGTGGCCTTCCTGGCCGGCTATGCCTTCGGCACGGTGATCGGGACCGGGCTCGCCCTGCTGTCGGTCCTGGTCGGCGCCGTCGGCGCCTTCTATTACGCCCGCTTCATGGCCCGGTCCTTCCTGGCCCGCAAATTCCCCGAAAAGGTCACCAAGCTCGATTCCTTCCTGGCCGACAACACGCTGGGCATGGCCCTGGTGCTGCGGCTGGCCCCCTTCACCCACAATCTGACCACCAATCTGGTTGCCGGCGTGTCGGGCGTGCGGCCGCTGCCCTTCTTCGCCGGTTCGGCCCTGGGCTATCTGCCGCAGACCATCGTCTTTGCCCTGCTGGGCGGCGGCATCGAACTGGACCCGGTGATTTCGACGGTGCTGTCGGTGGTTCTGTTCGCCGTCTCGACGGTGCTGGGGCTGCTGTTGTGGCGCCGCTACCGCAAGGATCGCGACGAAGGCGACGTGTCATGAGGCGGCTGGCTCTCCTGCTCGCCCTGCTGGTGGCCGCCTGCCAGGGCGCCGAACCGGCCAAGCCGGTGGTGACCACGCAAGATCGCCCGCGCGCCGTCGCCAATCGCGACGATGTCTTGAAGAACGTCGTCGCCCGCAAGATCAGCGAGACCGACCGCGCCGCCTTTCGCGCCGTCACGACCGAGGTATGGGGCGGCCATGTCGTGCTGATGGGCGCGGTGGTCAAGCCCGAACAGCGCCGCCGCGCCGAGCAGGCCGCCCGCGCGGTCGAAGGCGTGGGGTCGGTCGCCAACGAACTGGTGCTGGCCGAACTGCCGGCACTGGATTTCTTCCGGCCCGACTTCGCCCGCGAGGACGCGGTCCGCCGGCACCTGGGCATTGAAGGCAAGGCCGGCCTGATCGTCCGGGTGATCAACGGCGTCGCCTTCCTGATCGGCGGCGGCACCCCCGAGGCGGCAGCCCAACTCAAGGCCGATGCCGGCGAGGTCGAAGGCATCAAATGGGTGGTGACCCATATTGTTCAGCCTTGAGAATCAAGGCACTAGCGTAACACCCTCTAAAAATCCACGGTTTCTCGCTTGACTCTGTGGGGAACCCCCCCTAGATCGTTGGCACTCGTCGCCGGAGAGTGCTAACAGCCACTCTTGGGCGCTCTTTATGACCAAACCGCATTTGACGGAGGTTTTTACATGAAGTTCCGACCGCTCCATGACCGCGTGCTGGTGAAGCGCATCGACGCGGAGGAGAAGACCGCGGGTGGAATCATCATCCCCGACACCGCCAAGGAAAAGCCGATGCAGGGCGAAGTGATCGCCGTGGGTTCCGGCGTGCGCGGCGAGGATGGCAAGCTTGTCGCCCTGGACGTCCAGGCCGGCGACCGCATCCTGTTCGGCAAGTGGTCCGGCACCGAAGTCAAGCTCGACGGCCAAGAGCTGTTGATCATGAAGGAATCCGACATCCTGGGCATCCTCGCCTAAGATTCGTCCCCGCCATTCAGGATTTATAGAGGTTAACGAAAATGGCTGCTAAGGAAGTCAAGTTCTCCACCGAAGCGCGCGCCAAGATGCTGCGCGGCGTGGACATTCTCGCCGACGCCGTCAAGGTCACCCTGGGCCCGAAGGGTCGCAACGTGGTGATCGAGAAGAGCTTCGGCGCGCCGCGCATCACCAAGGACGGCGTCACCGTCGCCAAGGAGATCGAGCTGTCCGACAAGTTCGAGAACATGGGCGCCCAGATGGTGCGCGAAGTGGCCTCGAAGACCGCCGATCTGGCCGGTGACGGCACCACCACCGCCACCGTGCTGGCCCAGAGCATCGTCCGCGAAGGCTGCAAGGCGGTTGCCGCCGGCCTGAACCCGATGGATCTGAAGCGCGGCATCGACCTGGCCGTCGCCGCCGTCGTCGAAGACGTCAAGAGCCGCTCGCGCAAGGTTGCCACCAACGAGGAAATCGCCCAGGTCGGCACCATTTCCGCCAACGGCGAGCGCGAGATCGGCGACATGATCGCCCGGGCCATGGAAAAGGTCGGCAACGAGGGTGTGATCACCGTCGAGGAAGCCAAGGGCCTGGACACCGAGCTGGACGTCGTCGAAGGCATGCAGTTCGACCGCGGCTACACCAGCCCGTACTTCGTGACCAACGCCGAGAAGATGACCGTCGAGCTGGACAGCCCCTACATCCTGCTGTTCGAGAAGAAGCTGTCGGGTCTGCAGCCGCTGCTGCCGGTGCTGGAAGCCGTCGTGCAGTCCGGCCGTCCGCTGCTGATCATCGCCGAGGACGTCGAGGGCGAGGCCCTGGCCACCCTGGTCGTCAACAAGCTGCGTGGCGGCCTGAAGGTCGCCGCCGTCAAGGCTCCCGGCTTCGGCGATCGCCGCAAGGCCATGCTGGAAGACATCGCCATCCTGACCGGTGGCCAGGTCATCTCGGAAGACCTGGGCATCAAGCTGGAGACCGTCACCCTGGACATGCTGGGCACCGCCAAGCGCGTGACCATCACCAAGGAAGACACCACCATCGTCGATGGCGCCGGCAAGAAGACCGACATCGAAGCCCGCTGCAAGCAGATCCGTGCGCAGACCGAGGAGACCACCTCGGACTACGACCGCGAGAAGCTGCAGGAGCGTCTGGCCAAGCTGGCCGGTGGCGTTGCCGTGATCAAGGTCGGCGGCGGCTCCGAGGTCGAGGTGAAGGAGCGTAAGGATCGCGTCGATGACGCCCTGCACGCCACCCGCGCCGCGGTCGAGGAAGGCATCGTCCCCGGTGGCGGTACCGCCCTGTTGTACGCCATCAAGGTGCTGGCCGGCTTGAAGCCCGCCAACGAAGACCAGAAGGTCGGCTTCGAGATCGTCCGTCGCGCCCTGCAGGCTCCGGTCCGTCAGATCGCCGAGAATGCCGGTCATGACGGCGCCGTCGTCGCCGGCAAGCTGATGGACTCGACCGATCCGTCGTTCGGTTTCGATGCCCAGACCGGCACCTACACCGACATGATCAAGGCCGGCATCATCGATCCGACCAAGGTGGTCCGTACCGCTCTGCAGGATGCCGCTTCGGTGGCCGGCCTGCTGATCACCACCGAGGCGATGATCGCCGAGAAGCCCAAGCGCGACCTGCCCCCGATGCCGGGTGGTGGCGACATGGGCGGCATGGGCGGCATGGACTTCTAAGTCCGCCGTCAGCCTGATCGTTCAGAAGACCCCCTTCCCTCGGGAAGGGGGTTTTTTGTTGCACCCACCGCGTGATACGGTCCCGGCGAGGCACCTTTCAGGGGTGGGGCATGCGGTGGCTTGGCGAAATCTTGTGGGACATGTTCGGCGATTGGGTCTACCGGTCCTGCAAGGCCGAACTGCTCCTGCCCGTCATCTTGCTGGCTCTCTTTGGGATCGCCTTTGTCGTCTGGCGCCTGTTTCCAGATAGTCCCTTCCGCTGAGTAGCCGTGCTAGAATGGGAGGTCCTTCTAAGCCGAGAGCGCCTGTATGTTCGGTTTCCTGAAAGCGATGTTCGAGAAAGAGGCAGAGGCGGCGATCCAGCGGCGCGCCGCCGAGATGGCGCCGCGTGCGGTGTCGCAGGCGGTCAAGGCCCAGCGCCTGCCCTCCGCCACCGCCCAGCAGACCCGCCAGCGCCTGGATTCCTCGGTGCCGGAATTCATCAGCCCGGAACGCCAGGCCCTGCTGCGCCAGGCCACCGCTACCGTCCGCGCCAAACGCCAGATCCTTGACCATCTGGACGATGAAAGCCGGGCCAAGCTGGTGGCCATGGCCATCACCACCTTCCTTGCCGACAAGAAGAAATAGGACGACGACGCCCTTGTTCCCTGATCCGCAAACCCTGGCTAGGGCCTTGCTGGCCGGCGAGCGCCGCGCGCTGGCCCGCGCCATCACCTTGATCGAATCGACCCGCCCCGACCATCGCCTGGCCGCCGAGGCCCTGCTGCACGAGGTGCTGCCCCATGCCGGCCGCTCGATCCGCGTCGGCATCACCGGCGTCCCCGGCGCCGGCAAATCCACCTTCATCGAGGCGTTCGGCCTGAACGTGGTCGAACGCGGCCACCGCCTGGCGGTGCTGGCGGTCGATCCCAGCAGTCCACGCTCGGGCGGCTCGATCCTGGGCGACAAGACCCGCATGGAGGAATTGTCGCGCGATAGCCGCGCCTTCATCCGACCCAGCCCGTCGGGCTGCACCCTGGGCGGTGTGGCGCGTCGCACCCGCGAGGCGATGCTGGTGTGCGAGGCGGCCGGCTTCGACGTCATCTTGGTGGAAACCGTCGGCGTCGGCCAAAGCGAGACGGCGGTGGCCGACATGGTCGATCTGTTCTTGCTGCTGCTGGTGCCGGGCGGCGGCGACGAGCTGCAGGGCATCAAGAAGGGGATCGTCGAACTGGCCGACGCCATCATCGTCAACAAGGCCGACGGCGACCTGGAAGCGGCGGCCGGCCGGGCCGCACGGGATTATCGCAACGCCCTGCACCTGCTGACCCCGGCCAGCGCCGCCTGGATGGTACCGGTGCTGACCTGTTCGGCGCTGGCGCGATCCGGCATCGACCAGGTGTGGGAAACGGTCGAGAAGTTCCGCCAGACCATGAGCGCGGCCGGCCGCTTCGAGGAACGCCGTGCCGCCCAGGCCCACGCCTGGATGTGGAGCGAGATCGCCGAGACGCTGCTGCAGACCCTGAAGGACGACCCAGCCGTCGCCAGCCAACTGCCCGAACTGGAAGCGGGCGTCACCCGGGGCTTCCTGGCCCCCGGCGCCGCCGCCCGCCAATTGGTCGAGGCCTTTCGCAACCGGGCGCCATCGTCCGAATGAACGAGGAATTCCCCCATACCAATGCCCAATTCGCTTTGCGGCACGGCTCTTGGCACATTAGGATGTGTTTCTCGCATTTTTGACCCTTCGGGACCCCTGACATGAACCAGCTCGACCCGTCGGCCCAAGACTCGCTGATCCTCAAGAAAGAGCTGGTCGGCCTGTTCGGCCACCTTCAAAAGATCCGCAAGGAACTGGCCGCGCTGAACCCGCCCGGCGCCGAGAACCATTTCGGCTCGATGTCCGAGCAGTTGGACGCCATCGTCCACGCCACCGAGGGTGCGACCAACTCGATCATGGAAAGCGTCGAGGGCATCGACACCCTGATGGGCGAGGCCCGGACCTACTGCCAGGGCGGCAAGCTGGGGGATATCTTCGACCAGGTCACCGACAAGGTGAACACCGTGTTCGAGGCCTGCTCGTTCCAGGATATCACCGGCCAGCGCATCACCAAGGTCGTCAACTCGATGAAGTTCGTCGAGGAGCGCATCAACGCCATCATCTTCACCTGGGGTCGCGAAGAGCTGACCAAGGTGGTGGTCGAGATCAAGGAAAAGCAGGACGACCCCGACAAGAACCTGCTGCACGGGCCGCAATTGCCCGGCCAGGGCGTCAGCCAGGACGAGGTCGATCGCATGCTGGCCCAGACCGACATCGACAAGCTGTTCGGCTAGATCGGGCCGTGGCGATGAAGGCTTTTCTGCTGGCGACGGGACTTTGCGCGCTGATCGCCACCGGGGCCGGCGCCCAGACCGCCTATCCCACCGTCGAGTTGCTGGCCACCGGCACCACCATCCTGGGCGAGACCATCCATTACCCGAGCACCGGGCCGGCCCGGGTCACCGCCAGCATCGTGACCATCATGCCCGGCGCCGAGACCGTGTTGCACCAGCACGGCACGCCGATGTTCGCGCTGATCCAGCAAGGCGAGCTGACGGTGGATTACGGCAGCCATGGCACGCGCGACTTCAAGGCCGGCGATTCCTTCGTCGAGGCGATGGCCGTCACCCATCGCGGACTGAATCGCGGCACCGTTCCGGTCAAGATCCTGACCGTTTCCATGGGTGCCGAAGGGGCCAGCAACGTCGTCCTGGACGTTAAAAAGTAGCCCCTGCCGCCGGCCCGCCCGGGGCTTGTCTGAATCCGCTTGACGAAGGGCGGTTCGCCCCTTAAAAACGCGGCTTCCCCGGGCTTGCCCGGGACCGGATTTGTCATGCGCGCGGCGATTCTTCACGCCGCCAGAACGAGACGAGAGAGGATACGCTTATGGCCCGTCGTTGCTCCATCACCGGCAAGGGCGTCCTGACCGGCAACAACGTCAGCCACGCCAACAACAAGACCCGTCGTCGCTTCCTGCCCAACCTGCAGGACACTTCGGTTCTGTCGGACGCGCTGAACCAGATGGTTCGCATCAAGGTCTCGACCCGCGGTCTGAAGACCATCGAGCACAATGGCGGCCTGGACGCCTATCTGACCGGCACCAACGACAGCCGCCTGACCGCCGAGTCGCGCCGCCTGAAGCGCCGCGTCGAGAAGGCCCTGGCTGCCAAGGCCGAAGCCTAATTTCGGTCGCTGCTGCTTTTTAAAAGGCCCGGGAGAAATCCCGGGCCTTTTCGCTTTTGGGCACCAGAACGCGACGACGGCGCAAGCGCCCGCTTGAGCGGCCACTCACTGGCGCAATTGCGCGTCGAGGGAATCGGCTTCGATTTGAAGAATGGCCGCGCTGTCGCGAGAAAGCAGATAGGCGGTCTGTCCGTCCCGGTGCCAAATCGCCACATTGTCCGTGAAACTGTCATAGGGGCCGTATTCCACCGCGAAATGCACCATCAGCGGCATGAAGGCAGCGGCCGGCGCCCGGGCATTGATGCGGGCGACCCGGCGATCCTTGGCTTCGGGAGCCAAGGTCACGAACAGATCGGCACAGCAGACATCCCACAGCTTGACCTCGATGGCCTTCCACCCGCCTTTGTCGGTGCGCTTGAGATGGCGACAGCGCGCCACCCCACGGCCGGCCAGGACAGGATCCACAGCCAAGGCCTGGGCAATCGCCGACGGCAGGGATTCGCTGTCCGAGGTGCAGACGACCTTGATCCCAGGATTGTCGTAGGCCGCGCGCAACTCGGCCTCGGCCATGCCGGGCCGGGCGAACCCGAAATCGAATCCCCCCGCCAACGCGGGAGCGGCCAAGCAGAACCCGCCAACGAAACCGAGAATCGCCAAACCGCGCATAGCGCCACCCCCTGGATGCGGCAAATTATCGTGCCACACCCTTTGCGCGCCTACAAGCGCAGGGTCGTCGTCAGCACCACCCCTGCTTGGTGCGGCCTTCATAGGGATAGGCCAAGCCGGCCTGGATCAGGCGGGAGGCAACGTCGCTGCCGTCGTCGGTGCCCACCTTGGCCACGGCGCGGCCGCCATACTTGTCGTAGGTGACGTCGGTCAGCAGCACGCGGCCCGAAGCGGTCCATTGCGCCAGGCTGTCGCGCGCCTTTTGTGCCAAATCGCGTTCGCGGTCACACTTGCCCCGGATTTCGGGGGTGTCGATGCCGGCCAGACGGACCGCCACCTCGACATAATGGCCGGGCCAGATGTGGGCGCGCACGGCGATGGTGTCGCCATCCTTGACCGTCAGCACCTCGGCCTCGACCGGACCGCGGATACGTTCGGGCGCCGCCCCAGCCAGGGCCGGGACGGTCAGCAGCAGAACAGCCAAGGACAGTTGCGTACAATTCATGGCACACACGCGATGTTAACGCGCATGACCTTATCACCGACACCCGTCTAAATCAATAAATTGAGAACAAAACAGGATGCTCAGCCGTTCTGTTCCAGCACCTTGCCGGCCAGGTACAGCGAGCCGCAGATCAGCACGCGGGCCGGGCTGTGGGAATGGCTGGCGACCAGGGCGTCCAGCGCCGCCTCGACCGACGCGGCCGGGGCGGCGTCCATGCAGAAATGCCGGGTCGCGGCGGCGGCGGCATCCTCGGCCGACAGGCTGGTCGCCTCGCCGGGGATGGTGACGGTGCGCAGGGAATGGAAGCGCGCCGCCAGCGGTTCCAGATAGCCATCGACATCCTTGGTCGACAGCATGCCGAACAGTCCCATCAGCGGCATGTCGCGCCACGAGCGGGCATGGCGCGCGATGGCTTCGGCGGCGTGGGGATTGTGGCCGCCGTCCAGCCACAGCTCCCAGCCGGCCGGCAGACGCTCGACCAGCGGCCCCTTGCTCAGGCGCTGCAGGCGGGCCGGCCAGTGCACGCTTTTCATCCCCAGCGCCAGGGCGGCGGGCGGGAATTCCGGGATCACCGGCGGTTTCTCGGTGCGGCTCAGGCGCTCGATGGCGGCCAGGGCGACGCCCGCATTGCGCAATTGGAAGGCGCCGGCCAGGCCGGGGGCCGGCAGGGTCCATTCGACGCTGGTGCCCTTGTAGTGGCTGCCGCCGTCGGGCGTGGCGCGCAGGAAGAAGTCCTTGCCCTCGCGGATCAACGGCACGCCGATTTCCAGCGAGCGGGCCTCGAGGACCTTGATGACCTTGCGCCCCTGGTCGGCGATGACGCACGGCACGCCGCGCTTCATGATGCCGGCCTTCTCGGCGGCGATGGCTTCGATGCGCCCGCCCAGGAACTGCTCGTGATCCATGGCGATCGGGGTCAGCACGGTCAGCACCGGACGTTCGACCACATTGGTCGCGTCCAACCGCCCGCCTAGCCCGGTCTCCAGGATGGTCAGGTCGGCCGGCGTGCGGGTGAAGGCCAGGAAGGCCGCCGCCGTGGTGATCTCGAAGAAGGTGATCGGCGCGCCGTCATTGACCGCCTCGATCTCCTCCAGCAGGGCGATCAGGGCGGCGTCGTCCAGCAACTGCCCGGCGACGCGGATGCGTTCGTTGAAGCGAACCAGATGCGGCGAGGTATAGACATGGGCGCGCAGCCCCGCCGCCTCGGCGAAGGCCCTGAGAAAGGCCACCGTCGAGCCCTTGCCGTTGGTGCCGGCGACATGGACCACCGGCGGCAGCCGCAATTGCGGATGGCCCAGCTTGTCCAGCAGGGTCAGCACCCGGTCGAGCGACAGGTCGATGACCTTGGGGTGCAGCCGGGTCAGCCGGTCCAGAACCGCATCGACCATCACATGCGGGCCAGCGCCTCGGGGTTGTCGATCTCGACCGGCAGGGTGACCAGATCGCCGGCCGGGGCGCGGTTCTTCAACAGCGACAGCACGCGGACCAGGGTGGCGCGCAAGTCGCGGCGCGGCACCACCATGTCGACCATGCCCTTGTCCAGCAGGTACTCGGCGCGCTGGAAGCCCTCGGGCAGCTTCTCGCGGATGGTGTTCTCGATGACGCGGGCACCGGCGAAGCCGATCACCGCGCCGGGTTCCGAGATGGCGATGTCGCCCAGCATGGCGAAGCTGGCCGAGACGCCGCCGGTGGTGGGGTCGGTCAGCAGCACGATATAGGGCAGGCGCTTTTCCTTGACCTTGTCGACCGCCACGGTGGTCCGGGCCATCTGCATCAGCGACAGGATGCCTTCCTGCATGCGCGCCCCCCCCGAAGCCGGGATGACGATCAAGGGCGCGTCCTGCAACACCGCCAGTTCGGCGGCGGCGACGATGCCCTCGCCGACGGCGACGCCCATCGAGCCGCCCTGGAAATCGAAATTGAAGGCGGCGATCACCACGCCCAGCCCGCCCATCTTGCCGTGGGCGACGACGATGGCGTCGTGCTCGCCGGTCTTGGCGCGGGTTTCCTTCAGGCGGTCGCTATAGCGCTTCTGGTCGCGGAACTTCAGCGGATCGTCGGCGATCTTGGGCAGCTCGATGCGGGTATAGCGGCCTTCGTCGAACAGCATCTCGAGGCGCTTCTTGACCGACAGGCGCATGTGATGGCCGCAATGGCCGCAGACGTTCAGCGCCTTTTCCAGATCGCGGTGAAAGATCATGTGACCGCAGCCGGGACACTTGTGCCACAGATTGTCCGGCACTTCCTTCGGACGGACCAGGGCCTGCAGCTTCGGTCGGACGTAGTTGGTCAGCCAGTTCATGCGCGGATTACCTTCCGAACGGTCAGATACATCGAATTCAAGACACAGATGAACACAGATAAACGCAGATGATGATCAAAGCGCGAGCCGTTTGAATTCAAGCTTGGGCCTGCCAAAATTCAAAACCAAGCCGACCCGCAGGCCACTCGCCCTGAGATAATTGAGACACTGCCCCATGTGGGACGGCGACAGCGCCTCGACAGCCTTCAGTTCCACAATGACCCGCCGATCCACAACCAGATCGGCGACATAGGTCCCGATCTCGGCGTCCTTATACCTGATCTTGAAGGCAACCTCACGCTCGACGGCAACGTCCCGTAAAGCGAGTTCCCTCAGCAAGGCCCGCTGGTACACCGCCTCGAGAAAGCCATGCCCCAACTGGTTGGACACTTCGAACGCCGCGGCCAGGACGGCCGCCGTCAGCGGATCCCGCTCATCGGTGTTCATCTGTGTTCATCTGTGTCTCATGACGCCGGCCTGCGCGCGCCCCGCACGCCTTCGGCCAGCTTGGCGACCAGGCCCAGGGCCGCGGCCACCGGGTCGGCGCCTGCCTTCTTGGCTTCGTCGGCGGCGGCGACGATGGCCGAGCCGACCACTACGCCATCGGCCAGACGCGCCACGTCGGCGGCCTGCTCGGGCGTCTTGATGCCGAAGCCGACGCAGACCGGCAGGCTGGTATGGCCCTTGATCCGCGCCACCGCGTCACCGATGGCCTGGTTCGAGGCCGAGGCGGTGCCCGTGATGCCGGCGATCGAGACGTAGTAAACAAAGCCCGAGGCGTTGCCGACGATCACCGGCAGGCGGGCATCGTCGCTGGTCGGCGTGGTCAGGAAGATGAAGTCGATATCGTTGGCCCGGCAAGCGGGCAGCAATTCGTCGGCTTCTTCCGGCGGCAGATCGACCAGGATCAGGCCATCCACCCCGGCCCGGGCCGCGTCGGCGCAGAACTTTTCCGGCCCCCAGGCATAGACGGGATTGTAATAACCCATCAGCACGACCGGAGTGGCGGCGTCCTTTTCTCGGAAGGCGGCGACCATCTCAAGGACGCCGCGAAGGCTGCCGCCGGCTTCCAGCGCGCGGCCGGCCGCCCATTGGATCGCCGGGCCGTCGGCCATGGGATCGGTGAACGGCATGCCGAATTCGATGATGTCGGCGCCGGCCGCCGGCAGTCCGTCGAAGATGGCCTGGCTGGTGGCGCGGTCGGGATCGAAGCCCATCACATAGGTCACCAATCCAGCGCGATTGTCGGCGGCCAGGGACGACAGGCGGGCGGCAAGACGGCTCATTACACCAGCCCTCCCAGATGGACGTCGCCCAGGGCGCGCGCCACGGTGTTGACGTCCTTGTCGCCGCGTCCCGACAGGTTGATCACCATCAGATGATCCTTGGAAAGCGTGCCGGCGATCTTGGCGGCATGGGCCAGCGCGTGGCTGGATTCCAGCGCCGGGATGATGCCTTCGGCGCGGGTGACGAACTGGAAGGCCTCCAAGGCCTCGTCATCGGTGACCCACACATATTCGACCCGGCCGCTATCGTGCAGCCACGAATGTTCCGGCCCGATGCCGGGATAATCCAGGCCGGCCGAGATCGAATGGGCCTCTTGGATCTGGCCGTCGTCATTTTGCAAAAGATAGGTGCGGTTGCCGTGCAGCACGCCGGGACGGCCGCCGGTCAAGCTTGCGGCGTGCAGCTTGTCCAGCCCGTGGCCGCCGGCCTCGACGCCGATGATGCGCACGCTGGGATCGTCCAGGAACGGGTGGAACAGCCCCATGGCATTCGAGCCGCCGCCGATGCAGGCGACCAGGCTGTCGGGCAGGCGACCTTCCTGGGCCTGCATCTGGGTGCGGACCTCGTCGCCGATCACCGACTGGAAGTCGCGCACCATGGCCGGGAACGGGTGCGGCCCAGCCACCGTACCGATCAGATAATAGGTGTCGGCGACGTTGGTGACCCAGTCGCGCAGGGCGTCGTTCATGGCGTCCTTCAAGGTCGCCGCCCCCGAGGTGACCGGGCGGACTTCGGCGCCCAGCAGCTTCATGCGATAGACATTGGGGGCCTGACGCTCGATGTCGGTGGCGCCCATATAGATGACGCACTTCAGGCCGAACAGCGCGCACACCGTCGCCGTCGCCACGCCATGCTGGCCGGCGCCGGTCTCGGCGATGATGCGTTCCTTGCCCATGCGCCGGGCCAGCAGAATCTGGCCGATGCAATTGTTGATCTTGTGCGCGCCGGTATGGTTCAGGTCTTCCCGCTTGAGGAAGATCTTGGCGCCGCCCCAAGCTTCCGTCAGGCGGGCGGCGTGATACAGCGGATTGGGCCGGCCGACATATTGGGCCAGCAGCGTGCGGAATTCGGCCTGGAAGGCCGGGTCGTTCCGAGCCTCGCCATAGGCCTTTTCCACCGACAGGATCAGCGGCATCAGGGTCTCGGCGACATAGCGGCCGCCATAGATACCGAAATGGCCACGCTCGTCCGGGCCGGCGCGGTAGGTGTTCAAGCTCGACATATCATCATCCAACCAACCGGAAGGGCCGCCAATAAAGCATGAAGACAGCCGGTTGGGGAGATTTTTTAGCAGCCCGGCCATTGCCAAAACGGTCGCTAAGTTGCAAACTTTCTGAACTAGACAGGATATGGGGAGTTCCCGCTTATGATCACCTTCCGCGCCGCCGCGCTGGCCGCCCTGGCCCTCGCCGTCGCCTCGCCCGCCCTCGCCAAGGAAGCCCCCGTGAGCTTCTCCGAGGACGTCCACCCCATTTTGCAGGTCCGTTGCGTGGCCTGCCACCAGGCCGGCCAGGATGGCTTCGAGAAAAGCGGCCTGGACCTCACCACCTATGAAGGCGTCATGAAGGGCACCAAGCACGGTCCGATGATCGTGGCCGGCGACCCCGTCACCAGCAACCTGATGGTGCTGATCGACGGCAAGGCCGACAAATCCCTGCAGATGCCGCACGGCAAGAAGAAGCTGACCTCTTGCGACCGCGACTTGATCCGCAAGTGGATCAAGCAGGGCGCGCAGAACAACTAAACCTGCGTCGCAGAAGTCCGGGGCCGGCCTCCGCCAGGGGGCCGGCCCTTCGCGTTTTGGCACTTCCGCCGCGCACCGGCCCAGAGTAGGCTTGTGCGCAAGTTCTCTCTGGATCGCCGCCCGTGGCCGAGGAAGCCGAAACCGAAGACGAGCCGAAAGGGCCGGAAGCCCCCGAAGGCCAACATTGCCGCCATGTCAGCGGGGTCGCCGTGCGGGCCCTGCTTGATCTGGTGCGCGAAATCGCCATCGACGGCCAGGTGGCGGTGGCCGACGTCGAACGGATCGCCCAGGCGATCCTGGGAGCCGGCGGCCCGCTGGCGACGGTCTATTACCAGCAGACCCGGACCTGCGAGGACGTCTTCAACCGCATCGCCATCGAGCGGCAGCGCCGCGACCCGCTGGGCCGCATGGTGGTGCACCCGATCGCCGCCCTGCTGGACACGCCGTCGGGAATCGAGCGCAAGCGGCTGCCGCAATTCCTGTCGGCGGTGCGCATGATGATCGGTGAAGAGGCGCACGAGCAACTGCGCCAGCGAGCCAAGGCGCTGGCCACCGCCCATCGCGGCGATGACGGCATGGTCGCCTGGGACGCCCTGCACGAGGACCCCGAGGCCGGATTGATCCTGGAACAGGTGCTGGTGCTGGTCACCAAAAGCTTCACCCGCTTCGACGCTCGCCGCGACTGGTTCCTGGTGGTGCTGAACGCCAATCCCAGTGCGGTCTCGACCGGCTCGACCTCGTTCGTCGCCCTGAAGGCGGAAGAGCGCGCCAAGTTCGCCTTCACCGAAGGCCATATGGGCCGGCTGTTCGACGCGCTTTACGCCAGCCTCAAGCTGGACACGTTTGCATCCGACCGTATCCGCGCCTTCACCCGGCGCTGGAACCTGGCTCCCGACAAATTGCTGGGACCGTTCTTCGTCGAAATCGCCCGCCTGCTGCAGAAGTCAGGGTGAGCGCGGATTAGGCGCGGGGCGCATGCCCGTGCCGGGCCGGCTCAAACGCCGCCGGGCTTAAGGCGGTGGTAGAAAAAGCCCGAGCGGCGACTGAGCAGCCCGGCACGGGCCGCGCTTCGCGCCTAATGCGGCAGCCAGTCGCGCAGGCAGGTGGTCAATTCGCGCGGTGTGGTCCTTATCAAATCGCGATCGACCTCGCCCACCACCAATTGCCTGGTGTCGGGCGTCATCTGCCCTTGAAGGGCCGACAGCACAGATTGGGGGCCGACCAGCACCAGATGCTCGAACAAACGGGTGCGGGCGGCGCGGTCCAACTGGCCGGCGACCCGGCCCAGGAATGGGCGGCCGTCGGCGGGAACGCCGTAGCCCATCACCGGCTCCAGATCGTGCCGGGGCCCATCGCAGCGGAAGAAGGATGCGCGCGAACCGTCGGCCACACACACCCAGGTATCGGAGGAACGCATGGCAACCTCCCCTCGCGAGCGTTGAACGTGCGCTCTTGCCAAAAAGCATAGCACAGATGCCACGCACAGGGGGGTACTCCGTTGCACACCCGAGGGCATAGCTGCTATTAGAGCGGTTTCACGCGCCGGCCGGAGGTGACATGGAAATCAAGGAAGCTTTGACGTTCGACGATGTTCTGCTGGTTCCGGCGGAATCAGACGTTCTTCCCACGCAGGTTGACACCCGCACCCGCTTGACCCGCTCGATCGAGCTGGGCATCCCGCTGGTGTCGGCGGCCATGGACACCGTCACCGAATCGCGCCTGGCCATCGCCCTGGCCCAGGCCGGCGGCGTCGGCGTGATCCACAAGAATCTCGACATCCAGGCCCAGGCCTCGGAAGTCCGCATGGTCAAGAAGTTCGAGTCGGGCATGGTGGTCAATCCGGTGACCATTCACCCCGACCAGCCGCTGGCCGAAGCGCTGAAGCTGATGGCCGACTTCAAGATTTCCGGTATCCCGGTGGTCGAGCGCGGCACGCGCCGCCTGGTCGGCATTCTGACCAACCGCGACGTCCGCTTCGCCTCGGACGTTCATCAGCCGGTCGCCGAGCTGATGACCAAGGACACCTTGATCACCGTGCGCGAGGGCGTCGATAAGACCGAGGCCAAGCGCCTGCTGCACCAGCACCGCATCGAGAAGCTGCTGGTGGTCGATGGCGAGTATCGCTGCACCGGCCTGGTCACCGTCAAGGACATCGAGAAGGCCCAGGCCCACCCTGATGCCTGTAAGGACGAACAGGGCCGCCTGCGCGTCGCCGCCGCCACCGGCGTCGGCCCCGATGGCATCAAGCGCGCCCAGGCCCTGCTGGAGGCCGAGGTCGACGTCATCGTCGTCGATACCGCCCACGGCCATTCCAAGGGCGTCATCGACACCGTCCGCCAGATCAAGCGCCTGTCCGACCGCGCCCAGGTGATCGGCGGCAACATCGCCACCGCCGCCGCCGCCCAGGCCCTGGCCGATGCCGGCGCCGACGCCGTCAAGGTCGGCATCGGGCCGGGCACCATCTGCACCACCCGCATGGTCGCCGGCGTCGGCGTGCCGCAATTGTCGGCGGTGATGGAAGTGGCCGAAGTCACCCGCAAGGCCGGCATCTGCCTGATCGCCGACGGCGGCATCAAATATTCCGGCGACATCTCGAAGGCCATCGCCGCCGGGGCCGATTGCGTGATGATCGGGTCCTTGTTCGCCGGCACCGAGGAAAGCCCGGGCGAGGTGTTCCTGTTCCAGGGCCGGTCGTACAAATCCTATCGCGGCATGGGCTCGATCGGGGCGATGGCGCGCGGCTCGGCCGACCGCTATTTCCAGGCCGACGTCAACGACAAGCTGAAGCTGGTCCCCGAAGGCGTCGAAGGCCGCGTTCCCTATAAGGGTCCGGTCGGCACGGTCATCCACCAGATGGTGGGCGGCCTGCGCGCCGGCATGGGCTATACCGGCAACCGTACCATCCCGGAAATGCAGACCCGCTGCACCTTCCGCCGCATCACCTCGGCGGGCCTGCGTGAAAGCCACGTCCACGACGTGTCGATCACCAAGGAAGCGCCGAACTATAAAAGCGAGTAGCGGCAGGTGACACCAGCAGCCCGTATCGCCGCCGCCATCGAGCTGCTGGCCACCATCGAATCCGAGACCCGGCCCGCCGACCAGGTGGCGTCGTTCTTCTTCAAGAACCGCCGCTATATCGGCGCCAAGGATCGCCGCGCCGTCGCCGACACGGTCTGGCGGGTGCTGCGCCGCAAGGCCCGCATCGATTGGTGGCTGGAGCGCCTGGAGCATCCGGCCGAGGCCCGCGCCCGCGTGCTGGCCGACCTGGCCTTCGAGGGCCAAAGCCTGGAGCCCGCGCTGTTCCAGGGTGCCCATTCGGCGCCGCCGCCCGGCCGCGAGGAAAAGCGCCTGATGGAGCGCCTGAAGGGCTGCGACCTGTTCCACCGCGACCAGCCGGCCTGGGTCAGGGGCGAGTTCCCCGAATGGCTGACGCCGAAATTGGAAGCGCTGTGGGGCAGCGATCTGGCCGCCCAGGTCGGCACCATGCGCGACGAGGCGCCGCTGGATTTGCGGGTCAACAGCCTGAAGGGCGACCGGGGCGCGGCCATCGCCAGCCTGGCCGCCGAGCAAATCAAGGCCGAACCCACCCGCTGGTCGCCGCTGGGCCTGCGCCTGACCGCGCGGGCGCCGATGGTGCAGTTGCAGGCGTGGCGCACCGGCCTGGTCGAGATCCAGGACGAGGGCTCGCAATTGGTGGCGCTGCTGACCGATGCCCGACCGGGCATGGCGGTGTGCGATTATTGCGCCGGCGCCGGCGGCAAGACCCTGGCGATCGCCGCCCAGATGGAAAACAAGGGCCGGCTGGTCGCCTGCGACGTCGCCGAATGGCGGGTCGACAAGGCGGCCGACCGCTTGCGCCGGGCCGGCGTGCACAACGTCACCCGCCGGGTGATTTCGGGCGCCGCCGACAAATGGATCAAGCGCTCGGCCGGGTCCTACGACCGCGTGCTGGTCGATGCGCCCTGCACCGGCACCGGCACCTGGCGGCGCAACCCCGACGCCAAGTGGAACCTGACCACCACCGATCTGGCCGAACTGGTGGACAGCCAAAGGGTGATCCTGGCCAGCGCCGCGCGATTGGTGAAGGCCGGCGGGCGGCTGATCTATGCCACCTGCTCGATCCTGCCCGACGAGAACGAAAGCCAAATCGAGGCCTTCCTGGACAGCCACCCGGATTTCAAGCTGGTGCCCGTGCCCGGCCTGTGGTCCGAACTGGTCGGCACCGAATGCCCGGTCGACCAGCCCACTCTGCGGCTGTCCCCGTTCTCGCACGGCACCGACGGATTCTTCGCCGCCGTGCTGGAACGGGTTGGACCTACTTCAGGGTCTTGAGATAGGCGATGGCCGCCTTGCGCTCGGCCTCGTCCTTGATCAGCAGGGCCATCTTGCTCTTGGCCGCGCCGCCGGTCTTGGCCGCCACGAAGGCCGACGGATTTTCCAGATATTCCATCAGGGCCGCTTCGTTCCACACCACGCCCTTGCCGGCCAGTTCGGGGACCGAGGCCTCGCGTCCGAAGACGCCGAACAGATTGGGGCCGACCTTCTTGGCGCCGCCGCTTTCGAAGGTGTGGCAGGCCAGGCACTTCTTGACCGCCGCCGCGTCCTGAGCGGCCGCCGGCAAGGCGATGGACAGGGCGACAAGGGCGGTGACGGCGGCAAGGGACTTCATTCTCGGCCTCCAGGGGTCTTATTTATCGCTGCCGATGATATCTTGCCTGTTTCGGCCGTCAAAGCTGGATTTCGCCGATTGAACCGGGCGCGGTTTCGTCGAAAAATGAAACATGCTCGCGGACAGGACTGGACCACATCGTTGAAGAAGCTGCGCACCGTCGCCTTGTTGGGACGAGAGCCGGGATTGCGGGTCCTGCAAGATGTCCTGATCGACAATCCGCTGGTCGAGCTGGCGGCGGTCTACACCCACCCCAATCTGCCCAGGAAGGAAGGGGGCGGCCCGCGCCCGGAACTGGCCCGCTACCAGGCCCTCTGCGCCGCTGGAGGGGTGCCCCTGCACTGTCTGGACGTCGCCCAGGCGAAAGGCCTGGACCAGATGCTGCCCGAGCACCGGGCCGATCTGCTGCTGGTGCTGTCGTGGCGCTCGATCCTGACCGCGGCGATGCTGGCCCAGGCCCGCTTTGCCATCAACCTGCATCGCGGCGCCCTGCCGGACTATGCCGGGGCCGAGCCGGTGCGCCGGGCCATCGAGGCCGGCGAGGCCCGCGTCGCCATCACCGCCCACCACATGGTGGAAGAGGTCGATGCCGGCCGGGTCGCGGCCACCGTGTGGATGGATATCGCCCCCTGCCCGCCGACCCTGTCGGCCGCCGAATATGCCGAACAGGTCAAGGAGCGGCTGTTGCCGCTTTACGCCCCGCTGGCCCGGCTGGCCATCGCCTCGGTGGCGGCCTAGCCGGCCATGGAGCAGGTGGTGAGCCATCCGCTGAACCCTGGCTTCCGGCTTGAGGTCGGCCCAGCCTGGTCATCGCCGCCGGCCCTGGCGGAACGCATTGCCGCCATCTGGCAGGCCGAGAAGACGAAGCGCGGCGACCGCCTGACCAATGGGCCGGTCTATGGGCTGGAATCGGCGGGCCTTGATGTCTTGCGCATTCAGCGATCGGACTATCGCCATGTCCTGGCGCGGCGCCTGGCCCCCGACCTGGTCGGTGACGGGCTGACCTTCCGCCCCCTGGGGGTGACCGGGCTGCTGCTGTGCGCCGATGGCCTGGTGCTGGGGCAAAGGGGCATCGACGTCGCCACCGATCCCGGCCTGTGGGAAGCCGCCCCGGCCGGCGGCCTGGCCCAGCCCGACCCCCGCCGCCAGGTGCTGGATGAATTGCACGAGGAATTGGGCATCGGCCCCGCCGACATCACCGCCGTCGAGGCATGCGGTCTGGTCGAGGATCTGCCCAGCGGCGTGCTCGACATCGTGTTCCGCCTGCACACGCCGCTGTCGGGCGCGGCCGTGCGGGCGGCCTATGGGGCGCTGGCCACCGACGAATACGCGCGGGTGGCGATCGTCGCCGCCGCCGCCCTGGCGGATTTCCTGAAGCAGAACCGCCAGACCCTGCTGCCGGCCCTGGTGCCGATGCTGAAGCTGGCCGGGCTGGGCTGAGCCGGGGCGGACCTCGCACGCCACGTTGTTGGGCCTGGGCGAGGGGACGGATGAGCAAGTCGGCGAACCAATTTGCCACCGCCTTCGACGGCACCACCCAGATACTGGAGCGCCAGTTCGACGTGGAGACACAGGTCGACACCGCCGGCCAAGCGTCCATCCACTCCGGCAAGGAGCCGATTCTCCATGTCCGCGAATATTCGAACCCAACCTTGTGGCGGGGGCCGAGGGCGCCGAGGAGATCGGGGAAGTAGGGCTGTAGTGTCTCTCACCGTCTCCATGTAAGATCGACCGCGCGCCGTGTGGCGCCGACCATCACACCGGACACGAACCCGATGTCGCGCCTGACCGACGAGCAACTGACCGACCTGATTCGAGGGCTGCGCGATCTGCCCGCTGAAATCGAGTGGGTCGAGTTCAAGCAGAACAAGGCGAACCCCGAGGAAATCGGCGAGTACATCTCAGCCATCTCCAACTCCGCCGCCCTGGCCGGCCAGAAGGAAGGCTACCTGGTCTGGGGCATCGAGAACGGCACCCACGAGATCGTCGGCACCGAGTTCGACCCCGTCAAGACGAGCAAGGGCAACGAGGTGCTTGAGGGATGGCTAAACAAGCTGTTGCAGCCGCGCCTCCATTTCGTCATCTCGACCGGCCAAGTAGACGGCCGCCGGGTGGTGGTGCTGACCATCCCCCGCGCCATCAGTCAGCCAACCCATTTCCAGGGCCAGGCGTTCATCCGGGTCGGCTCCTACACCAAGAACCTCAAGGAGCAGCCGGAGAAGGCCCGCGTCCTGTGGCGCGCCTTTGACGACACCCCCTTCGAGCTTCAGCCGGCCATGGAGAATGTCGGGGACGACGACGTCCTTCGTCTGCTCGACTATCCCGCCTATTTTGATCTGCTGAACCTGCCGCTGCCCGAGGGGCGAGCCGGCTTCCTCGACGCTCTGGCCGGCGAGCGGCTGATCGTGCGGAGCGCCAACGGCCGCTGGACCATCACCAATCTCGGCGCCCTGCTGCTGGCCAAGAAGCTGGGCGAATTCCCCAGCCTTGGCCGTAAGGCGGTGCGCGTCATTCACTACAAGGGCAACAGTCGGGTCGAGACCATCAAGGAGCAGGTGGGGACCAAGGGCTATGCCAACGGCTTCGAGGGGCTTGTCTCCTTCGTCAACGGCCTGATGCCGACCAACGAGGTGATCGGCAGCGCTCTCCGCAGGACTGTTCCCATGTATCCCGAACTGGCCGTCCGCGAGTTGGTCGCCAACGCCCTCATCCATCAGGACCTGTCCATCACCGGCGCCGGGCCGATGGTCGAGATATTCGACAACCGGCTGGAGATCACCAATCCCGGCAAGCCGCTGGTGTCACCTGACCGCTTCCTCGACACTCCGCCGCGCTCACGCAACGAGCAGTTGGCCGGCCTCATGCGGCGCTTCGGCGTCTGCGAGGAGCGCGGCAGCGGCGTGGACAAGGTGGTGTTCCAGACGGAGCTCTATCAGTTGCCGGCGCCGTTGTTCGCCATCAGCGGCGACAACACCAGCGCGATCCTCCAGGCCCACAGTCCTCTTACCCAGATGGATAAGGACGACCGGATCAGGGCCTGCTACCTGCACGCCTGCCTGAAATACGTCAGCCAGGAGGCCATGACCAACGCGACAATCCGGGAGCGCTTCGGCATCGAGAAGCAGAACATGTCCACGGCCTCCCGGTTCATCCGGGAAGCCGTCGTTTCCGGCCTCGTCCTGCCCTATGACGAGAACGCCGCGCCCAAGCTGATGCGCTATATCCCGTTCTGGGCGCGCCATCCGGGTACTTGATGGGTACTTGATGGGAAGCCCTTTCCCACCTGTTGGGCCGCAGCTCTCCGGAAAAATAGGTTGTGTCCTATCAGTTGGTTAGCGCGCCGCCGCCGTACTTGATGGGTACTTGATGGGCGTGTGATTGCGATCGCCCTCGCCACCCTTCTGCACGTCATTTGCCCCAGCCCCCATCTTGGCGCACCACTCCTGAACGATGGCGACGGCATAGGCATGCGATAGGGTCGGATTTTTCGTCATAAGTGCGACGAGGTCGTCAGGCGGCATGGTGAGGCGTCGAGCATACCGAGGTGCGCCGGGCAAGGGCACAGTGCCGACCCGGGGCGCTGGGCGGGGACTATAGAGCGGCGCTAAACATCGCCAGTTCTAAGATAGTCGTAAAACGCCTTTTGGCTTAAGGTCCGGAATCCCTCTCGAACGATTTCCCCACCTTTGTATTCGAGTAGCAGAAAGGTCACTTCTCCTGGCAGCGTAACCGTAGGGTCATATTCATCCATTGCATCTGGCTTGGCTTCGGAAATCTGAACGCAACGGCGGACGATCTTTAGCGCGTCACCCCAGAGGATGCGACGCACTTCCGGTGGGGCGTAAAATATGTCGCCCGCGCTAAATTGAAGCAACGGTGGTGCACCTCGCGTCCATTCTTGCCGGTAGTTCTTTTGCGAGCGTCCGTCAGCGAGCTTCACGGTCTCGACATAAGTGGTCAGTTCGATGTCGAGAGCCAACTTGAAGCAATCAGGCACACCAAACTCCCACCCGTCAATGTAGCCGTGCCCATCCCACTTGATATCAATCTCACTGGTGCGCGGACGCTTTGCGCGTCTGGCTGTGACCATTTCACCGAGTTGTTGTCGCGACACTCGAAGTGCCTGCGCAGCAAATTCAAGAGCGCTCAGAATCTCTCCGGTTTCCGGGGCAACGAGATCAATGACGTTCCTGCCGACAAACGTCCGAGGCGCCCGCCGCAAATGGCAATAAGCGTCGAAGTGAAGGTCGCCATCTTCAATGAAGATGCGGCGGACGGTGATATTGCGGCGGGATGCGGCACCACGAGCATCAGCGTAGTGCAGAACCGCATCAACGGAGAGGCCGTCGGCCCTTAGCTCCTTTTCGATCAGCATGGGAGGCAGCCGTGCAGTTGAGGAAGGCTTAACCCATGCTACCTCGGAAGAGGGGTGGGAGCAATGGAGGCATTCCCCACAAAACACCCCTGCAACGCTTCTACACACGAGGGGATCTTCACCCCTCGTCGAGGCGGCTAAGTGTTTGATTTTATTGGAAAATTAGAGAATGGCTGGGGGACTAGGATTCGAACCTAGACTGGCGGAGTCAGAGATTGCAAGCGAATCCGTTTTACCGTGAGAAAACAATATATTATGAAGCGATTTTTTAAACTGCTAACGAAATTGCTAATTCATTGACACTTTTCTCAATGTTTTCATCGTCATAGACGCTCAAGCGGCTCGCTGTAGCGCAATATGTTCGTTATATGTTCTTGCCCGTTTTTGCTCGTTATCGTATGCTATAATGGGAAATCTGACCACCGAACGCGGCGGTCGGCTGTCGTGTAACACGACGGCGATGCGGCCAACTTGTCGGGAAACACGACAACTGCCTCCTGTCTGACTGCCCTGCCTCATGCAAGGACAACGCCGCTTCAATTGATCTCCGTCATTTTAGCGCCGCCAGTGCCTGGGTAAATTTACGCAGGTGTGCGCTCGCGTATTTTCCTTCCCATATATGCTGCACTATGCCTTTAGAATCTGCTGGCTCATTTTGCGGGCCTGAAATGGGGTGCTGATGAACGCATTCGCTACATGACCAGCGAAATAGAAAGAGCCGCGCTCCTCCTCAACGAGAGCAGGTTCAGGCTGGCCTTGGCTAATTCCCCGATCGTAGTTTTTGAGCAGGATTTGGATCTCCGCTATACGTGGATATTCAATCCTAAGCTCGGCTATGCGGCGCAAGAGGTTATTGGCAAAACAGACGACGATATCATGGAGGCTGGGGCCGCCAGAGCGATCGGCGCACTCAAGCGCAGCGTCATGAAAAGTGGGGAGCCAAAACAACAAGAGGTGCTCGCCTCAGCGCCAAACGGCCCCATCTCGTACTACGATCTGAACATCGAACCCCGTTACGATGGCAATGGCGAGATCATTGGTGTCATTTGCTCGGCAACTGATATCACCGAGCGCAAACTCGCCGAGCAAGCGCGGGAAATAAGCGCTCAAAAATCTCGTGATCAGTTGACAGCGTTCATCCGATACGCCCCAGTCTCAATGGCAATGTTTGATATGAATATGAATTATATGTCGGTAAGCGATCGCTGGATTAAAGAATTCGGAAAAGGACATTCCGATTTAATTGGGTTAAATCACTATCAGTTACTACCAGACATGCCATTAGAATGGAAAATTGTGCACCAGCGCTGTTTGGCTGGTGCCAGCATGCAAAACGATGAAGATTTATGGGTTCAAGCCGATGGCAGCAAATACTGGCTGCGTTGGGCCGTGCAGCCTTGGACGGATTTTGCTGGTGTGGTCAGCGGCATAATCATTGCAGCCGAGGACATTACCGAAAAGATGGAGGCTAAGGCTGAACTGATCAGGACCAGCCAAGCAAAGCAATCTTTTTGGGAGCGTTTGGCCAATCTTACTGATCGTGAGCGTCAAGTTTTGTCGGGCGCGCTTAGAGGTATGGGTAATAAGGCTATCGCAGCTCATCTACATGCCAGCACAAGAACCGTTGAGGGGCATCGCGCTCGGATTTATATAAAAGCACGCATCAGCAACGTAATTGAAATTGTCAATGAAGCTGCGGCGGTCGGGTTAACGCTGGCCGAAATTATCGCACATTTGGATTCCTGAGGCTTAGCCCTCCAGTCTCCGCCCAATCAATCCAGCGAACACCTTGGGTAGAAATACGCAGGTGATGTCATCGGCTATTCGGCCCACACAATCCGTCTTTATACTTTAGCCGTAGCCGCAACTATGCCTCCTGATCCTGATGGGCGTCGTACTCACGCAGCTACAGAACCTCCGCACTAAATTTTGTGCGGATAGCGAAGTGGGGCCGTTATGGGGCATACACGCATAATGTTGGTTGATGACCGCATCGAAGATGCAGCTTTAACAATTATGGCATTGAAAGCCGTTGGCTTTCACAATGATGTAGAGCTTCATACAGATGGCCGTCATGCATTAAAAATATTAGAAGAAAACGTAAATGAAGGATATGGGCCGCATATAGTTTTTTTGGATGTTAATATGCCCGCCATCACTGGCTGTTCAATGCTTTTACAGATGCGCCGTGACCATAAATTTAATCATATAACGGTTGTTATGCTAACGACGGCCGATTACGAGAGCAAAAGATGTAATTGCTATGAGCATGGGGCTGACTTCTTTCTGAAGAAGCATGCAGATATTGATGACTTTACGGATGAAATCGCTGGGTTTAAGCGATTTTGGGATGCGATCGGGCGAAATAAATACGCCGACTTAGAGAATGAGCGGGATCGCCTCACAGGCTGATCCGCGACCAACTTGTCGGGAAAAACGACACCTGCTTCCTGTCGGTTAAACCGACAACGCCTCCGCCCTGACCGCGTTGCCAACGATGCCGTTCAATTCGCTGAGCTTGCGGCAGTTGGTCAGTTCCATCTCGGTTGTCGCCACTGCGGCGTATTTGGCCGACATTGATGCAAGCCGCTGCGACAGCCGCATCAGAACCAGCAATGACGGTGGCCGCTGCCGCGCCTTGGCGCAGGACATATAGCTGCGCGATTGGCCGAGCCAAAACCGCGAAAACTCATACTGGCTCTCGACCATCCACATATCCCGCAATTCCCTATAGACCGTTTCCAACAGCATGTCCGTTCTCCCCCAAGGCGTTTCGTCCCGCTATTTAGCCCTCCGCGCTAAATACGCTTGCGGAGCAGCGCCACGATGGATGCTGCCGCAAGGAGGAGAAAACGCCATGAACAGACTGTCCTATTTGCCGAGGGGCTATTGCGAGATCGGCTTTGCCAATGAGGTAGTGACCATTGAGGAGGCCGTACATCAGGCCGTCATCGCTATGCTGCTGCAGAAGACCGCTCGGCGGTCGCCTTGTACTGGGGCGATTTCAGTTTCGCGCTACGGATTGGCTGGAGGTCAAATTTCCAGTCAGTGCCATTGAGCTGCACGATACAGCGTGAGGGCACATCGCCTCGATAGCCCATGAACGCAATGCCGCAGTTCACGCCATGCCCTTCGCAATTTCTATCCTGGAATTCATGGATGGCGCTGGCGACGTGCTTACGGGCCAATCTGCCCTCGGCAGCTTCGGCCTTGTCCAGCCAGAAGGGAATGACCTGGCTGCTGACTGCCTCGTACCACTGCCGCGCTTCCACGTCCTGGCCGCGCTCCACATAGACCAATTCCTCGACGTGACGTGGGCTGCGGAAATTCACGCGGTACTTCTTGTCTCCGACCTCCAATTGGCCGCGCACATAGCTGCGCGAACTGCCAGCGACCCAAAGCGATATCGTGGCCTTGGAATTGGCCTTCACCTGAGCTGCTGTCCGATTGGCCTTTGCCCAAGTGGCGAACTCCTCATTCCCTCCAAGTGGCTCCCTCTTTCTCTCCAATGGCTCGTCCGATTTGGCGGCGAAGCCACGAAGTGGCGCAGCCGCATCGTCAATCACATTGTCATTCATTCCGATTGGGCAGATCACATCTCTTTCTTCCGAGTGGCGAGCCACAAGCGAGCCACCATCGACGAAATCGACCGAAGGGCCATTGGGCGTGGCCGAAGGCCGCGAGTGAGCCAAAGGCGCATCGATTAGTTTTAGCAATAGCTTAGCAATAGTGACTTCATAAGTCGTTGTATCAACAGACGAATTTGCCCCTTTGGTGTGGAAACTGTGTGGGAACCGTGTGGAAACGGTGTGAAAAGTGTGTGGAAAGCGCCCGTTCAGATAGGCCATGCGGCCACTTGATGCATGGGCGTTTGTCCAATCCACGGCTTCCTTGATTGGCCGACGCTGCGCCTTCGTCATCTGTATTGCGCCGTGATGGGCCACCTGGATGCCGTAGTGCATGTCCAACTGCCTGACCAGCCATTCTCCCTGCTTCTCGGACGAACGCCCCTTTTGATGAAAGGCTGCGATGCAGCCGATCAGCATGTCGTCATACCGATGGCCCCCTTGGTGCTCGCATAGCTTGTTGATGTGTCTGTTCCATTGAATGTTTGCCATTTGCGTTTTCCTCCATGAGCGTTTTCAGTGAAAACGCTGGGGCGGCCTGGAAAACGCTGATGAAAGAGGCTGTCACTGATCCCGTCGGACGCAGTTAAGCCCCAGCATTGTATTTATCCCGATCAGCAGCGCTGCCAACGCGGATGTGGAAAATTATTTCTGCCGTCTTGTCACGTCGCGCCACATTGCTGCATTGCGACAATCATGCTGTTTGCAAGTCATTGATCTTATAGGTGAATTTCAGTTGATTATCGCCTTGTCGTGTTACACGACACCCGCGCCCGTAGGTTTAACCTACAGGCGGTCGGCCTCTACGCAGCCAACTTGTCGGGAATCCCAACAACATGCTCATGCCCATAAATAGTGTCGTGAAACCCGACAACAGGGAGGCGACGATGCGGGCGTGGGAATTCATGACGGAGGAGGCCGCGGCCAACAGCTTCGCGGACAATCTGAAGCGACAGGCCGATGCCAAGGCCGATCAGGCGAAGAAACTCAAGCAAGCGGCATCCGTGCAGAAAAAACGCGAGCAGGTAAACAGCGTCAGAGCGTCCCTGACCAAGCGCCAAGGCGAGTTAATCAAGCTAGCAGCTACAAACGCCAGCGCCTGAGCAAAACATAAGAAAAGCTACATTTTATTATGTTTACCGTTAACTGCTTGATTATCAACGCAGATAATTGCGGTCGGGCCTGCTGTGCCTTTTATCATATAATGATTTGCCTAACGGAATAACTTTTCATTAGGTAAAGCGATGAAACAGGCCAAGGTACTCAGCGAGGCGGAACTCAAGCGCGTGCTGTCCGTTGTCGCAAATCAGCGTCATGCAGCCCGCAACCGCGTGGCCCTCATGCTCAGCTTCTATGCGGGAATGCGCGTCGGCGAGATCGCCCATTTGAAGCTCGGCGATGTCATTGATGGCGATGGCCGCGTGAAGGACCAGATCGTGCTGCCAGCCCATTATACCAAGACTGCCGAGGCCAGGACGGTGTTCGTCAGTGGCAAGCTGCGCCGCGAATTGGAGCGCTTCCTGTCGTGTAACACGACAACGAATCGGGCCGCGCCGTTTCTCGTGACACAAAAGGCCACGGCGTTCTCGGCCAACACGCTCTGCCAGCTATTCGGACAGATTTACGCACTGGCCGGAATTGATGGTGCGAGCAGCCACAGCGGTCGGCGATGGTTTATCACGCAATTGGCCCACAGCGGCGTTTCGGCCAAAGTGATCATGACCCTGGCGGGCCATCGTCACCTGTCCACCACGCAGCGCTACATCGAAGTCAATGACCAGATGATGAAAGCTGCTGTGGAGGGGTTGTAGCTGTCCCTGGTGGATGACCGGGATGTGCCAGATTCGGGCACTTGAATCTGTATGGCCCAGTGATAGGCAGCCTACGCCCTCCCCGCATGACGCCACCCATCGGCATAACGCGACAGGAAGCATTCATCGTGACGCCCTCAGTGAGTTGATCAAGGGGAATTCTGTTTTTGATAGCTCTGGTTGCCGCGAATGACAGTAGCTGTTTTTCAGTAACGAGTATATCTTTTAGATGTGTAGCCCTCCACAAACCATGCATTTGCAATACTACCTTTATTGTCACAGTTACCAGTTTAAGTGCGGCATCATCCAGCAGGCCTTCGCTAAATATCCTATTGGAGAAAATTGGCAGGTGGATCGTTTTCGAGCAATATTGGTATCTAGGTGGGAGAGAATCTTCGTGGTTTTCTCTGTCTTTGCTGCTGTGGCATTCTTTGCCGTCGCGATTGGATTGAGGATTCCTGGGCCACCGTTTCGCATCGGCATAAACCCATGGCTCGGCTACGAACCCCTGCTTGTCGCCCGAGATGCCTTGGCGCTTGACCCCAAAATTGTCCGGGTCGTGGATATGTCCTCGACCACAGAAACCATCCGCGCACTGCAAAATGGAATTCTTGACGCAGCCGCGCTTACCCTCGACGAGGCACTGCTTCTCAAGCACTCAGGAACCCAAATCCGTGTGCTGCTGGTCGCGGACATATCGAACGGCGCTGACGCAGTGGTCATCAATCCCAGAGCCACAGAGGCACTCAGCGTTCAAGGTGCAAGGATAGCATTCGAGGGCAAGGCGATGGGCGCCTACATGGCGGCGCGCATGATTGAAAAGATGTCATTGCATCCGAATGACGTGAAATTGATCGAAGCGCCGATTGACCGGCAAGAGCGGCTCTATGTCAGCGGTGAGGTCGATGGGGTGATCACCTTTGACCCTATCCGCACAAAGCTTCTCTCGCTAGGAGCGCGGCAAATTTTTTCCTCAAGGGACATTCCCAACGAAGTCCTCGATGTTTTGGTGGTCAGGGATCAGTCCCTGGACAGCAATCCTGCAGCCATCAGGCATCTGCGTGATGCATGGGAGTTTGGCCGGAAAAAGCTGGTCGCCCTAGATCCCGCTTTGGCTGCTGGCGTTACGAAGCGTACCGGCCTTTCGGAACCGGAGCTTAGGGCGGCCCTAAAAGATATTGCATTTCCCAATGCTGAAGAGTCTGAGACCCTGATCCTAGGGTCCGGTCAACGGCTGGCCGAGACTTCACTGAAACTCTGGCAAATCATGCAAAGGTATGGGATTTCCCCCTCTGGAGCGCCCACCCCAATGATTTCAGGGGAGGTGCACCGGTGAACGTTCGTGCCGTTCTGTCCCGTCTCCCCGTGGCTGCCCAGGTAATTGTTGCGCTATTTATACTTGGTCTGGGTAGCCATGCCGTCGTGTTTGGGCTGTCTGTGTGGGATGCTCTCAGACGAGCACAGCACGAAGCCGTTATCGATCTGAGAGGACAACTTCATCTTGCTCAAGGGCTGGCAGGCCCCCTCGTGGATGAAAACCACCGGGAAGAGCTCGCCGTCTTACTCAAATCCCTGGCCATCTTGGCTCATGACGACGTTGCACTGCTGGTAAACGCTGATGGCCGCATAATCGAAACTTCTGACGCTGAGCTTGCGCCTCGCATGCTTGCCTCGCCTTGGTTCCGCCAGATTAGTCTCTCAAACATTAATTCTGTTACGGTCAAATCATGGGCAGATGAACACGTTTATGGCGTGGCGCCAATTTGCGAGGTCGTGCCGGGCACCATCTCCGTGCGCAGGTGTGTGTACCTCCTTGTCGAACATGGAACTGCGTGGCGTTTATCAGCCGCCAAGTTTGCCGAACTTAAACGTAGCGCGGCACTGCTCGGGGTCAACGTTCTATTTTCTCTCCTCTGCTGGTGGCTCATCAATGAGGCCGTGGCGAAGCCCAGCCAGAGGATTATTCAATCGATTTCTCGGTTCCGTGGCGGCGATCGGGAGGCGCGCTGTACCTTAGAGGGCTCTGATGAATTGGCGGGAATTTCGTCGGCGATCGATAAGGCATTTGAGACCATCACAGCTCAACAGCAGGACCTCCAACTTCTTGAAACCGCCGTCAGCCAAAGTCCGGCGGCAATCGTCCTCATTGATGCCGAAGGTGTTGCTCGTTTCCGGAATACGGCCCATCAGCGCATCCATGGACCAGATGAGTCAGCCATAACCACATTGCTTCAAGATGGAAGGCTGCGATCCGAGGCATGGTCGGGGGAATATTTTGACGAGATGACAGGCCGGTGGTTGAGGGCGGTGGTTTCCCCCATTAAGGACGACGCCGGGCAGATCACCCACAACCTGATCATCACCGAGGACATTACCGACCAGAAAGGGTATGAAGCAGCCCTCCTCCGAAAGGAGACAGTGGACGATTTGACGGGTCTCCCGAACCGCGACTTTGGTCGCGAGCGACTTCGTCAGGTCCTTGGTGGCGGCACCATGACCGCCGTTATCTATCTCGACATCGACGGCTTGACTCGGGTCAACGAGACATTTGGCTACGAGTCTGGCAACGAGGTAATCAAAGTCGTTGCAAAGCGGCTTCAGGAGTTGTTTCCCCCGCCCGCTCTGGTCTGTCGCCTGGCAGGAGATGAGTTCCTCCTCGTCCTTCCCGGCCTGGGTATCGCCAGTGAGGCAGAAATTCAAGCTGCCCGAGCCCTGCGCGAATGCAGTGCACCATACGCCGTGGCGGGGTCAATGATCGCGTTGACCCTGCGGGCTGGTGTCGCGGTATTCCCACGCGACGGCAGCGATGCGGCAATTCTTATCGATGACGCCTATTCAGCCGCCATTAGAGCTCGGGAAACCGGCGGCGGCACCTATCGCCTGTTCAATCGGACTCTCGACGAACAGGTTAAGCGCCGCTTCGAACTCGACAACGATCTACGCCAAGCGGTAGCACGAGATGAACTGCGCCTTTTCGCTCAGGCGTTTGTATCTCCGGTCGATGGAATTGTGCGCGGCGCGGAAGTTTTGGTGCGCTGGGAACGAGATGGCGCGCTGGTCCCGCCGGGAGAATTCATCCCTCTCGCCGAGCGCAACGGAGCAATTGTGCCGATCAGCGAGTGGATCGTGGAAAATGCTGCAAAGGCATCGTCCGCAATGTCGGATCATCTTGGCTTTCAGGCGCCAATTTCGGTGAACATCAGTGCCGTGGAATTCCGCAGCACGGACCTGCTGTCGCGTCTCGAAGGCATTCGAGAACGCTATCCCCTGGCCGCCCTTGAAATCGAGGTCACAGAGGGGGTGTTCGCCGGGGATATGAAAACCGCTGGCGCCTATCTCAAGGCCATTGATGAAATGGGCTTCCCGCTGGCAATCGACGATTTCGGCACCGGTTACTCATCCCTCAGCTATCTTCGGGACTTTCCATTCTCAAAGCTTAAAATCGACCGAAGTTTTATCGTTGATATGGTTGAACGCCCGCGCCATCGCGATATCGTCGCGGCAACTGTGGCCCTGGCCCATCACTTGGGGCTCGTCGTTACCGCCGAGGGGGTCGAAGACCAAGCCCAAAATGATCTGCTCAAAACCATGGGTGTCGATTACATCCAGGGGTATCTATTCCACAAACCGGCTCCCATAGAACAGTTTGAAGACCTGATTAGGCGGAACCGTTCTGAAGGTTCATCCTGAATCGCAACGCCTTCTGAACTCCTGATAATTTCGGATGAGGCACGTCTTATTCCGCAAGCCTACGAGATGACCTTTCTGATCCATGGCTGGAAAAAAGGCTCTTGATCCGGCCGGATCCGGCGACGAGAGCGTTCAAAGCCTCGCAACAGGCCTGAACGATGGCGGGTTGGCCAACTTGTCGTGTTTCCCAACAAGTGCCTTTCGGTTGTCCAGCTCGGCTATCAGAGCATAGTGTGTTCGTCATGTGTTCCCAATCGGAGGGTGTGATGATGAGTGCATTGGACAAGCTGAAGCTGAGCGAGAAGACCCGACGTGCTGTTGCGGCCACGCCTGAAGGGCGCCTGCGGCACAAGCTGGTGGAGGCCATCAATCAGCAGATCGCTGCTGCGGAAGCGATGCAGAAGGGCGAGAGCTTTGAAATTCGGCGCAAGCGCTGGACGAAGGACAGCGAGGGCAACAAGACCCTGCAAGACCGACTGGTCAAATTTCGCCCCTGGTACTGGCAGGAGGCCAATGGGGCGTTCATGCTGGAAGTGCGCTACGGCAACAAGATCATCGAGATCAAGCCGAAGAAGACGGCCATTGAGATCGGTGATGTGGCGGAACTGGTCCCGACGCTGACGCTGGTGCGCGATGCCGTGGTGGCTGGCGAACTGGACAAGCAGTTGGTCGCGATGAAGGGACGCTTCGGCAAGAAGCTCGCTTAACGCCAAACAGCCCCGTACAAGCGGGGCTGTTTCCATGAGTGCCGTAATGCCCGCTGTTCAAATTGGCGGTTTGTGTGACGCGCAAAGGGCCGCTGCGACGGCGGCCTATATATAAGGTGCGCCTGTCGTGTAACACGACACTCAGTCGGGGTCTTTCGGCTTATCAATCATGTCGCTCAGCCTGAACTTCTTGGGCTTTCGCGGCGCGTTCGGATCGGGCGGTGCCTCGGGAGCGTTTGGATCGTAGATCGGCCCTTCGGGCGCATTGGCCTTACGCATAACTTCCTCGGCGAGCGCGGGATTGGTTTTCAGAATTGCCATCCAAGCGGCCATGTCCAATTGCACCTTGTCGTGGATCAGTTCGTGCGAGCGCTGCTTCGGCTCGTCCTGCCCATAGTGCTTTCGGATCATCTCCACGCTGGTGCCCATGTTCTTCGCCAGCAGCCAAACATCCACGCTGCCCCTGATCAGTCGGTCGGTGGCATAGGTATGGCGCAGACTGTATGGGGAGAATTTCACGCCATTGCGGTCATGTTCCAAACCAGCCGTCTTCAGCAACGCCGAAATGCCCTTCGCAAAGCTCTTGATGGGTTTGCCTGTCTTGCGGTCGGCGAAAATGGGATCGCTGGGCTTGGTCCACGGAGAAAACGTCTTGATGTGGTTCAAAACCTCCCAAGTTTCCTCGCTGCTGACCGCTGTGCGCTTGCCCGTTTTGGTGTCGGCGCGGACGTGAATGTGAGTTTCCTTGGCCGTGCCAACCTCAGCCCTATTGGTGATCAGTTCGCAATCTGCCCATGTCAGTTGCTGGTGCTCTTTTCCTGGCCGCAGTCCCGTTTCAAACATGAACTGCATGTAGGCGCAGACCATCTTGCGGTCAGCCTCGACCAGCAGGCCCTTCGCGCCCTCAATGTAGCTGGGCATGGCCGCGATGATGCGCTTCCATTCCGCTTCCGTGAACGCGGGCCGACGTTCGGCCTTGCGCTGATCGTCCTCAATGTCGGGGATTTGATCGCGTTTCACCCAACCGCGCTTGCGGGCTGAATTGAAGATGGCCTTGAGGATGAAGATTTCCCCCGAGCGCTGCGTTTGGGTCTTTTGCGGGCGCTTGGATTTGATGAGCTTGCCGCCGCGCATGTATTTGCGGGTGGTGTCCGTCGCTCCTGGCCCTGTCGTCCAATATGTCAGCCGCCACAGCTTGTACGCCTCAATCTGCTCCTGCCTGATTGCATCAATGGCCTTGCTCTCAAAATAGGGCAGCAGATAGCGATCAATGACCGCCTTGTTGTCCTTCATCGTCCGTTCCGTGGCCCTGCCTGTCAGAACTGCCGTTTGCAGATCTTCCAAGTAGGCGTTGACGGCCAGTTTGAAGGTGCGGCTGCGAATGGGAATTCCACGGCGGAAATCGGCAGTCAGTTCTGCGTGCTTCTCCAAGGCTACTTCCTTGGCCTCCGCCAAGTCGCGTTTGCCCGTGGTTTTGGTCAGATAGCCTTTCATGCCGCGAATTTTGTAGCGGGCTGTCCAGGTCTGAGTGCCCATGTAGAGACGCTGATAGAGCGCTATTGAGCCGCCGAGGATATGAACAACGTCGCCCATCAAAGCCTCACAAACGCTCAATTTATTGCAACGCAGCATGGGAAAATCCATGCTGGACAGCGTTTGAGCACTGCTAATGTACTGCTAACGGTTTTTTGACGCAATGAGAGCGCCACTGCTCATTGCTAACTTGTTGATTTTGCTTGGGAGTAGATGGCTGGGGGACTAGGATTCGAACCTAGACTGGCGGAGTCAGAGTCCGCTGTCCTACCGTTAGACGATCCCCCAGCAGGGGTCTGGCGGGGCCGGTGGCCGACCGCGAGAGGGGGACCTTCTATCACAGCGTTTCGGCGGTTGCAAAGGGGGAATTTGGCTGTGCGGGACATTTCCCTTGGGTCCTGGGGGCCGGGCGGGTAACATGCCGGCCCATTCGTTCCCCGCCCCGCTTTCCCGTGGTGAGTTCCGCGTTGAGTTCCCTGGCTCCCCTGTACCCCCGCGACCCGGTTTTCGCCGCCCTTGATCTTGGCACCAACAATTGCCGGATGCTGGTGGCGCGCCCCGCCCTGGTCGGATTCAGGGTGATCGACGCCTTCTCGCGCGTCACCCGTCTGGGCGAGGGGCTGGCCGCCAGCGGCCGGCTGTCCGATGCGGCCATGGACCGGACCATCCTGGCCTTGAAGGCCTGCGCCGAGAAAATGGGGCGCAACCGCGTCACCCACGCCCGCCTGGTCGCCACCGAGGCCTGTCGCCGCGCCGACAATTGCGCCGAATTCGGCGAAAGAGTCTTCGCCGAAACCGGCTTGGATCTCGACATCATCAGCCCCGAGGAAGAAGCGGCGCTGGCCCTGGCCGGCTGCGCCTCGCTGATGCGGCCGGGCCTGCCGTGGGCCCTGGTGTTCGACATCGGCGGCGGCTCGACCGAGGTCGCCTGGGTCGATCTCTCCAGCGGCCGCCACGACGTCAAGGGCATTCAGTCCCTGCCGCTGGGCGTGGTCACCCTGACCGAGCATCTGGGCGAGCGGCTGTTCTCGGCCGACGGCTACGACCAGGCGGTCGAGGCCATCGCCGCCCGCCTGGCCCCGTTCGACCAGCGCCACGGCATCGGACAGCATTTGGTCGATGGATTGGTGCAGATGATGGGGACCTCGGGGACCGTCACCACTCTGGGGGCCTTGCATCTCAGGCTGGATCGCTACGATCGGACCTTGGTCGATGGGCTGGATCTGGGCTTTGCCGACATCGCGGCGGTGACCCGCTGGCTGCACGACCTGACGCCGTCGCAACGGGCCGGCCATCCCTGCATCGGGCCGGAACGCGCCGATCTGGTCATCGCCGGCTGCGCCATCCTGGAAGCTGTCTGCCGCACCTGGCCGCTGAACACCCTGCGGGTGGCCGATCGCGGCGTGCGCGAAGGGGTTCTGTTGGGTTTGATGCGCGAGGAACAAGAAGCATGAGCGCCACCAAGGGCGGGGCCAAGGGCGGCACCAAAAGCAAGTCCGGCGGCGGCGCCAAGGGTTCGGGCAGCCGCATGCTGGTCGAACGGGTCAAGACCGCGCGGGGGCGCAAGCCGTCCTCGACCCGCTGGCTGCAGCGCCAGTTGAACGACCCCTATGTGCACGAGGCCCGCAAGCTGGGCTATCGCTCGCGCGCGGCCTTCAAGTTGATCGAGCTGGACGACCGCTTCCATTTCCTGAAGTCCGGCCAGCGCGTCGTCGATCTGGGCGCCGCTCCCGGCGGCTGGACCCAGGTGGCGGTCGCCCGCGTCGGCGCCAAGGGCTGCGTGGTCGGCATGGATATCCTGGAATACGACCCGGTTCCCGGCGCCATTTCGATGCAGGGCGACTTCCTGGCCGACGATTCACCCGACCGCCTGAAAGAGGCGCTGGGCGGCCCCGCCGACGTGGTAGTGTCGGACATGGCCGCGCCGACCACCGGCCATCCGCCCACCGACCATTTGCGCATCATCGGCCTGGTCGAGGTGGCGCTGCACTTCGCCCTGGAGGTGCTGGTCCCGGGCGGCACCTTCGTCGCCAAGGTCTTCCAGGGCGGCACCGAACGGGGCCTGCTGGACCAGTTGAAGCGCAACTTCGCCACGGTGCGCCACGCCAAGCCGCCCGCCAGTCGCAAGGAATCGGCGGAAACATACGTCATCGCCTCCGGTTTCAAGGGACGGGAGCAGGAATCTTCTTGAACCTTTGTGCCATGCCTCTGTATTTATACTTAGGTTATACCTTTTTGGGGCGGAGGTTTCTTGATGCGCGACAACGGGCCGATCACGAACCGCGAGGTCATCATGGGCGATGGCACCATGCTGGTGTCTCGGACCGATGCGGGTGGGCGGATCACCTTCGTCAAGAAGGCCTTCATCGACATCAGCGGTTTCACCGAGGATGAGCTGCTGGGCTCTCCGCACAATCTGGTGCGCCATCCCCACATGCCGAAAGAGGCGTTCGCCGATTTGTGGGAAACCATCAAGATGGGCAAGCCGTGGGAAGGTTTCGTCAAGAACCGCACCAAGGGCGGCGATTATTACTGGGTGCGCGCCAACGTCACCCCGATCACCGAAGACNAAGGCGGAACGCGACATCCTAAAAAAAGCCGCGGCCTACTTCGCGAAGGACTCCCTATGAGGTTCGGGTTCATCGCGAAACACCGAGGGGTCTGGCCGGTGACGTGGCTTTGCGAGGCGCTCGGTGTCTCGCGCAGTGGCTTTCATGCCTGGCTGAACCGTCCGCCCAGCCGGCGGTCCCGGCAAGACACCGAGATTTCCGCCTCGGCCTTGGCGAGCTTTCTGTCCAGTGACCGCACCTATGGCGCACGCCGTGTGTGGCGCGATGTCCTGGCCGACGGCTTAGCCTGTGGCCTGCATAGGGTCAAGCGGCTGATGCGGCAGAACGCCCTGCGGGCTCGTCCGCGTCGGCGCGGCTTGCCCAAGGATGGCGGCGAACGCAAATCCGAGGCCATTGCATGCAATGTGTTGGATCGGCAATTCAGCGCCGATGCTCCCAACCGAAAATGGGTGGCCGACTTCACCTATATCTGGACGGCGGAGGGCTGGTTGTACCTGGCGGCGGTGATCGACCTGTTCTCGCGCCGTGTCGTGGGGTGGTCCATGAACGCCGCCATGACCTCCCAACTGGTGGTCGATGCCCTGATGATGGCGGTGTGGCGGCGCGGCAGACCCGACGCCGTGCTTCACCACTCCGATCGCGGCAGCCAGTACACCAGCGACCAGTTCCAACGCCTGTTGGCCGATCAGGGCATTCAATGCTCCATGAGCCGAGCCGGGAACGTCTGGGACAATGCCGCCATGGAGAGCTTCTTCTCGTCGCTCAAGACCGAACGGACCGCCAGGAAGGTCTATCGCACCCGCGACCATGCCAGGGCCGATGTCTTCGACTACATCGAGCGGTTCTATAACCCCAAACGGCGACATTCCACCCTGGGATATCTCAGCCCCATGGAGTACGAAATGAAGGCGTCATGAGCTAAACAATCTGTCCACCAAACCGGCAGCAGGCCAGACGGCCAGATCACCGGCTTTGTGTCGATCCGCTCGAAGCCCAGCCGCGAGCAGGTGGCGGCGGCCGAAAAGCTTTATGCCGACTTCCGGGAAGGGCGGGTGCACGGTGTGCAAATTCGAGAAGGCGCCGTGGTGAGGACGGGGCTGAAGGGGCGGATGAATGAGATTGCGCAGAGTGTTTCAGGCATTCTGTGGATCGCTTTGTCGCTGATGCTGATCCTGATGATCATATCGGCCGCAATCGGATTGGTGGGCATGAAGCACTCCAATGGCGCGGTCCAGACGGTTTACGCCGACCGCGTGGTCCCGGCCGGCCAATTGGGCCAGATCAACGATTCGATGCGAGCGACCATGCTGCAGTTTGCATTCGCGGCGTTCGACCTGAAAGCCGGCCGCGACAAGGAGGCCGACTCGCGCCTCGCCGCCACCAACCTGCTGGCCTTGAACGCCACCATCGCGGCGGCGCGTGCTGGCGAAGCCGGCAAGGGCTTCGCCGTCGTCGCCAACGAGGTGAAAAGCCTAGCCAACCAGACGGCGCGGGCCACCCAGGAAATCACCCAGCAGGTGTCGGCCATCCAGGGCGAGACCCGCGTCGCGGTGGATGCCATTCGCGGCATCGCCTCGACCATCGAGACCATCAACGAATTGTCGGCGGCGATCTCGGCCGCGGTCGAGGAGCAAGGCGCCGCCACCCAGGAGATCGCCCGTTCGGTGTCGCAGGCGGCGGAAGGCACCCACCAGGCCGCCGAGAACGTGGCGGAAGTCGCCAACGCCGCCGAGGAAACCAAGCTGATGGCCGATCAGGTCACCGGCGCGGCAGTGGCGCTGCAGGATGTGTCCAACCAGTTGGCCAGCGAGGTCCAGGGCTTCCTGGGCGAGATCAGGTCCGCTTAGAATTATCGGACATTGTTGGGCTGCCCCTCGTGATGACCTTGGCCAGGAATTCCCCGGCCTTGGCTTTGGACTCACGTCGTGACGCCCCATCGATGATGCCTGCGCCGTCCGTCGGGAACGTCTTGGCGGGCAAGCCGAGCCATGCATCACACCTTGGCTACTGAAATAGATCAGTCAAAATGGACTCTGACCCCGATTTTCCATCTCATGCAGCCGCTCAGCAATCAAGTGGCCCGCGCATTTCGTGATTGATCTGTCGGGAACTGTGCCCGTGTCCCAAGGATTGGTATAACAGCGCTGTCGCCGTTTGATCTCCGGCAGGGATGGCCGGGTTGATCAGGCTGCTGCGACGGGCGGCAGGCTGGTGAGGGGATCATCGCCCAATCGTGGCCATCCGGGTCCTGCAGCGATGGATATTGGTCCATCTTCGCCATAATTCGGCTTGGCCGCAAACAGGCTTTCCTTGCGGCTGCCGGCGCAAGCTTGCGGTGCTCCGCTTACCCCGTGCTTACCCCGCGCCCGCGGCACCTCCGCCGGCCAAAACGACAAAAGCCCGCAACTGTTTCCAGTTACGGGCTTTGTTGTTGGTTGCGGGGGCACGCCTTGGCTTATACCGAACTCGGGTTCAGCTAACGAGGTGATTGGGTGGTAGAATCAAAATGAGCCCTCAGTCCATTACCACCCCCCCTCCAATGGGATTAAGCACCGGAATATCCTTCTCCGGCTAGTTGTCCTCGCGGCAATCATCACGTAATGTAGGTGTTGAGGCTACCGAGGGAGTGGTGATGCTTAGCCAATGGGAAAGATGGGTCTTCATCTACGACCTGACGTTAAAGATGTACCCAGACATCGCGCCATCAGTACCTCTTGAGCCGCTGATCCAGGAACTCCAGAAGCGAGTTGTGTCAGGCGAAGCGGTTGACCGAATTGAAAATGGCAAAAAGGTTCTCCGTATCCGCGATATGTCGGTGGACTTGGCGCACCGCACGGCAAGCCTCCTTTTCAATTATGCTGACCCCGATGTTCCAAACACGGTGTACGAAGACCTGACCACCGGCACGCAACGTGAGGTTGTTAAAGAAGAGAATGAGGGTGGCTCATATTGCGCCCATATGATGATTGCCCTCGACCCGATCCGAGAAGGTGGAACATCCTATCTGGCCGTCCTCGAAGACATCCCCGGAGTTGGACGGACCAAGATCGAGCCATTCATGACCAAGCAGTTCAAAGTCATAGCTGATGCCGCCCCGCACGAATATACGTTTACCGATCCCAATCGGCAGGAACATCGTTTCAGGCCGATTGCCAAGATCGACGGCTCCATGTCCCAGCGGCTTAGAGACGATCTTGAGCGAGGAGAGGTCAAGGGGTTTGAGCTTGTTCAGACCCGACCTGCTCAGGTCGATTACGACGAGTTTGGATACACCAAGGAGGTCACGCGGACTTTGCGCCTCACCGTCAAACAATCTCTAGGCGAGCGTGCCCTGGAGGTGATTGGTGCGGTCACAAGGCGGGCAAAGCAGGACAACTTTGATGGTGTCAAGATCAGGTTCAAGAGGGCGGAAGGAACGGACCGCACCATCAGTGTTGCAGCTGGGCGAGAGGATGTCGGAGATGTTCTATATACCCGCTACGAAATGATTGATGGGTTTATCGAGCCGATGAAGCAGGCGACAGATACCTTGCGTGCCGACATGTTGAAGAAGATGCTCGCGCTCATGGAGGAGATGCGAAAGCAATCATCCACTGAGACCACTGCCCTTGAAGAAGAGGTAGCCCCGGCCCGAGCCGGGGCTACGGGATGAGGTTATTCTATGGGCTGGACCAACCGCCTACTTGCTCCGCTGGATTATCTCCGTATCCAGCACGAGACCAAGCGCAAATATGACTGGTACCTACCCGGCGGGCTGACCGCCATTGCGGTTGGCGTATTCTTTATCCTTCCGGTCCCGCCGAGCGTTTTTGGACCATCAGGTCTTATCGACCGCCTGGGACAGCTTGTCCAAATCCTGCCGGGCTTCTATATCGCCGCCCTCGCAGCTATTTCCACGTTCAACAAGGCCGACATGGACGACCCGATGCCGGAGGTTCCTCCGACATTGGCAGTTACCTACAGGGGAAAACCCTTTGTCTTGGAGTTGACGAGACGACGGTTTCTCAGCGCGATGTTCGGCTACCTCACCTTCTTGAGTATCGGCCTATATCTTGGAGGACTCATCGCCAACATCGTCGCCCCCTCGTTAGCGATGGTTATCCCACAGGGCTACCATGTCTGGGCTAAGGCTGCATTTATGGCTGCATATGGCTTCTGGCAAGCCAACATGCTTATCACGACCCTTGTGGCGCTTTACTACCTTTCAGACCGCATCCACATGGTCGGCCCCCACCACAACAAGCGCAACGGAGAGCAACCTCCTGCGTGCTAAGCGCCGCATCGAACGTCTGCTTCACCAGATCGTCAAATCCATTTAAGCCGCGTCCACCGCCAGCCGCTCCAAAGTCTGATCAGACACCCCTTCCTCGACCACGTTGGCCGCCGTCGAAATCAGCGCCAGCCGGGTTCCCAATGCGTCCTTGTTCCGCACCACGGCGATGCGGGCGGGGGGATACTCCAACTGGGTCAAGTCCACGAACTTGGTCAGGGCGGAGGCCACCGAATTGGCATGCTCGGACACGGGTTCGTAGACGGCCTTATGACCATCGGCCCGCACCAGCGCGGTTACGGTCCAGGGCGTGTTCGACGCGCCGATGACAGTCGCCCCGCGCTCGACCTTGGCGGGGGTGAACAGGCGGAAGAGACGTTCGCACAGGCGGTCGGCGGCGTCGGCCTTCTTCCTTTCGTCCAGCCGGAAGGCGGCGACCTGGACCGCCTCTTGTGAACAGGCGGCAATGACCGAGACGGCACCGACAAGTTGTTCCTGGCGTACCCCCAAGGAAAAGGTGTGCCGGTCGAAATGGACACCGGCCCGCATGGCGACGGCAGGGGCGGAGTGGGCGAACAACCGGCCCGCTCCCATCAAATCGGCTTCCTCGAAACCCAGCCCCGCGTCTGACACCAGATAGCGGCCATCGTGGTGGGGGTCGATGCGGACAACTACCAGCGAGCCGCTGGGATACATGACGGGCAGGCTGACGAACGAAGCGTCCTGCGCATGGCGCACGTCGGCCATAGCACGGGCTACACCGTCCACGACCTCCTGAAACGCCTTGCTCTGTTCGTTCAGTCCGTTCGTCATCATAACAACCTCGGGGCCTTCCACGGGGGACCCAGGATGGCATTCATACCGTCGATATTGAAGCATCGTCCAGCCAAAGTCATTAGCGCGGACACAGTATCCGGTTCGTGCTCCATCGGAATAGCGATGGGAAGATCATACGCCTTGAGGTTTTCGGCCAACGGCTGACCATTCCCCGACATCCATTCGTGGTTTTCCTGAAACGGGTGAATGTGCGAGGCGTGAAAGCGCATTAGCCGCAATGCCGGAGGGCCAAAATGTCGGTTGTTGTGTGGCTTTATCGGCTTCCAGTCTACGCGTGTGACCGGGGCAAATCTGGCTATTCCACGAAACTGATACTCGATTTGAAAGGTCAGATTTTGGTCGGAATACTCCCGCGCACATCGCCCTCTCAACCGCAAGCCAATCTGGGTAACCCCGTCGATGTCCAGCGCCACCGTGAAGGTAAACTGGTCGTCCAGTTCCGCCCACTTGGGCGTTGAGGCCAGGGTCTTGGTGGCGGCGATGAGGGGCGGCAGGCGGTCGGGCATGGTGGTTGTCTACACCTCCCCACCGCCGAAGATTTCGTGGAGCATGGCGGGAAGCAAGGCACCGGCGTCGCGGGCGGCTTGTTCGCGGATGGAGCGCATTTCACCAGCCTTGGCTTGCAGACCGTCGAACCAGAGTTGCCTGTCGAAGGATGGGGTGGGCACTTTTATCGCCTCCAGTGCCTTCAAACCAAGGGTGCGGTTTCGCCCAGCCCCGCCGGGGGATGCCTCTCCAAGTTTGGCAAGCCCTTCGGGGGTAAGGAAATAGAACCGCAGAAACTCGGCTGTGGCACCTCCATGATGGGGAATGCAGGTAAGGAAGCGGTGGGAGCCAACCCGTCCTTCATCACTTTCCGCCGCAACGGCCACGGCTCCTTCCCAGGCAAACACAATGTTGAACAGGAGGTCTCCGGGCTTGATGAAGAACAGCTTTTTTGATCCGACCTCTGCCCCGGACAATGGCGGCTTATGGAAGGTTCCCCGCCCGAAAGATCGAACACCCAATTCCGGGTAAGAGTCTTCGGGAATAACCGCCACCGGACGGCGGACAAGCGGTGCAACCTCGGCCATGGGGCGCAGAGGCGCGCCGTCGATGAGACGGTCAAAGGCCGACCGCAGCATAGCCTCGGCCTCCGCATCCATCGCCTCAATGGCCGCTTGGCGGGCATTCATCAACCGCTCAACCTGATCTAGGCGGGCAACGATTCTGCGCTGCTCATCAAGGGGAGGAAGAGGAACCGTGATCCGCCTGAGCGCGGTCATGCTCAATGTGCGGTTTCTGTCAGCACTCCCCGGTGAAGCCTTCGCAAGCTGCCAGACGGCCTGTGGAGTACGGAAGTAGTAGCCGAGGAAGGTCGAAAGAACCTGGGTTTCGTCCGCGACGCAGGTGATGTAGCGGTGCGAACAGTAGCGCCCATCATCGTCATTGGCGACAACGGCGACGGCCCCCTCCCACGCCTTGATGTTGCTTAACAAGAGGTCTCCAGCCCGAACCTGAAAAAGGCTCTGCCATGTGATCTCGTCCCCCTCGAGCGGAGGCTTGCAAAACGTCCCGCGCCCGAAAGACCGGACTGCCAGCAGGGGGTAGTTGTTGCCCGGCGCGGTTTCCACAGGCCGCCTCCGAATGGGGGCCACATCGTTCAACGCGACCACTGGCCACCGCTTCGCCATCACACCGGCTCCGCCAGCGTGGCCTTGATCTCGGCCAGGATGTCGAGGATACGGCGCTCGTGTGTTATCAGGCTATCCACCAGCTCGGCGGGCGGACGGTGGTCCAGAGCATCAGCGGCGTTCGGATTCTTGAGGTCAAGGTTACAGGAGACCACCTTGCCCTCGGCATCGCGCTGGATAAGATCGTGGCCGTGGACCTTCCAGGCTCGTTCGGTCTCCTCGCGGTTCGCCCACCACGACAGACACGGCTCGAACTCCTCGAAAGCCAGGGCATTGGTCTTGGTGTATTTCCGCCGATCCGGCGGCAGTGGGTGTTCGTAGAACCAGATGTCCTTGGTCGGGCCGCTGGTGTCGAAGAAGATCAGGTTGGCGGGAATGTCCGTATAGGGGGCGAAGACGCCCTCGGGCAGTCGCACCACGGTATGAAGATTGTAGTTCTCGATCAGATCGGCCTTGATGCGGGCGGCGACGCCATCGCCGAACAGGGTGCCATTGGGCACCACCACGGCGGCCCGACCCTTCCCAGCCTTTTTCAGCCGCCGCATGATCATTTGCAGAAACAGCAGGGTGGTTTCCTGGCAGCGTTTATCCTCGGGGAAGTTGTTGAGGATGCCCTTCTCCTCCTCGCCACCGAAGGGTGGATTGGTGAGAATTACGTTCACCCGGTCCTTCTCGCCGATGTCCGTCAGACGGTGGCGAAGCCCATTCTCGGGGTCGATCTGCGGCGCTTCCAAGCCGTGCAGCAGCAGGCCCATTTCGGCCAGCATGTAGGGCAGCGACTTCACCTCGCCGCCAAAGATGCTGGCGGTCTGGAGGGTCTTGCGGTCGGCGACGGTGCGGCACTGAGCGGACAGGTGCTCGAATGCCTCGGTCAGAAAGCCGCCGGTGCCGCAGGCGGGGTCGAGGACGGTTTCGCCCAGCCGGGGATCGGTGACATTGACCATGAAGCGGACGACTGGGCGTGGGGTATAAAATTCACCCGATTGGCCCGCCGCATCGCGGATTTCACGCAGCAGAGTTTCATATAGCCGCCCAAGGATTTGCATCTCCTCGGAGCTGGTGAAATGGATGTCGTCGATCAGGTTGATGACATCGCGCAGCACATAGCCGCTTTCCGCCCGATTACTAATGGAGCGGAAGGCATTGGCGATGACGTCGCGGCGGTCCTTACCCGAGCCACCGTTCCGCAGCGAACGGAGATAGGCGAACAGGCCGGGGCCTTCCTCCTCGCTGCCCGGCAGCACCGCCTTCTCGTCATTCACGAAGCGAATCAGGTCGGGGCCGGTGATGCCCTCGGACTTGGCCGCCCAATCACGCCAACGGTAGGGCCGGGCGATGGCCGGTTTAAAGGGAGTGCCAGAGAGGACGGACTTTTCTTCCTCGATGCGTTCCTTGTCGTCGAGGAACTTGAGAAACATGACCCACACCAGAGTCGGCAGGCGCTCCAGGTCGGTGTTCAGGCCCCGGTCCTTGCGCATGTGTTTGCGCGCCGACTTGATAATGCTGTCCAGCCGCTGGGCGGTGGTCTGCGTCGGTTGCTTCTTCTTTGTGCCGGGCTGGCGAGCCATGGTGTTCTGATCTCTCAAAGGCTAAAGGCTATGCGGCGTATAGAAGCTGGGTCAATTCCGCAACAGCTTCCTTTAGTTTGGCTGCGCCGCCAAACCGCCCAGCGATCTCGATAACATTACCGAAGCTGTCCAAGGGGGCTACCTCCAAGGCGTCGGGAAGCCTGAACTGGGCCTCACCATGATCGGCGTATTTCTCCAACAGGGCGTCGAGGACGGCGCGGGCGTCGGGGCCGTATTGGGCGAAGAACGCGGCTTCGTCATGGCGGACGCGATCCGCCCGCTCCCGCCGCGAGCGCAGTGGCGCGTTGTAGGCGAGGTGACACAACAGGTCAAAGGGATCGGCCTCAGGTTTGTCCAGCGTCTCGGCGAGGCTTTCCACGTCGATACCGCGTTCCAGCAACTCCTCGACGATCAGCGGGCGCTTGTCTGGGTCGAGCCAGTCGTGTCGAAATTCTGTGGCGCTGGGATAGAGGGTGCGGACCTTCTCTCCGGTATAGTCGGTCAACTGGCGGCAGGTCAGCTTCTTGCCGTCGGCGTCCAGGTCGTAGACCAGATGGTGGATCACTGCGACGGTGCCGCCGTCCACGAAGAACTTGCGCGGCATTCCGTCATCATCCCCACCATCGGGTGGCAGCGGGTCGCCTTCCCCAGAAGGGTCGTCCAATTCGCCGGGTGAAACCGGAGTTTCCTCGTCTGGGGTCTCGGTAACGATCTCGCCTGTCTCGTCGATAGTGGCTCCGCCTGTGGCGGCGGGATCACCGTCAAAATTAGAGTCAGCGAACTTCTCGGTGGCGGTGCCGGTGTAGTCGATGATGTTGAAATACAGCTTCCCGTAATCGGGCTTCAGCCGGGTGCCACGCCCGATGATCTGCTTGAACTCGCTCATGGAGCCGACGACACGGGCCAGCACCACGTTCTTGCAGGTGGGGGCGTCCACACCGGTGGTCAGGAGCTGGGAGGTGGTGAGGATCACCGGCGAGGTAGCTTCAATATCCTGGAACCGGGATAGGTGACCCTTGCCGACATCGCCCTCGTCGGAGGTCACCCGACAGACATAATCAGGAAAAGCCTTCACGAGGTCGGCGTTCTCGGTGATCAGGGCTCGGCGCATCTCGCTGGCATGGTCCTGATCGACGCAGAACACGATGGTCTTGGCGAAACGGTCGGTCGCCTTCAGGAAGGTGCTGAGGTGGTGGGCAATGGCCTCGGTGCGGGCGCGCAGAGCGACGACGCGCTCGAAATCTTTGGTCTCGTATTCGTCGTCAGGGATTTCCCTCCCAAAGCGGTCCAACTCTCCCCTGGTCGGACGCCAGCCCGCCGCGTCGGCATCGGTGATGATGCGATGGACCCGATATGGGGCGAGGAAGCCGTCGGCGATGCCTTGGGCGAGGCTGTAGACGTACAGCGGTTCGCCGAAATAGGCATAGGTGTCTACGTTCTCCTCGCGGCGCGGCGTCGCCGTCATGCCAAGCTGATAGGCGGAATCGAAGTGCTCCAGGATATCGCGCCATGTGCTCTTGTCGCTGGCGCTGCCCCGGTGGCATTCGTCCACGATGATCAGGTCGAAGAAGTCCCTGGGGAAAGCGCGGAACAGGCCGTCGCGGCGTTCGTCCTCGGCCATGGCCTGATAGATGGCGAAATACATGTCCCGCCCCAGGCTGGGCGCACCGCCGCCGATCTTGTAGCGGGCGTCACCGAAGGGGGCGAAGTCCTTGGCGTGGGGATCATCCACCAACACGTTACGGTCGGCCAGGAACAGAATTTTTGGGGTGCGGTATTCGCCGGTCTTATTCCAGCGGCTGGACCACAGTTTCCAGCAAATCTGGAAGGCAACAGCAGTCTTTCCCGCCCCGGTGCATAGGGTCAGCAGATTGCGTCGCCGTCCCTGGACAATGGCCTGTACCGCGCGATTGACTGCTATCTCCTGATAGTACCGCAGCGGCTTCTTGTGATCAGGATAGCTGGGCGTCAGCAGGCGCTCGGCGGCCTTGTCGTCCGCCACGCCCTCGGCAGCCCGCAGCCGCGCCCATAGTTCATCCGGCGTCGGGAAAGCGGGCACGAGCATTTCAATGCCGGTGGTGTAGTCGATCTCGATGATCTCGGCACCGTTGGCGGCATAGGCGAATTTCAGCCCAAGGATTTCGGCATAGTCCTTGGCCTGCTGAACCCCGTCGGCGGCT